>JBBRPC010000055.1:0-18083 GCA_038228615.1 Acidimicrobiia bacterium | reverse complement strand
AGTTTGAAGACGACGGTACCGGTTTCGAAAAGATCGTGGGGTTCCTCGAGAACCTCAAGGTGATCTGAGAGGTTTGACTGCGATGACGCTGAACAAAATATGGGTGTACGCCGAAGCGAACGGCGACAAAGTCACCACGGCAACGCTTGAGCTCCTCACCAAAGCGCGCGAGGTCGCGACCAACGTCGAGGCGATCTACGCCGGTACTGCCGGTGATGCGGTGGCAGCACAGGTTGGCGAATATGGCGCGACGACGCTGTATGTCATCAACCCAGGCGACGGGCTTCCAGGTCAGGTCGCGGCGGCTGGAATCGCCAAACTTGTCAACGACCACAGCCCCGACGCCGTGCTGTTCGTGCAGAGTTACGACGGTCGCGACGCGATGGCGCGTGTCTCAGTCAAACTCGACCGCCCAGTGTTGACGAATGGCTTTACCCTGACGTCTGCTGACGGGATGACCTTTGGCACCGCAATTTTCGGTGGCACAGTGATGGTCGACGTCACGTTGAACGACGGCGGTGTTGCCATCATTGGTATTCGTCCGAAGTCGTTCACCGCTGAGTCGGCTGGCGGCAGCGCCGCGAGTGTCGTCGCAGTAGATGGCGTCGATTCGGGTCGCGCTGGCGAAGCGAAGGTGCTTGAGCGTTTCGAAGAAGAACAAACCGGCCCCAAGCTCGAAGAAGCGTCGGTCGTGGTTTCTGGTGGCCGGGGTATCGGTTCCGCGGAGTCGTACAAACCGCTCGTTGAGGAACTCGCCAAGGCGCTCAAGGGTGCGTTCGGAGCGTCGCGTGCGATCGTTGATGCCGGTTGGGTGCCCTACGCGCTACAGGTAGGCCAGACGGGCAAGACGGTGAAGCCGAAGGTCTATGTGGCCTTAGGAATTTCGGGCGCGACGCAGCACCTCGTTGGGATGAAAAACAGCGACAACATCATCGCTGTGAACAAGGACGGCGAGGCACCGATCTTTGGCGTTGCCGACCTTGGCATCATTGGTGACGTCAACAAGGTTGTGCCTGCGCTGATTGAGGCCATCAAGAACAAGGCCTGAGGCGCTCGATTGCGCCTTGTGCGATGGGGCTTTGCTGCCGATGGGGAAGCCATGGAAGCCACGCGCTGTGCGCCGGTTCGCCTCGTTCGACGCGTCATCGATGTCGACGGTCGCGCGGTAGGAGTTGCCGCTGCTGGCCGCGGCGTGCCGTTGGTCGTGGTGCACGGGTTCGGTGTTGAGTCGCTCCTGTACGCACAGACGCTGGCCCGCCTCGTCGGACTCGGTTTTCGGGTCATCGCGATCGATCTTCCCGGCCACGGTGCAAGTGCCGGTTTGCACCCCACTGCGAGCCTCGACGACTTCATCAACGTTGTCGATGCGGCGGTGGCGAAACTCGGCATTCGACACGCCGTATTTATGGGCCACTCGATGGGCGGCCGCATCATTGCTGAACTTGCAGCGCAAAACCCGCAACGATGCATCGCCGCGATTTTGCTCGATCCCATCGTTGGGCAGCCATGGGATGACCTCTGTCGTTGGCTGCGGTGGTTTCCACCCGCGATGGCTGTGTACGGAGCAGCAGCGGCAATTGATGTTGCGTCAACGTTGCCAGCGCTTGTTGATCGCGGGCAGGCGATCAAGATCGGAAGCCGGGCGCGCCAATCGATCACGTCGTTGATCACCGGTCCGTGGAACGGTTTGATTGCTGGCGGCGCGGTCTTGCGCTCAGGTCCGAGCACCGCAGCGCTCGAGCGATTGCGTCGCGCGAAGGTGGCGGCGTTCGTAGTTCAAGCCGATCACGATCTGTTGGTACCGCAACGCGCCGCGCACGATGCTGCAGCGCGACTCGAGGCGACATTTGTTGCCGTCGAAGGCGCAGGCCATTCGTGGATGGTGCGAGATCCCGAGGCGCTGCCTGCAATTCTTGAACAGTTGCTGAATGGCCGACTGGGTGTCGTGCTGGAGCACGCAGGCTTGCGGGGCGACCATGTGACGGCCGACGTCGCGATGCTGTGCTGCATCGAGCCAGAGAGTGTCTCCGACGTGGTTGATCCAATCGATGTGGTGCTTGCCTCTCAGCGTCGCCCTCCGAAACTGAAATTTACGGTGCAGTTAAATCGATGATCACGGGTGCGTGATCTGACGGTTGTGTTCCCTTTCGGGCGTTGCGGTCGACAACTGCGTAGGTAAGGCCACTCGCGATCGGTTTGGTGGCGAGCACAAGGTCGATTCGCATGCCGCGGTGTTGATGAAAATCGCCAGCCCGATAATCCCAGTAGGAATACAAACCTTGCGCGTCGGGATGCACAGTTCGAAACGTATCGACCATCCCCCAATCGCACAGCGATTGAACCGCCGCTCGTTCTTGACGCGTCACGTGGGTTGACTCGGCAAAGGCCTGCACGCTCCATACGTCGCGGTCTTCTGGCGCAACATTGAAGTCGCCGAGCACTGCCACAGCGTCGTGCGGTGTGTAGTGACGGTCGAGCCAATTACGGAGCTCTTCGAACCACAACAACTTCCGGTCATAAAACTCGCTAGGAACCGATCGTCCGTTCGGAACGTAGATACTTACGGCGGTGATAGGGCCGCAACGCGCCGCTACCAACCGGGCATCGCCTGCGTATGGATCAACGATGTCAGCGCCGAAGCCGTTCAGGACATCGCTGATCCCCAATCGGCTGAGTATCGCGACACCGTTCCATTGGCCCTGACCATGGTGCACCGACTCGTAGCCGAGCTCTTGGAAGGTGAGGTACGGAAATGCCTTGTCGGCGAGTTTCGTTTCTTGAAGGCACAACACATCTACGTTGGCATAGCTCAGAAACTCCTCGACTCGTGGAAGCCGGGCCTTCAGGGAGTTGACGTTCCAAGTCGCGATGCGCATACGGCGATGTTATTGACTGAGATATTTCGGGTTGGCAACCTCGAGCTTTTCCCGAACTGTCGCAGTGACATGGGCTACCGCCGCAGCGTGTTGTCGGTCGGTGAGCGCCCCCGAACGGATCGCGGCTGCGAGTTCGCGCTCGAGTTCGGCAGTGGTGCCGTCGCGGTTGAAGAGCGCGACGAGGCGTTCGCGCTGTGCGGTGTCGTGCTGGACTCCAAGTTCAAGTTCTCTTCGAACGGTGGCGACCACGTTCATCGCAACCTTGGTGAGGAACGCGACGCGTCCTTCCACGGCGGACAAGACATCGTGTTCAAGAAATTCACCGACTGCTTGGAGAAGTTCGGACGCTGTGGGACGGTCCTGCATTTGAATTTCACCACTCCCCGTTGATCAGGTTCAGAAGATCCCATTCATTTTCGCCGACTCGCCGACCGATCGCGGCGAGTTCAACCGATCGGACAAGTCCGTTGAGATGGGTGAACGCCTGCACCAAGCAGATGACTCCCCATTTGAGAGTCCCGAGCGCTATCCAGAAGCGCAGTTCGTCGTCGCTCGGACGGCGTCCCCCTGCGGCTTCGTACGCGTCGAGTAACGATGGGATAGTGCCGAAGCCGCCGACTGCGTTGGCTGTATTGCCGAAACGCCACGCGCGAACGCACAGCCAACCGAGATCCTCGATGGGATCTCCAAGGTGTGCAAGTTCCCAGTCGAGTACTGCACGGATTCCGTCCGGACCGACGATGAAGTTGCCGTTGCGGAAATCGCCGTGCACGAGGCCAACATGACTGGGGCCGGACGGAAGGCCCGCGGCCCGTTCCTCCATCCAGCGCAATCCCAATTCGAATGCTGCATGCGGTTCACCAAATGTATCGAGGATTGCCCGGTATTGATGAAGTTGTGTGGTGGCACCTTGGGTCGCCAGCGACGGCAACGTGTGGAGGGGGACCGAATGGATCGCGCCGAGGATTGCACCGCATTGCGCAGCGAGTCGAGGCCGAGCGTTCGCGAACGTATCGTCACGCAGAATCTTGCGAGGGATCGTCTCGCCGTCGACCCGATCCATAATGAAACCGACACCGAGGCCGTCGTCTGGCTCGAGTAAGACCCGCACTGTTGGGACGGGAACGCCAGCTGATGCCGCCGCCGCAAGGAGTTGAAATTCAGTCGATCGTTCGGTGTGGCCTGCCGAAGCTCCAGGGTCGCGGCGCAGCACCAGCGGGTACGACTCGTCGCCGACATGCGCATCGAAGAGCCAGGTTTCCCGTGAGGCACCGCCGCTGACACGACGAAAGGAATCGACCGACACTTCGCTTCCAAACGCGTGTCGCAACGCTCGACTCATCGATGCCGCGACAGGTGTGGCCATGGCAGGCGACACTATCGACCGTAGCGATCGCTGGTCGCTAGCGGCTTGTGGCGTGGAGCCTGGGTTGGCGGACACCAGCGAGTGGAAGCGTGATCGAGGCATCGATCCCGCCCTCGGGAGCCCGGTTGAGGTTTGCGGATCCGCCGCTCGCTTCAGCAAGTTGGCGCACAATTGCAAGACCCAACCCGGAACCGCTGCCTTGGGCCGATCCTGGGGCGCGCCAAAAGCGATCGAATGCCCTGGTGCGTTCATGATCGGCCATACCGGGTCCGTTGTCGATCACGTGGACTGATGCCGAAGTGGTGTTCGACGTGATCCGCACCCGTATCGTCGAATCGTCCGGAGCGACATCAAGCGCATTCGCAAGATAGTTGTCGAGCATCTGCGAAAGCGCACCTTTCACTACGAGCACGCTCAACTGGCACGGCTCCGGCGATGAAATAGTGATGCCGTGCTCCGCCGCGAACGGCTCCCATGCCTCAATACGCGCAGCAATTTCGGATTGAAGTTGCACGGTCTCGCGTTCTGGCCGTTGACCATCGGCGCGCGCAAGCGACAGCAGTCCCTCGACGAGGCGCGCCAGTCGGCTCACCTCACTCGACAACACGTCGACCTCGTGGGGGAGAGCCTCGGCTGCAGCGAACTCGAGATTTTCGATACGGAGGCGCAGCGCAGTGAGCGGTGTCCGTAGTTCGTGTGATGCGTCGGCCACGAAGGCACGTTGGGCGCCGATCAGCGCGCCCAATCTGGTGGCCATATCGTTGAACTCCTTGGCGAGGCGGCGCGTTTCTGGTGGTCCGGTTTCGGCCGGTGCCCTCGCCGCCAGATTGCCCGCGGCCAGCGTCGCAGCGGCCTGTTCGACACTTCGCAACGGCTGCGTGACAGACCTCGCAAGCAGAGAACCGACGACGGCAACTGCACCGAGCACGACCACGCTGAGTAATCCAAGCGCGAACCAGTTGTTGCGGATCCGTTCTCGAAGGTTGTTGGCGGGATAGGAAATCCGCACGGCGCCAAGGAGTCGGTCCCCTGAGATCACCGGGACTGCAACGAAGATCAGTGTCTGGCCAAGTTGCGACGAGTGCCGTTCGATTGCCACCGTCAATGGCCGTGTCGTGTTGAGTACTTTGTTGAACTCTGGTCGGTCGATCGTGAGATAGTTGGTATCGGAATCGGTGGTACTGGTATCTGCAACCATGTTGCCATTGCGGTCTACGACGAGAACTCGTGCCGAGTATCGAGCGGCATACCCGTTCATCAGCTCTTGCAGTTTCGGCTTCGACGCCGTCGTCTCGGTCTTCGACAACACATCTTGGGAGAACGCGGCGAAGTTGCGGGCGTCGTTTTCGAGTCCTGCTACCAATTGCGATCGTTCGCTGTTTTGGAACGTCACTCCGAGCGGTACTTCGAGAATGAGCAGCACAAATGCGGTGATCGTGAGGTAGCTCACGAGGAGTCGTCGGGTCATGGCGCGAAATTGTCAGACTTCAAAGCACTTCAATCGGGTTGGAGCAAGCGGAAGCCTACGCCTCGGACTGTCTCGATCCAGCGAGGATCGCCGAGCTTTTTTCGCAGCGCCGCGACGTGCACATCCAGCGTTTTGGTGGGGCCGTACCAATGCGTGTCCCATACGCCTTCGAGGATGTCGTTGCGGGTATGTACCGCGCCGGGGTCGGTGGCGAGGAAGGCCAAAAGATCGAACTCCTTTGGCGTGAGCTGCATTTCTTCGCCATCGAGCAACACGCGGCGCGTCCGACGATCAATTTCGAGCCGTTCTGTCCCGACGGCGGGCGATGATTCGACACGAGGCTGCGAACGGCGCTGCACGGCCCTGATGCGCGCGCGCAGTTCCCGAAATCCAAACGGTTTCACCATGTAGTCGTCGGCTCCGAGTTCGAGCAACACCACTCGGTCGATTTCGTCCGCTCGGGCTGTGATCACGATGATCGGCGTATCTCCACGACCGCGCAACGCACGGCACACGTCGGCGCCGTCGCAGTCGGGAAGGCCGAGATCGAGCAACACAAATTCTGGTTCTTCGATTGCGAGTGCCTCACCGCCAGTGCGTGCGCGCGTGACGGTGAATCCGTCGCGCTCGAGACCAAGTGTGAGCGGCTCGGCGATGGAATTGTCGTCTTCGACCAGGAGGATGTTCATGTTGTCTACCGTCGCGCGTCAGAGCCTTCTGGTGGGCTCTCCTACGCTGAATCTTTACCGACTCATGGGCGAAAGTGGTGTACCCCATTCTTTAGGCTTCCAGAATGCGAGGTCCGCGACGTTCGATAGCGCTCGGCGTCATCGCAATTCCCTTTGTTTGCGGCGTCGCTGCTATCTCGGCGAATTTCGGCATCTTGAGTCGAGCGAGTCATGATCCGGTGGTGCGGTTTGTGCAGCCGATCAATTCGCAATCGATATCCAGCGCGACCGTTCGGGGTTCGGTTCCGAAGCACCGTGTCGCGGCAACACCCACCACGGGTCGCACCGTTACCTCGGTGAACGAACCCTCCGACTCGACGGCAGGTTCTCCGACGACTGCCACCAGCGTCACGGTGCCGCCGACTGTGTCGACGACCCAAAATACGAGTCGCCCATTGACGGCCGCTTCGACTTCCCACACATCCGAATCGACGGATCGTTCCGAGCACAGCGACCACCACCCGGCGCACGACAGCTAATCGCGCACCCTGGTGGCCGCAAATGACCTATCTGCACGTTTTCTCCACACTGTGGCGTCAACTCCTTGAAATGCACTCCGTAACCTTGTGGTTGTGGCCGGGGCGACGCGCACCGTTGCGGTGATCGAAGATGAAGAGTCGATTGCACAGCCGATAGCTGCGCGACTTCGCAGCGAGGGCTACGTGGTCGAAATTGCCTACGATGGCCCGTCAGGTGTCGAAATGGTCGACCGAATCCGTCCGGATGTGGTTGTGCTCGATCTCATGCTTCCGGGCTTCGATGGTTTGGAGGTGTGTCGCCGCATCCAGCGCGACCGCTGGGTGCCGGTGCTCATGCTCACAGCCCGAGATTCGGAAGCGGATCTTGTGATTGGCCTGAGCGTCGGCGCCGACGATTACATGACCAAACCGTTCAGCGCTCGCGAACTCGTCGCTCGCGTGGGCGCGTTGATGCGTCGTGCCGAACGGGTGAGCACGCCGTCGAAAGACCTGAGCGGTTTGCTTCGCATCGGCACAATCGAACTTGATCCGGCGACCCGAAAGGTGACGGTCGCGGGAGCCGACGTGCACCTCACGCCGACCGAATTTGAACTCGTATGTCATCTCGGTCGGCGACCAGGCCGCGTATCGACCCGCGAGGAACTCCTCGAAGATGTCTGGGGATACGATTTTCCGGCCGGTGGGCGAACGGTCGACTCGCATGTGCGTTCGGTTCGTCGCAAGCTCGGCGCCGACGTCGTACGTACTGTCCATGGAGTCGGGTACGCGATCGACGAGATAGCCGTCGCTTCATGAATCGTTCGAACCCGCTCGGTGCATTGCCAACGTTGAAGTTGCGCCTCGCCGTCATCATCATTGCCGCGGTGGGTGTGACCGTCGCTACCTTTTATGCGACGTTGAAATGGTGGGTGCTCTGGCCTGCGTTTGCTGGCGTGCTCGCGGGTGGGGTGGCACTTGCGGTGGTGTGGATCCTGTCGCGCGGCACGCTCGAACCCTTGCGCGAAATGGCCAGCGCGTCTGAGGCGATCGCACGCGGCGAGTTCGATACTCGGGTCGTCGAGAATTCACGCGATGAAATCGGTCGGCTTGCGCACAGCTTCAACCTGATGGCGCACGAACTTGCGCAGACCGATCGCGTCCGCCGCGATTTGGTGGCGAATGTGAGTCACGAACTCCGCACGCCGTTGACATCGCTGCAGGTGAAACTTGAAAATATCGCCGACGGAATCGAAGTCGCCGACGCCGAAACGATCAGTACGATGTTGTTGCAGACCGAACGGCTCGGCCGGCTGGTCGAGCAGCTCCTCGATTTGTCACGCTTGGAAGCTGGCACGGTCCCGCTCGATCGCCGCGAGTTCGAAATATGGCCGATGCTCGAACTCGCCGCCCGAGAGTCACGGCTCGCGTTGCCGAACGCGAATATCAGCATCGCCGTGGAACCGCGTGATCTGACCGTCGATGGTGACCCAGAACGATTGCATCAAGTTGTTGCCAACCTTGTGGAAAACGCTGTGCGATACTCGCCACCAGGTGGCACGATCGCAGTCGATGCGTGTCGCGAAGGCGGCGATATCCGCATCGAGGTCGCCGACAATGGTCCCGGGATCTCGGCGGCTGAAACCGAGTTGGTCTTCGAGCGTTTTTATCGATCGGATTCCGCACGATCGACGCGCGACGGTGGCGCCGGGCTTGGCCTGGCGATCGCTCGATGGATTGTCGATCTTCACGGTGGCGAGATCCGCCCAGAACCACGTGATCCACACGGCTGTCGCATGATCGTGACGCTCCCGGCGCACGCGGCATGAACACCAACGCCGACGCGGCGATCGCGTCCTCACATTCTGTACCGGTGATAGGAGACATTCGATGACACTCACTTCCATTGACGAGGCAATTCGTCGGATTCGACGCGGCGAGATGGTGCTCGTCGTCGACGATGAAGATCGTGAGAACGAAGGTGATCTGACGATGGCTGCGGAGTGGGTGACGCCAGACTCGATCAACTTCATGTTGCGTTGGGCACGAGGCCTTGTGTGTATGCCGTGCGCGCCAGAGCGGCTCGACGCGTTAAATATTCACCCGATGCTTCCGCCAGGCACCGCCACATGCGATACCGCGTTTTCGGTCACAATTGACCACGTGCAAGCCGGTTCCGGGATCGGTGCTGCTGATCGCGCGCTCACAATCCGCGCCGTGCTCGACGAACGCAGCGTGGCGTCCGACTTCGTTCGACCAGGACATGTATTTCCGCTCCGAGCCCGCGCAGGCGGCGTTGCCGAACGGCGTGGCCATACCGAAGCTGCAGTCGACCTGGCGCGACTCGCGGGCCTCGCGCCAGTTGGAGTGATCTGCGAAGTGCTCCACGACGACGGTTCACCTGGTCGGTTGCCCTATTTGGAAATGTTCGCACAGGAACACCGGATCGCAATGATCTCCGTGGATCAAGTCGCAGCACATCGTGCGGAGACGGAAGCCGACACCCGTTCGCCACTACTGTTGCTGTAATCGACACGCGAACAGACACCTCGGTCGCCGCGGGTGATGGCAAAGGGGAACATCCCAAGGCCGAGGCATTCGCAAATGTTCATGTCGGCGTTGCACTTGCAGTCACGTGCATTCCTCAGCTCCTGTATGTCGCCTTTCTCGGATATCGGGAAAAGGGCGAACTCGCGATTGCGCTGATCGTCACCGCGACGGTCGGATGGGCGATGCTCGTTCGCTCGTTGCGAAGGTTGCCGAACGCGATTCCCGTGCGCATGTTGGCTGTGGTGCTCGCCGCGATGAGCGTGGCAATGGTTGCCTTTCCCGCTCGCGGTTCCAATGATGTGTATTCATATGCCATGTACGGCCGAATCGCGTCCGAACATCATGCCAATCCCTATACGGCACTACCAGATCAGTTTCGCAAGGATCCGTTGTTTGCATCCGTCGGACCGAGATGGACGCACACGCCGTCTCGGTACGGGCCGCTCTTCACTGCGATTTCGATCGTGGGTACTTCGTTGCTCCCGGGCGAACGGCTGCCGTTGCGCTTGTTCTTCCAGTTGTTGACCGCGTTCGGTCTCGGCGCGTTGCTTGTGTTGGTCTGGAGGCGTTGGCGGTCGCCGTCGGCGCTCGCGTTTGTTGGACTTCACCCGTTGATGATGATCAGTGTCGTCAATGGCGCGCACAACGACATCTTCGTTGCGCTTGGGGTATTCGGCTTTGTCATGCTGCTGCGGCGTGATCGGCTGGTATGGGCTGGTCTTGCGCTCGCTGGCGCAGCCCTTGTGAAAGCGACGGCGTTGCTTGCTGTAGCTGCGGCCGCGCTGTGGCTGTTGACACGTCGCCAGGTTCGTGACGCCCTCACGCTGGTGGCAGTGGCGGTTGGGGCAGCTGTCGCTGGAACGGTTGCAGTACCCGGATGCGCCGCGGCCATCCGCGCGGCAGCTGATCTCAATCTCAACTCCTCGATCTGGTATCCGTTCCTGCTGTTCGCGACGCGCCACAACACATTTCCGATTCACGGCCCGAGCTGGAGTGTGCATCACGTCGAGGTGTTCGTGAAAATGCCAGCATTGTTCGCGACGATGGCGGCCCTGATCGCCGGCGTTCTACTGCTCCGGCGACGCGGGGACCGGAATGAAGACGTCGCGATTGCGATCGGGGTAGCAACGTTCTCGGTGTTTGCTGCGTGGGTCATGCCGTGGTATTTGATATGGGCGCTCCCGCTTGTCGCGATGTCGGCTGGCAAGATCCGATCGACGATGGCGGCACATGGCACGGTGTTGCTCTCAGTCGCGCATCTGCACTACTTCGCACACGAACGACTCGACGTGCGAACGTGGTTGCTCCTGATCGTGGTTCCGCTGCTTGTCGTGCCGGTATATGGATGGGCGATTTGGAGCGACTCCCGACCTCTCACCTAACGGACCGACAACGATGGCCCGAGTTGTCGGCCTGCGATCTCGAACGCGCCAACGGCGAGCGAAGCGAGCGGTGCAGCGGTGCAGCGGTGTCCGGAGGAGCCGAGGCGAGCGAAGCGAGTGAGTCGGTCCGCAGGGCGCTCGCAGGGCCGGGCGGAGCAGGCCCCATAGACAGTGTCGTACCCCTCTGTCATCGTCTCACGTGCGGAGTTCCGAACGCGAGGAGCGAGGTCATGGCAACCGGTGAAACCCAGCCGCTATCGATTGATTGTGGTGATTGTGTGATGGCGCGAACGAGTGCATGCGACGACTGCATCGTGAGTTTCATTGTGAATCGCGATCCAGGCGATGCACTCGTGATCGATGTCGAAGAACAGCGCAGCTTGCGGTTGTTGAGTCGCGCCGGACTCGTGCCCGATTCGAAGCACCGTTCGCGGGCGGTTTGATAACTAGTCGCGGGTGGTACTTAGCCTGAGCAGGTCCATCGCCCCTGTGCCGCTGGCTTTGATCCCGCGTGCAACTACCGAGACATCCCAGTCGCCAGCTGCTGCCCGCAACGCGCCGACGGTGCACTGGTCGCGTCCGCCGAGAGCTGTGAACGGGTCGTAGTTGAAGAGCCGCATCGCGTTTTGGTGCCCGATTTTGTTGATATCGACATCGCTGCAATTCGACGCTTGCATTTGCTTCATGAACTGTTCGGGGGAGTGCGGCCACGTGCTGTCGGAGTGGGGGTAGTCGCATTCCCAGGTGATCATGTCGATGTTCATTTTGTGGCGCATGTCGACGCCGACCGGGTCGTCAATCCAACAGCAGATCACTTGCTGATCGAACACCTGACTGGGTAACCGGTCACCCATGTCTTGACCGGTCCAGAAGCGATGACGGTCGTATACATAGTCGATGCGTTCGCGGAAATATGGAATCCACCCGATCCCACCTTCGCTGAGTGCATACTTCAGGTTCGGGAATTTTTGCGGGACCTTCGACCACACAAAGTCGGCCGCTGCTTGCACGATGTTGAGGGGCGTCAGCGTGATGAGTACGTCCATGGGCGCGTCGTCGGCAGTGATCACCATCTTCGAACTTGACCCAATGTGTACTGCGACCACCGTTTCAACTTCTTCGCATGCTGCGAAAAAAGGATCCCAATGGCCGGAATGGATGCTGGGATGCCCGAGGTGTGTTGGGTTCTCCGAGAATGTCACCGCATGACATCCCTTGTCGGCGACGCGTCGCACTTCGGCGGCCATCAACGCTGGATCCCACATTGGCGGGAGCGACAGCGGAATGAATCGACCGGGATAGGCACCGCACCAATCTTCGATGTGCCAGTCGTTGTATGCCTGTAACAACGCCAGTCCGAGTTCTGGATCTTTGATTGCAGTTCGAGCGAAGAGCTGACCGCAGAACTGCGGGAAACTTGGGAAGCACATCGATCCCAGTACGCCATTGGCGTTCATATCTTTGACTCGGTCGTGGATGTCGTAACAGCCTGATCGCATGTCGTCGAAGCTGGTGGGATCCATTGCGTATTCTTCTGGCGGTCGACCGGCGACAGCGTTGAGCCCGATGTTGGGGAGTTCGGCGCCCATGAACGCCCACACATCGATGCCGCTGTCTTTGCGGATCAGCTTTGGTGCGAGTTCGTCATGTTTGGCCGATAGGCGCCCAGCGAAGAGATCGGGGGGTTCGACGACGTGATCATCGACGCTGACAAGTACAAGATCTTCAACTTGCATCACGACCGCCTTTTGCAGATACCTGACGTTGCCGTCACCATACCGGGCGAGTCGCTACCGTGTCACGAAATCGTTGCGTGATGCGACATACTCGTGGCCACACCACCGGAGGAACACAATGCTCGCTGGAATCAACGACCCGTCTCTTGGCCCATTGAACCTGGCACTGTTCGTGCTTCGGCTCACGATTGGGCTGATGATTATGGCGCACGGCTATAACCACATCTACGGTGGCGGCAAAATTCAAGGCACCGCTGGATGGTTCGCAAGCATGGGCATGAAACCGGGCATTTTGCACGCCTGGTTGGCGAGCGTGACAGAACTCGGCGCTGGGGCAATGTTGGTGTTCGGGCTGTTGACGCCGCTCGCGGCGGGTGCCGTGATGTCGGTCATGATCGTTGCGTGGGTCACAGCGCATCGAGCGAACGGCTTCTTCATTTTCAAGCCGGGTCAAGGTTGGGAATATGTCGCGTTCGTCGCGCTCACGTGTTTGGCGCTCGGTACGCTTGGGGCAGGCGAGTGGTCGCTCGACAAGGCGTTGAAGTACCCGATCAACCCTGGCTCGTGGCTCGGATTTCTTGTCACCGTGGTGGCGGGAATCGGCGGCGCCTTTGGTCTACTCGCAGTCTTTTACCGGCCAGACAAACCATAAGCGACGAGTGCGGCGACGAAACGCGGCACCGCGGTCTCCCAATCGGCGACGATCCCCACGTCACTCACTTCGAAGATTGGAGCTTCTCGGTTGGGATTGATCGCAACGACCGTGTGCGCGTTGCGAAAGCCAACGCTGTGGTTGAACTTGCCGTTTGCGCCGATGCTGATCAGCAACTGCGGCGAGACCGAACGACCGGTGATCCCGATTTGGCGTGAGCGCGGCAACCAACCGTTGTCGGTGACCTTGCGCGTTGCTCCGAACTCTGCACTGAGCAGCGATCGAAGTGGCTCCAATTCGGCGTAGCGCGTCGGTGCGACCCCTTGGCCGACCGCGATGATCGTGTGGGCATCGGCGAGCGTGTCGAGATTGTCGTCGCGCGAACGCGCGACGATCCGGACCGTGCTGTTGGATCGACAACTCACCGTTTCGGTGACAAATGTGCGATCGGGTCGAGGCGTTCCTTGGCGCAGCACGCCGGCACGAACCGTTGCCATTTGCGGTGTCGACGAACAGTGAATTGCTGCGACCATCGCCCCGCCAAATGCGGGTTTCCAGGCGACGAGATGATGCGCGGAATCGAGTTCGAGCTCGACGGCGTCACCCGTCAGCCCCGCTCCGAGGGTTGCGGCGACCCGTGCCGCAACTTCGCGACCCCAGGTTGTAGATGGAGCGATCAGGAAACGCACATCGCAGGTGCGAGACCATTGAGCGATCGAAGCCGCGATGTCGGCCTCGATCTCACTCCCTGCGAGTCGTACCACGATGTCGGCGCCGACCGAGGCGAGGCGTGCGCTCAGGGAGCCTGGTTCACCAGCGTGTTCGCCGGTTCCCATGGGCACGAGCGCTGCCACCGCGATGTGGGTATCCACGAGTGCGCTGACCGCCCCGAGCATTTCGGCATTGAATCGATCACGGTTCGGTTCTGCGATCACGGCGACCCGAGGAAGGGTGCCAGGAGCAGCGAGCGCGGCGCGGATATGTACGGGAGGTGAGTGTGTCGGTGCGCGTGTCGTGGGTGTGAGCGACTCGACCGCAACAAGGTGGTCGATGACGCGCGTGATCTGAGTGTCGAGGTCGTCGTCGGGCCAGCAACGCCGCGTTCGATGTGTCTCGATCACCCGTACGATCCCCACGCGCGTCGGACTCAACGACTGCCCCCATGGTCCCGCTCCGAGCTGCGAAGCAGTGATCGTGTGGATTCGGTCGCTGTCGACTGCAGCGCGGTCGTCGGGGTCGACCTTGCAGGGGTCTATGAGCCGTTCGGCGCACGACACAACCGCTGGCAGTGAGGTGAACAATTCAGTGTGACCGTCGTCGGTTTCACAGTGCGCCACCAGTGTCCCGTTGGGTTCGATGGTGAGTCGTTTCGCTGCGGAGATGAACGCAAAGCCGAGAAACTGCGCGACCTGCGGACCGACCTGGCCGGTATCGGCGTCGATCGAGTTTCGACCACTCAGTACTAAATCGAACGGGCCAGCGGCACGCAGCGCGGCCGCAATCGCGGTCGCGGTTGCATAGGTATCGGACCCTGCGAAGGCAGTGTCGGTGATCAGCAAACCGCTGATGGCTTCGACACCGTGACGAGTACCCCACGCGATCGCTTCTCGCAAGCAGTCTTCTGCCGTGGGTGGGCCCAACGTGACGACTACCACCTCTGTATTCGGCGCTTCGCTCGCGAACTCGACGGCCTTGGAAACCGCCCGGCGGCAGTACGCATTCATCTCAAGTTCGAGACCGTCTCGAAGCAACCTTCCGTCGGCTCGCAAGGTCATCGTTTCAAATTTAGGTATTTGTTTCACCAGAACCGCGATGCGCACTGTGACCCCCTCGCTCTGAAGGAACGTCAACGGTCGCAGCAATTGCGATGAGCGCTTCGATCTGTTCGAGGTAGTGAGCGAGCGAATTGTGGACTACGCGAGCATTGACACCGGTTGCACCCGAACCGATGAGATCGCCGAGCGCCGCGGCGGCAACGTGTGCCTCGCCGATCGGATCCAATGGACGGTCGGGCTGGAGCCACACCTCGATGGGTTTGCTGCGTTCGCTCCAAGCGGCGCTCGTTCGTGCGGAAGCGAGCATCGCGTCCACGTCGGTTGCCGTGAGTCCGAACGGCGCCCAACCGTCGGCGAGTTCGACAGCTCTGCGCAACGAGCGTGCGGTGCGACCGCCAATCCAGATCGGAACGTTGGTTTGCAGCCCGTGTGGATCGACGATCAAGTCGTGGAATGAGAAGTGCGGTCCGTCGTACGTTGGGTACTCCGCACCAAATGCGGCCCGCAGCGCTCGTATCGAATCGTCTGCCCGCTCGCCGCGCGTCACGAATTCGGCGTGCAGCAGTTCGAATTCTTCTTGCAGCGACCCAACCCCAACTCCCAACACGACCCTGCCAGCTGAGACTTGATCGAGGGTTCCATACCGCTTCGCGATCTCGAGTGGGTGGTGATAGCCGAGTACGAGAACATGGGTAGCGAAACGTATCCGGTTGGTGTGCGTCGCGAGGTAGCCGAACGTTGCGAGCGGGTCCCAGTACCGAGCACCTCGGGTGCGCGCGATTTCGGTGGGGATCGCGATGTGCTCGCTGCAGGTGAGGTGGTGATAGCCGAGTCGATCGGCGACGACGGCGAGCCGTCGTACCTCATCAATACCCGCGTCGCGTTCCCATGTGGCATGGGCGTTGGGCAACATCGTCAAGACTGGAGTGATGAGCCCGAGCTGTGCAACGTCCACAGCGCGAGACCGTAGAACACGCGCAGTGGTTCGCTGAAACGCGCTCGATCTCTCAGCGCAACGGCACCCAGAAGTGCTGCGCACAATCACAAGTACTGCACAAAATAAGAACGCGATAAGAACGCGGGATAAAAAAGGCGGGCGGGCCTCGGGGATGGTGGGGGCATCTCCGAGGCCGCGGCCCAGCGAATACATTAACCCACACGGCCGTTGCGAACACAATGGTGCAGATGAAGTATTTACCTAGTCTTGGCACACCACTTGACTGAGGTCGCGCGGGGCAGAACTGGCGCCAATAAGTGCGCCAATAAGTACACCTGTGAGTACGGTGAGAGCGATGGACCGACGTGTAGATCTCGAATCTGCGATTCGCGACAATGTGCGGGCTGGCGACTCGATCCACATCGTCGTCGGCCACACGCGCTGGACCGCATCGGCGCGCGAACTGGTGCGCCAATGGTGGGGTCGGGATCCCCAATTCGAACTCGTGATGCTCTCGCTGTCGAGCCTCGGTGCGGTGTTGTTCCGAGGCGGACTCGTGCGCCACGTCATCACCGGATACAGCGGTGACACGTTTCCGAATTTTACGCCGAACCCGTGGTTCCAACGCGGGTACGACAGCGGTGAAGTGACCGTCGAACACTGGTCGTTCCTCGCGTTTGCGCAACGATTGGAAGCAGCGGCGCGAGGGCTTCCAGCTATCGCGACGCGATCGATCATTGGTTCGTCCATGGAAACGAATGCCGGATACTCAACGGTGGCGACGCCGTTCGGGCAGGTCGGGCTTCTCGCGCCGCTCCAGCCTGATATTGCGCTGCTGCACGCGCCGGTGGCCGACCGCGATGGCAACGTTGCCATGCACCCGCCGCTCCTGGAAGGAGTCTGGGGAGCGCTCGCAGCGCGGCGCGGTTGCATCGTGACAGTCGAGCGCGTCGTCGACGATCTCCGCCCGTGGTCGCATTTTGTTCGTATTCCCGCTCATCGCGTTGCTGCGATTGTGGAAACGCCGTTTGGCGCGCACCCCGGTGGCTTATATACGGGTGACCTGCCTGTGGATGGATACGGTGAGGACTACGAGTTTTGGGTCGCGGCGCGCGCTGCCAGCAGAAGCGATGATTTCGACTCGTGGATTCAGCATTGGATCCTCGATGTGCATTCGCAACAGGATTGGCTCGACCGACTCGGCACGGATCGCATCGTCTCGTTACGAGCGAAGGCCGATCCGGAGTCATGGCGGCGCGACCAGTCGGAGAATTTGGCTGATCGTGAAGCAGCGCCGAATGCTTGGGAACGTGCAGCGGTGATGGCGGCGCGTCACCTCGGCGAACGCGCAGTTGCACTGCACGCTGACGCGGTCCTCGCTGGTGCGGGCGTCGCGAATCTCGCGGCATGGCTTGGGGTGCGCAAGGCACAGCTCGCCGGGGCCGCAACCGTGTTGACTGCAGAGATCGGGTTGTGGGATTACCAACCAGTGCCCGCCGATCCGTTTGTGCTGAACCACCGCAATTTCCCGACGACCACGATGCTGAGTGACGCGTCGACCGTGCTCGGCACGCTCGTGGGAGGCGCGCACAGTACGACCATCGGATGTCTCGGCGGCGCGCAGATCGACCGGTTCGGCAATATCAACAGCACAACGCTTGCAGGCGAGGACGGGCCATTTCTCGTTGGCAGCGGCGGCGGAAACGACGTTGCGAGTACTGCATCTGAATGCGTTGTCGTAGCACTACTCACCCCGCACCGCACGCCCGAAATGTGTTCGTATATCACCTCGCCAGGACACGCCGTACGTGCGCTTGTGACCGATCTTGCAACGTTTGAAAAGCGTTCCCCGAACGGCGAACTCGTGCTGACGGCCGTCGCGCCAGGCGAAGGTCCTCTTGCCGATCGGGTCCGAATCGCGGTCGCGGCGACAGGCTGGGCCGTCGAGGTGGCTGAACCGGTTCTCGAGCTACCTGAGATCGATCAAGCCGATGTCGTGGCACTGCGGGAATGGGACCCTCGAGGTTGGTTTCTGCGCTGATGTCATTGTGTGAGCTGCGCGCGGGTGTGACCGCGTGTAGCAAGATGCGTATGTGAGTGCCGTCGCGTTTGAACAGGTCACAAAACGATTCAACGAAGTCGTTGCTGTCGACCATCT
>JBBRPC010000054.1:0-18445 GCA_038228615.1 Acidimicrobiia bacterium | reverse complement strand
TCTCGGCGTTGCCACGGCAGGTTCGGCTTCGGATGCGATCACCGCAATCGACGCGGCAATCCAGTCGGTATCAACGACTCGTGCATCACTCGGTGCGTTCCAGAACCGTTTCGAGTCGGTCATCAACACCCTGCAAGTCGCCACCGAGAACATCTCAGCGTCGGAATCACGTATTCGTGACACCGACATGGCCTCAGAAATGGTGAACTTCACCAAGCACCAGATCCTGCTCCAAGCCGGTACCTCGATGCTTGCCCAAGCCAACCAGATCCCGCAGAGTGTCCTGAAACTGATCCAGTAATATTTCAATACTCCGCACGGTGGCGTCCCTAAAAAGGGGCGCCACTCTTGCGTTCACGGCCATTCTCACGGTTCAGGAACCGCTGGAAACTGCCGATCATTACGTACGGGACTCACGTGTCATCGCGCTTCGGAAAGTTGTCGTCTTGGTATCAATCTCTGGACTTGGCTCCGGCCTCGACACGCAAAGCATCATTGCTCAGCTTGTGCAGCTGGAGCAGCAGAAAATCGACGTCGTTTCCAAACGCAGCTTGGATCAGACGGACGCGCTCTCGAGCTGGACCACCATTCGCAGCACGTTGGCAACGCTCAACACTGCAGCATCGACAATGCTCACCAACAACGATTGGCAAGCGCTTTCCGCATCCTCGAGCGATGAATCAACTGCCACAGTCTCGGCGACAAGCGGAAGCATGACCGGTTCACTCGACTTTGTTGTTGGCTCGCTCGCGCGGGCCGGCGTACTTCGTTCCGCTAGCACCGTGACCAGCCTGTCGACTCGCGTGACAACCGACGCCGCAGTACTCGTGGCGGCCGGCGGCGGCAAACTCGGCTTTTCATCCCTCGCATCAGACGACAACGTCGCTCTTGGCGTGCACACGATTGTCGTCACACAAAGTTCCGCGGCTGCGCACAAGTCGGGAAGTGGGCCGCTCGGTGCATCGACGGTAATTGACAACTCAAACAACGCGCTGCAGCTTGAAGTGAACGGCAGAACATTCAACCTCACTCTTGCGAACGGGACCTATGACGCCCAGCAACTTGCCGGCGCAATCACGTCGTCGGCCGCAACGTCCGGGGCACCGCTGAATGTCACCATCGATACCACCGGCGCGATCGCGTTCGACACCGCTGACGAAGGCGCTGCCGCGACCCTGCGCGTCACCGGAGGAACCGCGCTCACGGCCCTCAACCTCACAACAGACGGTGCAGTCATCACCGGAACGAACGGCCAATTGACGGTCGATGGTGGCGCAACCCAAGCCTTCGGCGGAACGTCAGTTCTGGGAGCTGGCCAGACGATTTCCATCGCAGGGGGCGGGGGGACAATCACTGCCGCGCTCGCAGGCGGACTGCGCGTGGGTTCCCTCTCCACCACGAACGTCTCAACAGGCGACGGGTCGTTGCAATCAGTGATCGGTGCCATCAACGGAGCGAAGGCGGGAGTGAGCGCAGCCGCAATTCAAGTGGGCAACAACGCCTATCGGTTACAGCTCGGTTCGTCGACCACTGGAGCATCAAACGATCCAAATCTCGCGGCAAGTGAATTCGACACCAACGTCATCGGCGGCTTGACAGTTCTCTCGCAGGGCACCGACGCATCGATCACAATTGGATCCGGTGCCGGGGCGTACAGCATCACTTCAGCCACGAACACGATTTCCAATGTGCTCCCCGGTGTCACAGTGACGCTCAAGAAACAAAATCTCGCGACGCCGGTTTCCATCACCGTCGATCGCAACAGCGATGCACTCGCAGCAAAAGTTCAGGCCCTCGTCGACGCAGCAAACGGTGTGAAGAAACAAATTGACACCGCGACGTTCTACGACCCGGCAACAAAAAAGGCCAACCCGCTTGTTGGTGACAGCACTGCACGTCGTTTGCAAAGTGATGTATACGCGGCCATGACGAGCCTCGTCGCTGGCGCCAACCCGAAGACGCCTGGCCAACTCGGCCTGACAACCGACCGAACCGGGACCTACACCTTCGACAAGACGGTGTTTGCGACAGCATTCGCGGCAGACCCCGACGGCGTATCCAAGTTGTTCGGACAGTTCGGGTCGGCGACGAGCGCGTCGCTCGGCTTTGTAGGTGGCACAGACAAAACCGCGGCAGGTACCTACGCTGTCAACGTCACGACTGCCGCGACGCAGGCAGTGACAACAAGCACCGGCCTCCCCCCACTCGGAACCACAGTCAAGGTTCGCGTCGGAGCAACTGTCGCTGCCTACACGGTGCAGTCGGGCGATGTCGCGAGCAATATCGCCAAGGGCCTTACCAACTCCTTCGCCGCGCAGAATCTGCCACTGATTGCCGCAGTCAACGGCGGCAACATTCAAATTGCGACCGCGGCGTATGGCGTACGCGCAAGTGTCGACGTCGCGTGGGATGGCGTGACATTTGCCACCACGCATGGTACGGATGTTGCAGGAACAATCAACGGTGTCGCGTCCACTGGGAATGGGCAGATCTTGACAGCCCCTTCGACCGACCTCATCCTGGCCGGCATGGCAGTCAAGGTCACGGGCACAGCGACGGGCGCGCTTGGGTCAGTGACATACTCGCCAGGATCGGCAGCACGCGTGAAGCGAGCGTTTTCGTTAGCGACCGACTCACTCAACGGCTACATCACCAGCACCGAGAGCGGGATCAACTCGACCAAGACGTTGCTCGATGACCAGGTCACCATCATGAACCAACGCCTCACCGACTACGCAGCCCGGCTCAAGACGCAATACGCGCAACTCGAGACTGCGATGTCACAACTCAAGAACCAGGGAAGTTTTCTCACTGGGCAACTCGGAACGCTGCAATAGCGCTCTTCAGCACTCGCATGGACGCACGACCGTTACCAGGATGGAAATAGATGGCTACTGCTATGACGAAAAATCCCTACCTCGCCGACTCCGTCGCCACAGCCTCACCCGGGCGCTTGCTCGTGATGCTGTATGACCGGCTTGCACTGGATCTGACTCGCGCGGAATCGGCGATCGAGCAACAAGATCACAACGGCGCGCACGCTGCGTTGATGCATGCGCAAGACATCGTGATCGAACTGCGTGCCACCCTCGACGTTTCGGTATGGGCAGCGGGTCAACAGCTCGCGCTCGTCTACGACTACCTGCTCGAGTTGTTGATCGATGCCAACGTGCGCAAGGACGCCGGCACGGTGAGGAACTGCACCGTCCTCCTAGAACCGATTCATGACGCATGGCGCGAAATCGCAGGGTTGGGCAGTGCCAATGCAGCGTGATGCTACGAGCTCCTCATTGTTCCCGGATTGGAACGACATACTCGATTCGCTCGAGGCTGAACTTGATCACCGCGAGCAACTGCTGTACGACATCGCCCACCACACCGACCTTGCCAACGAAATGGCACCTGGCGAACCCGACACCGCGGTGTTCAGTAGTACCAAGGCCGTCGAGCTGCCCGAGGAGCTCCCACCGCTCGTCGGCGTCCAACGCGAACGCGCGACGGCGCTCGCAGTCCAGCTGGAAGATCAACAGACCCGACTCGGTTGGGCGCTCAGCGACGTTCGGAGTGAGCTCCAACGCATTTCGCGGTTGAATCCACCATCACGGACACGCAGCGTGGCCGCAACCAAGCTCGGAAGCTTCGAAGCGCGCGCTTGATCTCACATCGGTAACCAATCCGCCGATCAGCAATCACCATGAGTGTTGCTGGAAATCGAAATGGGCACCGAACTGTCGGGCGACCCAATGGCACCAAAACGCGCCGTGATCCTTCTGGCGCGTCGATAATCGCGACATTTCGCGCGGCTGTCGTTGCCCTCGAACATGACAACCCGACGACGGCGGTTCGGCTACTGGATCAGGTCCTGCGTCAGGTACCACACAATCCCGACGCGTTGTGTCTCCGTGGAATCGCCGCGAATCGCCTCGACGACTACGCCACAGCGATCCGCTACCTCCGTACCGGCACCGCAAACATCGGTCCGATCAACTCCGAAACGCGTGACGCGTACAACGAGTACGCGCTCGCGCTCCGCTACAACGACGATCTCGACAAGGCCGAACAAATCCTGCGCGACATCCTCGACGCCGAGCCAGAGTTCGGAGCGGCGTGGCACAACCTCGCGCTCCTCCTCCAAAGCCGGGAGTCGATCGATGAAGCGGTATTCGCGGCTCGCCGCAGTGTCGCCACACGCCCAAACGACCCTGGGGCGCTGCTGCTACTCGGGAAGTTGCTGCGCAGCCAAGGCCGCTTGCTCACCGCCCGATCGGTGCTGCGACGGGCTGAGGCGCTCGCACCCGAAGATGTCTCGATCAACACCACGCTCGGCAACACCTACTTCTATCTCGGTGAAATCGACGCAGCATTGTGCTGCTTCCGGCGCGCCGCAGAGCTACACCCTGACGCGCCAGTCTTTCATTCGAACTACGCGACAATGCTGACGCATTGTCGCCGATACGACGAAGCGCGCGTTGCCCACGACAAGGCATTCGCGTTGGCGCCAGACAATCCTGACATCGTTGTACGGCGCGCCGCGTTTCTTCTCAATACCACTGACCTCGCAACCGGATGGGCCGCATATAACGCACGACTCGACGCGCAACCGAAAGCGCGCCAGTGGACCGGGACTCCAAACTGGACCGGAACTTCACTCCATGGCCAGCACCTCTGCGTGTATCGCGAACAAGGAATCGGCGATGAAATCATGTTTGCGTCGTGTTATGACGAACTCATCGCCGCTGCCAAACACGTGACGATCGAATGTGACGCACGCTTACACAGCTTGTTTCAACGCTCGTTCCCAGAGGCCGACGTGCAGGTCCAAACCGATGCGGGCTCCTTCGACGCGACCAACAAACACGCGATTCCACCCGCGCATCCAATGGCCGACCTGGCGATTCCTGCTGGCAGCACGCTCGAATTCCTACGACCAACGGTCGACTCGTTTCCAAGCCGAGAGCATTTCTTAGAGGCCGACCCCGGTCAGATCGCGCAATGGCGTCAGCGCCTCACGCATGATGTCGGACCTGGACCGTACGTAGGCATTTCGTGGCGCAGCATGATTCGTACCGCCGAACGACGTCTCGAATACACACGCCTTGATGAATGGGGACCAATCTTGCGTCAAGCAGCGGCCGGCGCATTGCAGTTTGTGCTGCTCCAATATGACCAATGCGAACGCGAGGTCGCCGACGCGGAACAACGCTTTGGTATCCGAATTCATCGCTGGCGCGACCTCGATCTCATGAACGACTTCGATGGCGTCGCAGCGCTCACGTGTGCGCTCGACGCCGTCATCGCGCCACGCAACGCCGTCGCGATGCTTTCCGCCGCGGTCGGCACACCCACACTCGCGCTCGGCAACGTGGGCGACTGGGCGGAATGCGGCACAACGCAACTCCCCTGGTTCGATTCACTTGAGTGTCTGAACCGCAACGTCGACGGTGACTGGTCAGCTGTAATCGCCGAGACCTCGGCACGTCTCCATCGTCTCTGCACAGGAACATCCGTGTTGAACAATTGTTCACAACGAAAGGCAACCGTGTGAAACCCACCAATTTGGATCTCAGCGGCAAGACAATCTTGCTGACCGGCGGGACGGGGAGTTTCGGCCACGCATTTGTGCAACGCGTTCTCGACTCATGGCCAGATGCGGTCGTGAGGGTGTACTCGCGGGACGAACTCAAACAATCCGAAATGCGCGCGCGCTTCGGAGAACGCAACGTTCGGTATCTCATCGGCGACGTACGCGACCGCTCCCGGATGTCGCGCGCTGCCCAAGGTTGCGATGTGATTGTGCACGCCGCCGCCATGAAACAAGTTCCAGCCTGCGAGTACAACCCCTTCGAGGCTGTGCGCACCAACGTCCTCGGGGCACAACATGTCGTCGATTCGGCAATCGACGCCAAGGTTCCGAAAGTCGTGGCACTCTCGACCGACAAAGCTGTAAATCCTGCCAACCTGTACGGCGCCACAAAACTCTGCGCGGAAAAGATCTTCGTGCAAGGCAACGCCTACGCGGCGCAATCACAAACTCGTTTCGCATGCGTGCGGTATGGCAACGTCGTGGGATCGCGCGGGTCGGTTGTTCCACTGTTTCACAAACAAATCAGTGAGACCGGACGTCTGACAATCACCGACGAACGCATGACGCGTTTCTGGATCACCTTGCCTCAGGCAGTGGATCTCGTGTTGTACGCCCTGGAACACATGGATGGCGGCGAGACCTACATCCCGAAGATTCCCTCGATGCGAGTCGTCGACCTCGCCGAAGCGATGGCACCCGGATTACCGCGCGACATCATCGGGATCCGTCCCGGGGAAAAGCTGCACGAACAGATGTTGACCGCCGCTGAATCACGACACACCGTCGACGCCGGAGACGTATACATCGTTCATCCAGAACTCGCATGGTGGACGGACGCAGCTCCGACGGTGCGCGGTCGGGCACTCCCGGACGGCTACGAGTACTCGAGCCACACGAACGACTGGTGGATCAGTGCCGACGAGTTGCGGAGCCTCTTGCGCTTTGCGCCGAGCATCGCGGCCTAGCGATGATCCCATACGGCCGACAATCGATCGATGAAGACGACATCGCAGCCGTTGTCGAGGTATTGCGCGGCGACTGGCTCACGCAGGGCCCGGCAGTGGCAGCGTTCGAAGACGCACTCGCCACACGCGTCGAAGCGCAATACGCCGTTGCATTCTGCAACGGGACGGCAGCGCTGCACGGTGCAGTTGCAGCTGCGGGTATCGGACCCGACCACCACGTGGTGACTTCGCCGCTGTCGTTCGTCGCGTCCGCGAACTGTGCTCGATATGTAGGTGCGTCGGTTGGGTTCGCTGACATCGACCCAACGACATGGAACGTTGATCTGCAGAAGCTTCCCCAGTGTGATGCGCTCGTCGCCGTTCACTACGCGGGGCTGCCAGTCGACTTCACTCGCATGCACTCGCGACCGAGCATCATCATTGAAGATGCGTGTCAGTCACTCGGTGCGCGTACCGCCCTCGGACCAGTCGGCAACTGTGCCGCATCCGATATGACGGTATTTTCGTTTCATCCAGTGAAATCGATTACCTGCGGCGAAGGTGGGATCGTCACAACCAACTCGGCGGAATTCGCCGAGTCGTTGCGACGCTTCCGTAGCCACGGCACAGTGCCAAAGCCGGAACACGGCGGCTGGTACTACGAAGTTGAGACGTTGGGATTCAACTATCGGATGACCGACATGCAAGCTGCGCTCGGACGTTCACAACTCGACAAGCTCGCAACATTCGTTGCAATGCGCAACGCGCTCGCCGATCGTTATCGACGCGGATTTCGAGATCGCGGTGCAGTCGGAGTGGTCCTGCCACCCATGGCACCGACAGGAACGAAGCACGCCTATCACCTCTTTCCGGTGCTCGTCAGCGATCGACGCCGAGTATTCGAAGAACTTCGCACCGAGGGCATCGGTGTGCAGGTTCATTTTGTGCCCATTTACCGGCATCCGCTCTACGCCGACTGCGGCGCGAATCCAACCGATTTTCCAGTGACCGAGCACGTCTACGCAGGCGTCCTTTCGCTTCCGCTTCACCCAACGCTGTCGAAAAGAGATCAAGACAAAGTCATCGACGCAGTCGTGGCAGCCGCGGCGCGTGAGACGCACACAGACCAGGACGCACAAGCCGTCGGTCATGCCGCGTAACCGGTACTAGCAACGTGTAGGTACACCGTTGGCAGCAAGATGCATTTTCGCCTCCATCGGCGTGCGTTCGGTGAAGTGAAACATGCTCGCGGCGGCCACTGCATCGGCACCACCGATTTTCACCGCGTCGACCATGTGCTCGAAGGTGCCTGCACCACCGCTCGCGATGACAGGAACAGTGAGAGCATCACGCACTCTCGCGAGAGTGCCAAGGTCGTACCCAGCCATCACGCCATCATGGTCGGCGCTTTGCAAGAGAATCTCACCAACACCGCTCGCTTCCAGCTCTCGTGCCCAATCGACCGGGTCGACGCCGGTGTCAATCGACGCATTGTGCGACCACACCGTCACGACACCCCGCTCGTTCATCCGCGTGTCGATCACCGCGACCATGCACTGCGATCCGAAACGGTTCGCTGCAGCTCGCAGCAACGACCGCTCGTCGAAGAGGACGCTGTTGACCGCGATCTTGTCTGCACCAACCGAGAGGAGATTGGCGACATCATCAACAGTTCGCACGCCTCCACCAACAGTGAGTGGCATACAGCAACGATCGGCAAGTTCATCAATCAAAGCGAAATCCGGACCCCGACCTTCTGGCGTCGCGCTGATGTCGAAGAAACACAATTCGTCGACGTTGCGCAGGTTGTACACCTGCACTGCCTGCATCGGGCTGCCGACAACGCGAGCACCGTCGAATTGCACGCCCTTGACGAGCGAGAAGTCTTTGTAGAGCAACGTGGGAATGACGCGGAGCTTCAGCATTGGTGCTCAGATCGCCACAAAATTCTTCAACAGCGTCAAGCCATGCAGCTGACTCTTTTCCGGATGAAACTGCGTGCCGAAAATATGGTCGCGCTCGACCATCGAAGTCACTCCCCCGCAGTACGGCGTGGTCGCAACGACATCGTCGGATGCAAGGCATCGCAAGTGGAAGCTGTGCACAAAATAGAAATCCGCACCATCTGGAATTGAGCCGAGAAGTAACGAAGCACGGTTCGCGTGTACCTCATTCCAACCGACATGCGGCACCCGCTCCCCGCCGAGCGGCAGGAGGCGTACAACATCGCCAGGAATCAGACCGAGACCATCGGTGGGAGCAACTTCGCAGCTCCGAGACGCGAGGAGTTGCATACCGAGACACACGCCCAACACGGGGATCCCGTGATCGATCACATTCTCGCGAATCGCATCGACGAGACCATATTCGTTGAGCAAACGCATCGCGTCAGGAAACGCACCCACCCCAGGGAGCACAATCTTGTCTGCCACATCTAGGTCGTGAGGGTCGCGGGTGACATCGCCCTTCGCTCCGCACTGCTCGAGGGCGCGCCAGATCGAATCGACATTGCACAGGCCAGTATCGACGATCGCGACTCGCTGCATCGTTCGCTAGCCCACAGAAGAGAGGTTGTCGTCGTTGATCTTTACCAGATTGCCTGCGCTGTCGCGGACCAACTCACCGCTCCGGTTCGTTTGGAATAACGCCCGATTCGTGAATCGATCGCAGATCTCGACGAACTCACTCATTTGCATCTCGATCGACGCCAACAATTCGCCAAGAGGTTCACCGAGATAGGTATGCGGAAATTTGCCATCGTGTCGCTGCACAAGTTCAATGGCATCGGAACGGCTCAAACGTCCCCGACGCACATGCATACAAGCGTGGTCAGTCGCACGGCCAAACCCAAATTTCAAGAACTTGAAGTAGTCGTGAATCCCATGGAAGAGATTGTCGAGATTCTCGTAGTCGAGCAGTGCACCTTCGACGGTCTTTCCGTAGCTTTCGAAGCCGTGTGCTTGTGCAAGGAGCGCGTTCGAGTAACCGTCCCATGGCAAGTAGTAGCCGAGGAAGATTCCAGATACTCCGACCGTTGCGAGCGCCTCGTCGTCGGGGTAGGTGTACTGCACCAGATGCTTGCGTTCAATTCCCAGTTGCCCAACCAAATCGGCAACGCGCAACCCGATCAGACCACCAAATTCCTCAAGCCAACGGCGATTGAGCACCCGGTCGTGAGCGGCACTCGCCGGACCTCCATATTCGTTCTGTGAATTTTCTCCCCAGACGATGAGGCGCACGCCGTATTGCACAGCAACGCGCACTGGGATCGTGAAGATCGTCACGTGTTCCGGCCATGAAATGTCGCCAACCTGGGTGAGCGCAAAGCGATTGATCGTGCGTCGAATCTTCGGGTTCACGGTCACTTCAACGTGATCCACGCCGAGCCGTTGCAGATTCTGGATATTCCGACGTCCAAGCTCAGAAAGGTTGCACGTGCTCGCCGTCACACAGAGCGGATTGAGACCGAGCTCAAGCATCTTTAGTACTTGAAAGGTGCTGTCCTTGCCACCGCTGACCGGCACCACGCAGTCGTAGTTGGAACCATCAGGTGAGCGAAACTCTTCAACGACGCCCAAGAGTTCGTTCCGACGCTCGTCCCAGTTGATCGATGGTCGCAATTCAAAGTGGCGGCACGCACTGCACACGCCTTGTGCATCAAACAAAATGTCTGGACGCGTTGCGGGCATGACGCAGCGAGCGCAGTACTTGATCGCTCGGCGCGCCGCACTCGGATCGCGGTTCGAACCATTTCCCTGGCGCGCCGGCAACGTCTGCGTCATAGGTACTTATCGGCAAATAGCGCCAGACCGTGACCCTCACGCGGCGCGAATGAGGCGACAGAAACCATCTCGCGACATTCCGTTCTTCGCGAAGCCAACCGATTGAAATGCCCTGAGACTGGCTTCATTCGCGCTGTGCACAATCGCGCTGAGCTCGCGCACTTGGCAGTCTTGGCTCACATCATCGTTGAGCAAGGCGAGCAATTCACGGCCGAAACCGCGGCCTCGGAATTCTGGAGCAACTGTGATGCTGACCGTACCGACCCCACCGCACACATCAACCCGTGCGAACCCGATGGCGTCGCCGTCAACTTCACCGATCCTCAGACGATGCGCTGGATTGTGAACTACTGATTCGAACCAACGAGCGTGGTCATCGGAATCGATTGGCAGTGCCGAAGTGCTCCAACGCACGGCTTCTGGGTCATTCCGCCATGCCAAGAGACGATCAGAGTCGGCGTCGTTCGCCGGGCGCAGGACAGCCCGACCCGCAGCCGGAGCAGATGAGGTTCGACCGACGATGGAAAGAATTTCGCGCCATCCCGCGTCGCGCCCAACCCTTGCCACAATGTGGCGAATTGATTCGAGATCTTCGGCGGTATCAACGGTCCAGCGCTCAGCTCCCGCGCCAAGGCCGGAATCCAAGTTCTCGAGCCGATAGTGCTCCGGCCGTCGATACAAAAATGGCGTGACATGTTCGCGTTCTACCGGATCGACCGCGACAAAGCCGGCTGTCCGCAGCGCTGTAGCGGTGCACACCTCGACATCAAGTCCTTTTGGAAACGATCGCGGGAACACGTTGCTGGTGTACTGCGCGCCGTAGGTGTGGTGATGGTCGAGTACCGCTTCGATGATCTCCGGGTCGGTCAGGGGACAGTCGGCAGTGAGCCGCACGACCGTATCGGCCGGGTACGCGTCGAGCGCAGCCACAAACCGGGCAAGTACATCAGTTTCGCTACCCCGCACCACGGCGACGCCGCATCGTTCAGCGATTTCAGCCACAGGATCGTCGCGTCCAAGGTCGCTCGTCGCGACAACGAGATCATCGACGGCGAGGCGACGCACTCGGCCCAACATGAATTCCAGCATCGGGACCCCGCCCAGGGGTTGCAAAACTTTGCCAGGCAACCGCGACGAACCCGTCCTCGCCTGAATCACACACAATGTCGCACGCCCAAGCTGCTTCCCCGTGCGCCCCGACCTGCGGCTCACGTCGTCGCGCCTTGCGGTACGCGCACCAATTGCGCAATTGCTTCGGCGACCCGCGATGCTCCCTTGGCGTCGATGAGATCTGAGCCAGCTTGCGACAATTGCACCTGTGCGCTTTCGTCTCCCATGAGATCGGCTGTGATCGCTGCTGCAGTCGAGACATCGGCGGCACGAACCGCGCCCGCGTTCGCTGCGGCATCGACATTCGAACGCTGATTCGGCGCCGTTGCGATAGCAACAGTCGGACACCCCAACGCCATTGCCTCGAGCAGTGTCACTCCGCCGGCAGTGACCGCAACCGTCGCACAATTCAGTTCTTCAGCGAGGCCGTTCGACACGAAGACAGGCGTGACCTTCGACGGCGTCGATTGGTCCCCCCATGGCCCGATCACGAGGCGAATTTCTGCGCCAGGCAGCGCCAAAGCACACTCACTCGCAATCCGGGCACCGATCCCGCCAGTGTCGGACGCGCCCATCGTGACGAGCACGCGTGGTGTTCGCGTCGCAAGGTTCCGCGCCGGAACGAGGCTCGGATCCACGATGGAATAGCGAGCGCCAGCCAGCACCCGACGGGCATTTCGGTAGGCGCTACCAGTCGCGCCTGGCGCTGGCAATACCGCGATATCAACAGCAAGGTCACGCTCAAGATCATCGATCGCGATGACGTACCCCGGTACGAAACAATGCCTGTCGTCGGCACGGAACCGATATGAATCCACCACGACAATCGGCGCAGCCATCACGCCACGACCCGACGTCACCACCACAGGTTGAAAGCCCAACGACTTCAGTTCTTTGGCAATCGCCTCGCAACGATGACGATGCCCGAGACCGGATCCAGCGCCCTCATCACACACGAGTACTACCGCTGTCATGTCGAGAACACATCCCAGGTCAGAATCTCGTCGAATTCGATATCGCGACCAGCGACGCGACCGACGATTGCATCGATGAACTTCGGTGCGATGCCAAATCCGGGCCGTTTGACGCACAGCATTTCGGGAGTCAGCGTCGAACCGCGTGATATCGCGCATGTCGCGACAACCGAACGCCGCGCTTTGGAATACATCTCTACGGCCTCTTCCGGCGACGGACCGCGTTTGACCCCATCGCCGAGCGCAACTTCAACCTCGCGGATATGGGACACCAGTTCTGCAAGTTCCTTCGGCTCAATCGCAAAGGGATGGTCTGGCCCGGTCATGGTCCGATCGAGCGTGAAGTGCTTTTCGACAAGGTTGGCGCCCAACGCGACCGCGGCCGGTGCGATATGGACTCCCTGGGTGTGATCGGAAAGGCCGACCGGAATTCCAAATGCGGCGTGCATAGCGGGTATGGAACGCAAATTCATCACGTGGGCAGGAGACGGATACAGCGAAGCGCACTGCAGCAGCACGATTTCAGTCGCTCCTGCTTCCCGTGCGGCGGTAAGGGCGTCATCGATTTCACCAATGGTGCACATCCCAGTCGACAAGATCATCGGGCGTTGCTTGGCGGCCGCGTAGCGGATGAGGCCGAGGTCGACAATTTCGAACGAAGCGATCTTGAACGCAGCGACGTTGAGAGCATCGAGTTCATCCACGGCCGCCCGGTCGAAGGGCGAAGAAAGGAACTCGATGCCCAGATCGCGCGAATGCTCAGCAAGCAATGGTTGCCACTCGCGAGGGAGCGCAATATCTTCGAGCAGTTCATGCGCAGGCTTGCCACCGAGTTCGCCGAGATAATCGAATCGGGGCGTTTTTGTTGAGTACAGCGCTGTTCCCGAGTACGTCTGAAACTTCACAGCGTCGGCGCCTGCGTCTGCCGCAGCATCGATCAACCTGCGTGCCACATCGAGATCGCGGTTGTGATTGGCCCCAGCTTCGGCGATGACATAGCAACGCTGACCTGGTCCCACGAGACGAGGTCCGATAGTGATCGATTCGCACGAAGCCGTCGTCGACATCAGCTCTCCGACGACACCGACATCAGGATGTCTGCAATCTCATTGTCTGCGCGTTGGCGCGCAACGTCTGCGAGGACGTGTCGCGACTCGAGAGGTAGCGCAGCATCGAATTGTTCGGAGGTCAAATCATCTGCAGTGGGTAGCCCCAGCCCGGCAACGAGCACAGCGAAGGCCTCATTGAGATGTCCACGTTGGACCAGCGTATTTGCAACCAACAAACTACGAACCGTGGTCGAACATGCAACAACCACGAACGAATCGGCAAGCATCGCGGCACCATCGAGGCATTCACAGAGCAGTTCGTCGAGCTCATCGTCGCGTAGCTGGACGACCGCGATCTCCAGCGCACGGCGCGCTCGCTCGTCATCGAGGAGCACCGCAACACAGCTCGCACGCACGCGATCGCTCGGGCTTACCTGCACCATCTCTGCGCGTTCGAACAACGGCGAACGTTCTACGACCCCGGCGTCCAACAACCTGTGGCACCACACGAGACCCCGTTCGGGTTGCAGTCGCCACGCGAACAATGTCACCGCCGCCAAGACTCGGACATCACCTGGCACGCGTTTCCACAACGCTTCGGCGATGCCGTCCAATCCGTCAGCCGGCGCGCCGGCGATCCAGCCGAAGACATCCAATACTCGAGCCGGAGCAAGTGCATCGAGATACGAACGCGGGTCGACGGCGTTCTCGGCGACCAGAACCGCAACAGTTTCCCAAAGCTCTTGGGTATCTTTCAAGCCGCGTAACGAGCGTCGAAGTTCGTATTCGGCGTCGGCTTTGCGCCCCGCCATCACCAAAGCCCGCACCCGAGTGGCATACATGCCGGCGACCGAGCATCGAAACCACGCATCGCGCGGAGCAGTAATCGTGCCTGACGCACCGACAATCTCGAGCGCGCCGGTGAAATCTCCAAGCTGTACGCAGGCCGCTGCCTCAAGCAAGTCGCCGAGCGCGTCGTGACGAGAACGTTCACGCACGATCGTCGCGAAGTCAGCGACTTCCCACGGTCGACCGAAGCCCAACAACAGTCCGGCCACGTGGGCCGCTGCGCTCGCGGTAATGTCGTCGTCTGCGGTTGACTCCAACGCAACTTCAAACCAATCGAGGGCTTCATCTTCACGATGATCAACAAGGAGTTGGCGCGCTCGATCAAATTCTGGACATCCAGAGATTTCGGGTTGAACGTGCATAGGTGTGGCTCCTCGAAGCGTGCGGTGGTACCGCCCGCAAAGTCGTATAGCTCCAGTTCTCGGGTTCTTGATCGGCTTGATTCATCACCGATGAAGTTCGGGGCAGTCCTTTGACTCAGTTTCTGTGACGCTCGGCCACGAAGGCATCACTTGACTCAACTCAGGCAAAGGTCTTCCGATGGGGAGCCCACACAGCCGCAATCGCGGAACCGTCGAGCATGGATCGCTCGGTGTTGGCACCAAGGACGGCGGAGCAGCGGAGGCTCCCCGTGCACGCATACTGGCACCTGCCATGAGCGATTTCGCCATGGGTGCAATCAACGCCGCCCTTGACGGCCTTGCAGCCCGACAGCGCATCACCGCGCAAAATATCGCCAACGCCGATACACCCGGCTACATCGCCGGCCGCGTGAACTTCGAGGACTCGCTCCGTTCCGCTTCGGAATCGAACGACTTCAGCAAATTCTCCGTCACCGCCAATAGCTCAGACGACCCTGTCAACCTCAACGGCAACAACGTCGCCGTCGATGAAGAGAACGTTTCGATGGTCGATACCGGGTTGCGCTTCCAGCTGATGACTGAAGCGATGAACAACAAGTTCCACATTCTCAAGACGTCGATCGGTTGAGATCATGAGCCTCTTCCCGATCTTTCAAACCACTGGCTCTGGCTTGTACGCAAACCGCGTGTGGATGGACGCTGTCGCCGACAACCTCGCGAACATGAACACCGCGAAACCGTTCGATCAACCCGCGTTCCAAGCGCGCTACGTCGAAGTGCAGTCCGTCCCTGGTGAAGGAAACGACCCTGTGGGAGTCGGGGGCGGAGTCAAAGTCGTTGGTGCACAATTCGGATCTGCCGAAGGTCAGCTGCGCTACGACCCAACCAATCCCCTCGCCAACAAGGACGGCCTCGTCCGCTACCCCGACATTGATCTCGCAGACCAGATGACACAGCTCATCCAGGCCCAGCGGTCGTATCAGCTGAATCTCACGGTCATCGATCGAGCTCGTGAGTCGTATCAACAAGCCATTGGAATTGGGGTCAAGTAACGATGGGTGCAATTAATGCAATCCTCGGTCTCATTCCAGGGGCCGGCGGTTTAGGTTCCACTGGTGCTGCTGGGGCAACGCCAGTTGCTGGCGCCCAAGGGGCACAGGGTGCGCAAGGTGCGCAGGCCGCGGACGGTTCGTTTGGCAATTCCATCACGAACGCGCTGGACGGTTTGAACGCGACACAGTCGAACGCCGACGGGCTCGCAGTCAAGGCTGCGACCGGCGACCTCACCGACGTACACAACTACACGATCGCAGCCGCCGAGGCGAATCTCGCAACGGAGTTCACCGTGCAGCTCCGCAATCGCGCGGTTGAGACATTCAACGACATCATGAAGATGCAAATCTGATGCCGATCGTCGACGTTGACAAACTGAAGCGCAGCGGACAGCAGTTCGCTTCAGGTTTCACTCCAGGACAAAAAGTCATGAGTGTGCTCGGCATCGCCGGGCTCGTACTCGCGATGACGATGTTTACGAAATGGTCGTCGACTGCGAGCTACTCCCCACTATTTACTGGGTTGAGCAGCAAAGACGCAGGCGACGTCACCAAAGCACTCGACGGTATGCACGTGCCGTACAAGCTCACCAACGGTGGCGCGTCGATCGAAGTTCCCCAACCACAGCTCTACAAGACCCGCGTCGATCTTTCAGCCAAGGGTCTTCCAGCTGGCAACGACGGTTTCTCGATCATCGACAAGGGTGGAATCACCCAAAGCAAGTTCCAACAAGACATCAGCTACCAACGCGCTATCCAAACTGAGTTAGCAAACACGATCATGGCCGTCAACGGAGTGCAACACGCCACCGTGAACCTGGCGTTGCCAAACGACGACCCTTTCGTGGGCGACAATCAAAAACAGGCGACAGCTGCTGTACAAATCGATACCGGCAGCATGCAGATGCCGAGCGAAGAAGTACAAGCTGTCGTGCACCTTGTGTCGTCAAGCGTGAAGAATCTCGCCCCCAATGGCATCACGGTGACCGACACCAACGGCAACCTGTTGTATTCGGCTGATCAAGCCAACACAGAGTCGAGCGCACAGAATCTCTCGAAGAAGATCCAATACGAAAATATGGTGCGAACGAAACTCGAACACATGATCGCGCAGTCGCTCGGACCTGGCCACGCCGCGGTCAGCGTGACGGCCGAGATGGACTTCTCTTCTGGCAAGACTGTCAGCGACACCCAAACCCCAGTCACCGACCCAAAAACTGGCCTTGTCGTTCCAGGTGCGACGCACGACAAGAACGAAAAGCTCACGAACACTGGCGCTGCCGGAACAAACGGCAATCTCGGCGGAAATGCCAACGCCACGAGCAGCAAAGAGAATTACACGAACAACGACAAGACCAGCACCAATACGTTCAACACACAGCACACCGAACTCGATAAGACGCCAGGAACAGTCACCGGCCTCATGGTGTCGGTCGCGCTCGACAACAGTTCCGTCAAGACCTCAGACATTCCCAATTGGAAGACGGAACTTGGAGCAGCTGCGGGAATTCTTGCAGCACCGAACTACAGCATCGTCGTACAACCGATGCCGATGGACAAGCAGATCCAAAAGGATGCCATCGCCAGCTACACGAACTCCACGTCGCCAAAGACGGTGGCGACACCACTCGACATCATGGGCATCGCTCGCTACGCGCTCACGTTCCTCATCATCGCAGTGGTCCTGTTCCTCGCATGGCGATCGATCAAAAAGGCACAGAAGGCAATGGCTCCGGTGCGCGTGCCCCTCGACCTCGCCTCCCTTGACGCCACCCAGGCTCAGCAGTACGCCCTCGAGCTCCAGGCGGCAGGCGTCGCTGCGGGCGGCGAACTACACGCCGGCGTCGCTGGCGCCCTCGGCGCAGGCTCGACTCGCCAAATTGAATCGTCTCGTTCCAAAGTTGAGCTCGAAGTCGTCGATTTGATCGAACGTCAGCCAGAAGAAGTTGCACAGACGCTCCGCAGTTGGCTCGCGGACCGGAGGGTGTAGTCGATGGCCGGACGTGAAGGCGGTTTCAGCGGCGTACAGAAGGCCGCAATCGTGTTAATGCAAGTCGGCAAAGACAAAGCATCTGTGATCTTGCGGACGATGCGCGAATCGGAAATCTCCGAAATCATGTCGGAGGTCGCGCGCCTGCATCACTTGGAACCCGAAGAAATCGAAGAAGTACTCGCAGAGTTTCGCGACGTGTACGTCGCACGCTCGCATATCGCCCAAGGTGGCTACCAAACAGCCCGCGAACTTCTGGAAGCAAGTCTCGGCGTCGACAAAGCCGACGAAATCCTTGAAAACCTGGGCGTGACGCTCATGGCAGCTCCGTTCGAATTCCTTCGACGCGCCGATTCGCGCCAAGTGCTGTCGTACCTCCAAGACGAACACCCACAAACGATCGCTCTTGTGCTCGCTCACATGAACTCGGCAAGTGCCGCGATGGTGATGTCGGCACTCACCGAAGATCTACAACGCGACGTGGCGGAGCGCATCGCCAAGATGGACCGCACCTCGCCCGAGGTAATCGAACACGTTGAAGCGATTTTGGAACGCAAACTCTCTACGGTGATTCAACAAGCCGACTTCTCTACCGCCGGCGGACTGCAAAGCCTCGTCGACATTCTGAACAACGCCGACCGCGGCACCGAGCGCCTCATCCTCGAAGGTCTCGACCAGACCGATCCTCAGCTTGCCGACGACGTTCGCAGCCGCATGTTCGTATTCGAAGATGTCATCACCCTGGATGA
>JBBRPC010000053.1:0-18886 GCA_038228615.1 Acidimicrobiia bacterium | reverse complement strand
TGCACGTGGATCCGCTCGAGCGAGCGAGTCATCGAGCGTGTCAACAACACGACGCAACCCACGCTGGTCGTCGAGTTCCGGCGAGAATCCCTCAACCCACAGATGGTCGCGGAGGAGTTTCTGACGGCGTGGGAGTTTCGGGCGACGACGGCAGTCGCGCTCCTCAGCGATGCGAGCGCCTCCGCACAATCACGGGCGATTGCCGCGCATGCACACGATGCGTGGTCATTCGACAACTGCGGCGGCGCGGCCGGCAGCCTCTACTGCACCTGGACCAACGGGCACGCCAAATTGATACTCCGCGTGCGCAACGCACAACCGCCTCGCATCGTCGACGAAGTGCAGTACACGCCCTGAAATACGCACATCATCGCACGCCCCAGTCAGCGAGTCGCGCGTACGTTCGACGCCCAAGAGTAGAGTGCTTCTGCACGCCAAGGGTAGAGGGCCAGATGACGAACCGCCGCAAGACAACGACCTCCAACTTCGGTGTCGGCGCTCGGGAGAGTCACGATTCGACCCCTTTCTACGACCGGTTTCGCGCGCCTGAACTGTCGCAGGATCAACACGTCCCGACGCCGTACGCGATCGAGGAGCCGTGTATCTGCGGAGACGCAAGGAGGATGGATCAGGTTGTCGATGGTTCCGTTGCGTTGGTCGTGACATCTCCACCGTATTTCGCTGGGAAACAATACGAAGAGGAACTCGAACGCGATGGCATCCCCGCGTCGTATCTCGAATACCTCACGATGCTGACCGATGTGTTCGCGGAATGCGTGCGGAAGTTGGAACCCGGAGGCCGCATCGCCGTGAACGTCGCAAACCTCGGTCGAAAACCGTATCGCAGCCTGTCTGGCGACGTCATCCGAATCCTTGAACACGACCTCGGATTGCTGTTGCGCGGTGAACTCATCTGGCAAAAGGGCGAGGGCGCAAACGGTTCCTGCGCATGGGGTTCGTTCCGAAGCGCCTCGAATCCGGTGCTGCGTGATATCAGTGAACGCGTCATCGTCGCGAGCAAGGGCCGGTTCGATCGGGCGCGAACCGTGAAGCAGCGAGCCGAGGATGGACTGCCGTTCCAGAGCACGCTCAACGCCGACGACTTCATGGCCCTCACGCTTGATATCTGGGGCGTCCCGCCTGAGAGTGCGCGACGCGTCGGCCACCCGGCACCGTTCCCGGTGGAACTCCCTGAGAAGCTGATCGATCTCTACACCTTCGAAAATGATCTCGTCCTCGACCCATTCATGGGGAGCGGTTCGGCGCTCATCGCCGCGGCGCGGCTCCGCCGCCGCTACGTCGGTTACGACCTCGATCCCACGTATGTCGACATCGCCCAGCGACGCATCGCAGAATCATTCGAGGCGAACGACACTGCCGCTCGAACGACGGCAAATATCGCACCGCGACGTGAACGACTCCAAGTGAACGACAGCGATGATTTCGGGAGCCGTGCCGTGCGCCAGGGCAAGGCTGCTCAGAAGTTGGCAGAAGACCTCCTACGTGAAGTGGGGTTCCGCGACATCAAACGGAATCAACGAATCCGCGCCACCGGAGTCACCGTCAACTTCATCGCCAAGGATGTCGACGGCAACACGTGGTTCTTCGATGTCGCTGGAGCATTTACAACGCATCGAGGCGGATTGCTTCGAACCGACACGGTGTGGAAGGCACTCGGACGCGCATGCGCGCTCAAACGCACACTCGACGAAGGCAACATCCCTCTCGTATTCCTCGCCAGTGAGGTACCGAGGCGCCCTAGCGAGGGTGACACGGCGCTGAGGGCAGCCGGTCCGACGGCGTTCTTCGACGCGATTGAAATGCTGGATATACGCGCCGTCGAGCGTCTCCGGCTGTATGCCAAAGGCGGTTTCGCGAATAGCCCGCAGCAAGGATTCTGGACCAGCGGCGACCTCGAACGACGCGGCCATTGATACTGTTCGCGTGTCCGGTGTGTCGACTTCCCCTCCCGCGCCAGGCGAACGTGTACCGCTGCGCCAACGATCACGCCTTCGACATCTCCAAAGATGGATACGTCAATCTCCTGTTGGCGAAGAATCGCAACTCAAAGGATCCCGGCTACAGCAAAGCGATGATCGCGAGTCGGCGCGACTTTTTTGATAGCGGTCGCTACGAGTTGCTCGCCGACCAACTTGGCGACATCGTGGCGTCGCATATTCCACCAGGTGACCAACGCCTCGTTGTCGACGCGGGCTGTGGCGAGGGCTACTACCTCCGCCGGCTCAGACATCGTCTCACTGCAACACGCGAATCCGCGGCGCCAATCTTGTGCGGTATCGACATTTCGAAACACGCTGTTCAAATCGCTGCTCGGCGTGACGGGATGGGCGTCTACGCAGTCGCAAGCACGCACGATCTGCCACTTTTGCCCGCGGTCGCCGACGTCCTCCTGACACACTTCTCGCCTGTGTTCGCAGCAAGTTTCCGCCGAATTGTTCGCGCCGGCGGAGTGGTTCTCGTGGGGACGCCAGGACCATCACACCTGTTCCATCTCAAACAACTCCTCTACGACACGCCCCAGCTGCACGAACCGAATCTTTCGCTCTCTGGCGAACCCGGGTTTGAACTCATCGACGTGCACCGAATCCGATACGAAATCGCGCTCCGAGATAGCGCGGCAATCTCAAACCTGCTGGAGATGACGCCCTACTACTGGTCGGCAAGCGCCGAGACGCAGGCTCGCGTCGCACAATTGGATGAGCTGCATACCGATGTCGACGTGACCGTGTCCGCATACCGGATGCTGACACTTCCCGACAACAACCTGGCCCCGAACACGCCCGAGCATGGTGGACGCGATCAATCGCGTGACTAACGACTGCTAGGGAGGGCTCAGTCTGTGGTGCGTTGCGTGCGGAGTTCCGTAGCAACGTTGCCGATTTCGGCGGTAAAACGCATCAGGCGTTCGTGTGCTCGTTCCACATCTGCAAGGGCAACGGCGCGCATCTCATCGGCCTCGCGGGTAGTTGCTTCGAGAACTGCCGCGGCTGCCGCAGCTGCAGATGCACGCTGAGATTCGAGATCGCTCCGCAACAATTCGAGGTCATTGATCGCGGTCGTCATCATCACCTGCAGCTCAGATTGGTCTGCGGCGACGCCACGCATATGTGCTGCAGCATTGTGAAACGTTGCAGCCGTCGCGGTGATCTCATCCGCGGCGCTGGCGCAATAACGCAACGCTTCTGCAATTGCTCCGCCGGTTTGTCGCAGCGTGGCGACCAGCACCTCGACCGCCGCAACATTTCCTTCGGTGCCGAATTCCAGCGCGGTCGCTTGATCGGAGCGTTCGACGTAGTACATGGGATTCGCGGCCACAGCAATGTCCTTATGTTCTCGGGGATTGACAAGATTCGATGCCACAGACGGTTCGTCTGCGGTCAGGTCGAGAATCGTTGCTTCTTCGATGCGAGCGCTCCCAACGAACCCCGCATGCTCATCGAAGTCGTCGACGACACGAAGGACTCTGAATTCGGGCTCCGCCGACGCGCCAGTTGTGTAGGCCTCGAGCGCTCCCGCTAATGCATCCGGCGCGTCGTCACTTGGGTCATTTGGGACACCGTCGGCCGCGTCCGAATCGACGTCGCGGACTCGGTGTCCGTCACTGGTCGACGACCAAGTTCGCGGCGTTCGATTGAGCTTCACTCGGACCACTCCAGGTGTCGTAGGTAGGCCAATTATACCTTTTATCCCACTCGCAAAGTCGGTGATGTCCGTCACATCATGTGCCGGTATGGCATGAAACCCGCGGGTCGCAACAGCGAATCTGGGGCGTCGCTATCCCGCTGTTCGGCGCGTACCGGGCCGACGAGGACCGTCGGAGAAGTGACGGCCGTCGTAGTAGGTGGGGTTGAGATCGGGCTTCCCGCGTCGGCTCGACCACCTCCACGTGAGAGAAATTCGCGCGTTCGGCGTGTCGAACGCTGGGACGCAGTGCAACCAGTCGCGTTGCGCGGCGCCGCCCATCACGATGAGATCGCCAACGCCGGGTGACAGGACCACATCCGTTTCGAGGGAACCCGCCGGAATTCGGTCAATCACATCGCGCAACGGCGCACGTTTGCGCAACACGAACGGCCGACGTTCGCCGAGTACGACGATCGCAACGAGCGTTTCGTCGAGCCACCGCATTGCTCGATCGCTGTGCAGTCCCTGAAAATCTTCGCCATCGCGGTACAAAATCGCGCCAACCCCGGCCAACTCCACGAGATACCGAGACGCAAGGTGCAGGCTCGTCTGGCGCAACAACGCCGTGTCCTTCGTGCGCAGTCCAGCGCTCAGTCGACGCTCACCTATGTATCGGTCGTACCGCAACACCTCGGTTTGGCGCCAGTGCACCGTCTCGCGCAACGCCCGGAATTCCTCGCCTGGATCGCGCACGAATTCGCCAACGACATCTACCCACGATGTCGCGTCGAGCGACACGCGGCGAACGATCGCGCCGCGATCTATTGCTAAGCCTCCACCTTGGGGTTCCGAGCCGTTCACAATGTCAGCTTCGCGCGTTCAACGGGCGCTGCAAATGGTGGCACCGCGAGTTACTGTGGGCCGTGAATCGTTCCGCGCGCATCGGTCGAGCCGCTGCTCGCACAGGTGCCGTCACGGCCGTTTCGCGTGTCGCAGGGCTCGGCCGGGTTCTGGTGATTTCAGCGGTGCTGGGAACGACCTACCTGGGTAACACGTTTCAATCTTCGAATTCAGTGTCGAACGTTGTGTTCGACCTCCTTGCAGCAGGCGGTCTCTCCGCGGTGCTCGTACCCGCGCTCGTACGTTCAGCCAACAACCGCGACGACACCGAACGTCTCGCGAACGGCGCGCTCGGGATCGCCACCATCGTGCTCGCTGCACTCGGCATCATCGGCATGATCGCGGCGCCGCTCATCGGGCGAGTTCTCGCCTCTGGTGCTCCGAATGCCGTCGCAACACAGCAACGCGAACTCGCAACGTTCCTTGTTCGTTGGTTCGTCCCCCAGATCGTGCTCTACGGCTTCGGAGCGGTCGCGACTGCGGTGCTGCATTCACGGCGACGATTCGCGACCGCCGCTGCTGCACCCATCGCGAACACCGTCGTGATGGTTGCGTGTTTCGCTGCATTTCGGGCGCACGCAGGCGCCCACCCAGGCTTCGCGCTCGACGGCACCTCGAAACTATTGCTCGCTACGGCGGGGACAGGCGGCGTGCTCGCATTTGTATTGACGCTCACCATCCCGGTGTGGCGAAGCGGGATCCGACTCCGACCGCAGGTGCGTCGAAATGACGCTGGAGTGCGGGCGTTACTCGCTCATTCAGTTTGGGGAATTCTGCTCAACAGCATCGCCGGCCTTCTGGCAGCTGCGACGGTTATCGCAGGAAACGCAGTGCAGGGAGGCGTGGTCGCGTTTCAGGTTGCGTTCGTATTGTTCCTTGCGCCATATGCGATCCTGTCACAACCTTTGGCGTCGGCATCGCTTCCAGAATTCACCGACGATGCCAACTCGACGGATCGCCGCGTCTTGGGTCACACGCTGCACTGGACGTTGGAGTCGATGTGCGCGCTCATGGCGCCTGCGGCAGCGATACTGGTGGTGTTCGCACGTCCCGGACTGCTCGCACTCGGTCTCGGGCTCGGTCACCGAGGGGATCTGCTCGTCGCGTCCGGGCTGGCTGGTCTCGCCCTCGGCCTGGTGCCATACTCCGCATTCCTCGTGATCGCCCGAGCGATGTACGCGCTCGACGACAGTCGCACCCCAGCACTCGTCTCGCTTCTTTGCGGCGCCGTCGGCGTGTTGTGCATCACGCTCGCGCGTCTGACCTGGCACGAACAAGGATTGATAGGAGCCCTGGGAGTGGCGCACAGTTTCGCGTATGCGATCGGTGCGGTAGTGCTCGGAATGTACTTGCGGCATCGCACTGGCAATTCCGTGGTCACGAGGCGCGCAACGGTGCCGATCGGAGTGGCCTTCGCGCTCGGAATTCCAGCATGGCTCGTCGTGAGATCGCTCGACTCCGCCGGGCAGCCGCTGAGTCGTGTTGGCTCCCTGCTGCTCTGCGGCATCGGCGTCGCGATCTACATCGCGCTGTATACCGGCCTGTTACAACACAACGGTTTCCGCCGCGACGGCGACCACATCCAGGGCGAGCCCGAGGCCTCGGATCGCGAGTCGTCGCGCTAGGAAAATCTGTATCCCATTCCAGGCTCAGTGATGAAATATTGCGGCGACGACGGCACCGGTTCAAGCTTGCGACGCAATGCGGCCATATACACACGCAGATAGTCGGTTTCCTTTTCGTATTCAGGTCCCCAGACCTCTTGCAACAACTGCCGTTGGCCCACGAGCTTGCCTCGATGCCGAGCCAACACTTCAAGAATTTGCCATTCAGTTGGCGTGAGATGCACGTTCGTTCCACGAATATCCGTCACGCGCTTGTCGGCAAGATCGATCGAGAAGTGCTCGGTGACGACCATAGGCGCATCAGCAGATTTTGTGCCATGCCTGAGCGCCGCACGGATCCGCGCCAGGAGTTCATCCATGCTGAACGGCTTCGTCACATAGTCATCCGCGCCGAGGTCGAGCGCTTCGACCTTGCTCGCATCTTGATCGCGAGCCGACAACACGATGATCGGCACCGTGGTCCATGCCCGCAACGCGCGCAATACGTCAAGGCCGTCCAGGTTCGGCAAACCAAGATCCAACACCACGGCGTCGGGATGAGTTCGTGCCGCTTCCGCAAGTCCTTCTTCGCCGGTCGCCGCTAAAACCACCTCATAGCCCCGAGCACGCAAACTGATCGCCAGCGCACGCGCAAAGCGGGTTTCATCGTCGACGAGCAGAATACGCGTCATGACGAAAGCGGCACGATGATCACCATCGTGCAACCTCCGCCCGGAGTGTCGTCGATGTGGAGTTCGCCATGGCACGCATAAATGAAACCTTTCGCCACCGCGAGACCAAGACCGATACCGAGGCCATTGGGATGATCGCCGAGGCGTTGAAAAGGTTCAGTTGCTCGCTCGCGGGATTCCAACGGAATACCGCGACCACGGTCGATGACACGCAGGTGCATGTGTGCACCAAGCGCCGCTGCCTCAATTCGAACTGCAGTGCCAGGCGGCGCAAAGACAAGGGCGTTCGACACCACGTTCGCAATCGCGCGTTCAATCAATCCGGGGTCGATCCACACGCGTGGGAGCGTTTCGGGAACGTCGATATCGAGAGCAGTTGCAACGGGATGTATCGAGGCAATCGCTCCAGCGACGACCTCTTCGATCCCAATCGACTGACACCGCACGGGCACGCCCCCTGTTTGCAACCGACTCATGTCGAGCAGGTTGCCGACCAAACCGTTGAGGCGATCGGCTTCATCGTCGATCGTCTGTAACAATTCTTTGGTCGTCACCCGATCAAAATCCACGTCGTCCGACAACAGGCTGGTCGCCGCGGTGCGGATCGAAGCAAGTGGCGTACGGAAATCGTGGCCGACGGCTGCGAGCAGCGCACTACGGAGTTCATCGGCCTCAGCCAACACCGAAGCTCTCGCCGCGTCGCGTTGTAGATCGCGGCGGTACCGCGCCATTGTCAACTGGGTGGCAAACGACATCAATACCTCGCGTTCCTCTCGATCAAGGCGCCCACCCGACCATGCAATCACCGACTGATCATTCAGCGTCAGCGAATGGCTCGCCATATCGGGGGATTGCGGAGGCGTTCGACCAGACGAGGCTTCGACTCCCCACCCACCGTCGGGTCGCGGAATCAACAGCGAGAGGTTCTCGATCCCAAACGCAGTCGTGAGTTGCTCCGCCAAGCGAGGCAGGGGATCTGCATCGTCCAGTACCGTCCCGGCCATCGCCGCCAACGTACGGGCTTCGGCCTGCGCGCGACGCGCATCGACACGTCGCCGCGCCGCGAGGTCGACGGCAACGCTCACTGCCCCAGCGACAGCAAGGAACACAAATAACGCCAGGCCATCTCGACCATTGTCGATCGTGAACGTGTGCAACGGAGGCGCAAAGAACCAATTCAAGAACAAGAACGCGCTGATCGACGCGAAGAGCGCCGGCCAGATTCCGCCGACACTGGCGACGGCAACCACAACCAGCAGGTACGACAACAAGACATTCTGAAACCCCATGCGTTCACGTACCAGTGCCAGCAAGTACGTCAACGTCGGCAGACCAATCGCGGTCATCGCTAGCGCAGCACCTTGGCGAGCTGCCCCGACGCCGCTGGCTCTACGAGGGTGTGGAAGTGGCAATCTGTGACTGGGGCTCGCGCCCGCGCCGTCGGAAATAACATGAACATCGATCGCCCCATTGGCAGCACGAATGAGCTGCTGCACGATCGAGCCATGCACAAGGGCCGACCAACGGGATTGTCGTGACGAACCCAACACGATCTGAGTGGCATTTTCCGCCCGAGCGACATCGAGAAGCGCTGCGGCAACCTCAGCGCCGCCTACCTCGATGTAGCGGCCACCAACCTCTTCGAGGATCGTTCGATGCTCCGCCAGAACATTCCCAGTGGGTCCAGCCAGACCGTCATCGGCATTCACGTGCACGCCGATGAGTTCACCGTGCGTACGCATCGCCATGCGCGCCGCACGCCGAATTAGCCCGTCACCGTTCGCGGCTCCAGTGAGTGCGACGAGCACACGTTCCTTCGTCTCCCACGTGCTGTCGATGCCATTACGTTCGCGATAATCCTGCAGGCTTTCTTCGACCTGGTCGGCCATCCACAGCAGGCCAAGTTCACGCAGTGCCGACAAGTTCCCCACGCGAAAGAAGTTTCCCAACGCGGCGTCGACTTTTTCCGCCGGGTAGATATTGCCGTGGGCCATACGCCGTCGCAGCGCCTCCGGTGTCATATCGACGAGTTCAATCTGGTCGGCACCGCGCACTACAGCGTCCGGCACAGTTTCGCGTTGCGAAACACCCGTAATTCGTTTCACCACGTCGTTGAGGGACTCGAGGTGCTGCACATTGAGCGTGGAAATCACATCGATCCCAGCTTCAAGCAACTCGGTGACGTCTTCCCACCGTTTCGTGTTGCGCGAACCAGTCGCGTTCGTGTGTGCAAATTCATCCACAAGTACAACGGTCGGCCTGCGTGCGAGGATCGCGTCGAGATCCATCTCCTCAAAGAGTTGACCGCGATACTCCACATTGCGTCGTGGAACAATCACCAGATCGCGCACCTGAGCGGCTGTATTGATCCGGCCGTGGGTCTCGAGGTAGCCGATAACAACGTCGGTGCCGCGTTTCGCTCGCCGATACCCTTCATCGAGCATCGCGTAGGTCTTACCAACGCCCGGCGCGGCACCCAAATAGATGCGCAAGGTGCCCCGAGCCATCGTGTTGGCTACCGACGCCGATCGAGATCAAGGTTCAGTTCGAGCACATTGACAACATCTTCGCCAACAAAACCGAGCATCCGCAGGTCGGTGTGGCGAGCGATCAATGCGTTCACATCTGCGATAGTACGGCCACGCTCCCGCGCGACCCGGCCAGCTTGCAGTCGAGCGTTGTTGACTGAGATATGCGGGTCGAGCCCCGACCCGGACGACGTCACCGCGTCGACCGGCACGCTCGCATTCGCCCCGAGACCATTGAAGCTGCGGTAGACACGAACACGATCCGCCACGCTCTTCAGAAGATCGGCATTGCTCGGACCCAAGTTAGAAGCCGAGCTCGCCATCGCGTCGTATCCCGTTCCCGCCGCCGACGGGCGCGGCTGGAAGTACCGACTATCGGGATCGCCGGCCTTGGTAAGGAAGGCTTGGCCGATGAGCGACGAGCCGACGACGCGACCATCAGATCGCTTGACCAAAGATCCGTTCGCACGATCGGCAAACGCCAATTGTCCGATGCATGTCACGACCAACGGAAACACGATCCCGAGGAGAAGCGTCAGCGCGATCGTGACCATGAACGCTGTAAAGAGTTGGCGACGCATGCTATTTCACTCCCATCGCAACGATGATGACATCGATCAACTTGATAAACACGAACGGCGCGATCACGCCGCCAAGCCCGTAGACCAAAAGGTTTCTTCGCAAAATTGCAGCCGCGCCGAGCGCTCGATACTTCACCCCGCGCAGCGCGAGCGGAATCAGTACGACAATGATGAGGGCGTTGAAGATCACCGCCGCAAGAATCGCCGAATGCGGATTGCCGAGGTGCATCACGTTGAGCGCGCTCAGTTGTGGGAATACGCCCTGGAACATCGCTGGGATAATCGCGAAGTACTTGGCGACATCGTTTGCAATCGAAAATGTGGTCAGGGAACCACGGGTGATCAACAATTGCTTACCGATTTCGACGATCTCGATGAGTTTCGTCGGATCGGAATCGAGGTCGACCATGTTGCCAGCCTCTTTGGCTGCCTGCGTGCCCGTATTCATGGCCACACCAACATCCGCCTGCGCGAGTGCCGGTGCATCGTTCGTGCCATCACCGGTCATCGCTACGAGGAATCCGCCGCGTTGTTCCTTTTTGATGAGCGCCATCTTGTCTTCCGGCGTCGCTTCGGCGAGGAAGTCGTCGACTCCTGCTTCCGCGGCGATGGCTTTCGCCGTCAACGGATTATCGCCGGTGATCATGATCGTCCGAATACCCATGCGACGAAGTTCGTCGAAGCGTTCACGCATTCCCTGTTTGACTGTGTCTTTCAAGTGGATCACGCCAAGCACGCGCCCTCCATCGGCAACGGTCAGCGGCGTACCCCCTGTGGTCGCTATTCGCGCGACGATCTCATTGAGGTCGTCGGGCACATCTCCACCAAGCTCTTCAACCCATTTGCGCACCGAATCGGCTGCTCCCTTGCGGACCATCCGCCCATCAGCGTCGTCGAAACCCGACATGCGGGTCTGCGCCGTGAACGCAACGAGCTCGACACCAGGCAATTCGATAAGAGCTAGGCCGAACTCACGTTCCGCCAAATCAACAATCGAACGTCCTTCGGGAGTTTCGTCGGCCAAACTCGACAACAACGCGACCTCAGCGAGGTGCTGTTCGGTCACACCTGCAACAGGAAGAAATTCGGCAGCCATCCGATTTCCGTACGTGATCGTGCCCGTCTTGTCGAGCAGGAGTGTGCTGCAGTCACCTGCGGCCTCGACAGCACGACCACTCATCGCCAACACATTTCGCTGCACGAGACGGTCCATGCCAGCAATGCCGATCGCCGAAAGTAAGCCCCCGATCGTGGTCGGAATCAAACACACCAACAGAGCGACAAGCACAGCTATCGACTGCGAGGCATGCGAATAGATCGCGAACGGCTGCAGTGTCACGACCGCGAGCAGGAAGATGATCGTGAGACCTGCGAGCAAGATATTCAGCGCAATTTCGTTGGGCGTCTTTTGCCGGCTTGCACCTTCCACCAATGCAATCATGCGATCGAGGAACGTTTCACCTGGCTTCGAACTGATCTGCACCACGATTTGATCCGACAACACCCGCGTGCCGCCGGTCACCGCCGAACGATCGCCGCCAGATTCGCGGATGACCGGAGCTGATTCACCCGTAATTGCCGATTCGTCGACCGACGCGATGCCTTCCACCACGTCACCGTCGCCTGGAATCAACTCGCCCGCGGCGACCACGCACAGATCACCGATCTGGAGTTCCGGGCTCGGAACTTCTCGCAGGCTTCCGTCGGGGTTGCGGACGAACGCCACTGTTTCAGCACGAGTCTTGCGCAGCGTGTCGGCCTGTGCCTTGCCTCGCCCTTCCGCGACGGCTTCAGCAAAGTTCGCGAACAACACCGTGAACCACAACCACACTGCGACGAGCGCCGCGAAGCCATCGGTATCGCGGATCGCGAGAAACGTTGTGAGCACGCTCCCGATCTCCACAACGAACATGACAGGATTGCGCGCCATTTGTCGCGGATCCAATTTGCGAAGCGCGTCGACCACCGCGCGACGCGTGATCGCAGGATCGAAGAGCGACTGCTGTGACCGACGGCGCGACGACGGCGCAGGTTGTTGAACTGCGGAGTCCGACGAGTCATCGTTCACGACTTCAGCAACTGATTCCATGATCTTCCTCAGAACTTTCCGACGAGATGTTCAACAACCGGCCCCAGAGCAACGACCGGGAAAAATGTCAGCCCAACGACGATGACGACCACGCCGAGTAGGAGCCCCGAAAACAGCGGCGTTCCAGTGGGAAACGTTCCAGCCGAGGCAGGCACACGTTGTTTTCGACCGAGGGAACCTGCGATGGCCAACACCGGGACCATCAACAAGAACCGACCGACGAGCATGCACAATCCGAGCGTCGTGTTGAACCACTGCGTATTACCGCTCAGCCCGCCAAACGCCGAACCATTGTTGTTCGCTGCTGAGGTGAACGCGTACGTCATCTCCGTCAGGCCATGCGGCCCGTGATTCAGTAGAGATGCCTGTGGCGTCTTCATCACAATCGACGCGGCGCCAAACGCAAGAATCACGAGCGGGACGAACAATATGTACAACACGACAAGCTTCATCTCGGCGGCCTGGATCTTCTTGCCGAGATACTCGGGCGTTCGTCCGACCATCAATCCGGCGATAAAGACACTCAGCAACGCAAAGACCAGCATGCCGTAGAGACCGGAGCCTGTCCCTCCTGGGCTGACCTCGCCAAACATGATGCTGACCAATGCGGCGCCTCCACCCAGCGGCGTCAGACTGTCGTGCGCGCAGTCCACAGATCCGGTCGATGTTCCGGTGGTCGAGGCAGCGTAAATCCCGCACGTCGCGCTTCCGAAACGCGTTTCTTTGCCCTCCATATTTCCACCACCTGCGTTTTGCGATGTAGTGGATTGATTGGCACCCGCGGTTGCGAGCTTCGGATTGCCTCCTGCTTCGAACGACATCGTTACGGCGCTCATCGTGAACCACAATGCAAACATTGTCGCGAGAACCACGTAACCGTGCTTGCGATCTTTGGCCATCGCGCCAAATGTGAACGGAAACGCAAACGGAATCATGAGAATCATCCAAAGATGCAAGATATTCGTGAAGCCATTTGGATTCTCAAAAGGATGCGCGGCATTCGCGTTGTACGGACCGCCACCATTCTGGCCGGCAAGCTTGATCGCTTCCTGGCTTCCAATAGCTCCGCCGGGAATCGTCTGCGTTTGGCCGGTGACCGTTGTGACGGTCTTTCCGGCGTGGAAATTTTGGACGACACCCTGACTTACCAACACCAGCGCGAATACAAACGAGATCGGCAACAAGATCCTCGTGCAGGTGCGAACAAGATCTACCCAAAAATTGCCGAGTGTGCGGGATTTGCTGCGAACGAGACCGCGAATCAGCGCGACAGCAACGCTCGCGCCGGCCGCGGCCGAAACGAAGTTATGAAATGCCAGCCCACTCATTTGCGTGAGCTGCGACATCGTTGACTCGCCGCTGTAGTTCTGCCAGTTCGTGTTCGTGAGGAAGCTGACGGCCGTGTTGAACGACAGGCCCGCAGGAACGCCGACGCGGTTGTCGGGGTTCAAGAACAGATGACCTTGTACCCGAAGCTGGAGGTACAGCAACAACACCGACACAGCGCTGAATCCGAGCAACGACATTGCATAGACCGACCAACGTTGTTCGCTTTGTGGATCGATCCCTCCCACGCGGTAGATCGTCCGCTCGACTGGCAGGAAGACGCGGTCGCCGGGTGCGCGATCGTTCTCGAAGACCTGAGCCATGTACCTGCCGAGAAACGGACATGAGATCGCAAGAAGTGCGACGACGACGAGGAGCTGCAGCCAACCCGACATCAGAGACGCTCCGGCGCCACAAGTGCATACACGAGGTATGCAGCGACGAGGATCGAAATGACCAATGCAAGCGTGTTGTCGTAGCTCATGCTGCGACCTCGCTCACAGCGTCGAGAGAAGCTGATTCGAGCAGTTCATCGGGTCCGATGATCCGATCACACAACCGCACCAACGCCGACGCGATGGCGAAGAAAGCGACCATGATGAAGACGTAAATGAGATCAGGCACGTGGTTCCTTTCCAGATTGTTCAAGCGATGTAAAAGCGAGTACCAGCGCGAGTTCCCGGGCAATCGCCGCGGCGACAAATCGTTGTTCCGCTGTGGCACTGGTAGCAGCCGTTGGCGTGAGCCAGAGATATCCGAAATAGCACCCACGCCCTTGTACGGCGATCGCGACGCCGCCTAGCGGAAGCGCAAAGCCGTCGTCGGCCATCCGCAAGGCTGCGTGTTCGAGTGCACCATGCACGCCAAGCCGCGCTGCACCTTCCGGTATCTCCTCGTGCTCCTCGAACTGGCATTCCACCAGTGCGAACATCTCGATGAGTTCTGCTCGGACGGCTGAGATCATGTCTGCGGATTCGGTGTCGCGCACTGCGAGTTCACCTAATCTGAAGAACCGGTTGAGTTCGCTGCGTGCCGCCAACGTGTGATCTCGCGCCCGCCGCAACCGCAGACCAATTTCTGCCGCGCACATCGCGACAGCCGCCAATACCAACGCCGTGACGAGATCGCTGCCGTCGTGCATTTTGAGCGATAGGTAGGGATGCGTGAACCAAAAGTCGAACGCCGCGGCACCAATCACCGCTGCCGCCAAGCTCGCCAGACGACCGCCAATGATTCCGGCTCCAATGACCGGGAGCACAATCACAAGTGCAACGACCGAGTTATCAAGGTGCTCGCGAAGTGGAACCATCACGGCGGCTATCCCAATAATCTCAAACCCAGCCAACCCGATCGCGAGCCAAGCCCGTTCCCGCGACCTCGTCGAAGGTGCTCCGGCAATCGTCATATTCCCGTTGTACGCACCCTGCAGACCGCGAGGAAGGGCCTTAACACCCTCTTAACGCCAGGCCCACGAATCTTCACGTCACCCGAACGCACCCTCTCCGACACAGGGCGCTTCGGCCGTCTTGACCGATTTGTTGCTCGCGACTGCCTTTGGGCGTAATGATGGCGTCATGATCAGACGCACTGGAAACGTGGACACACCGGAACGATCGCAAGGCCCTGCTCGCTTGCGCGCTGCAGTGGGGGTCTGTTTCCTCGCTGCGGGTATCGCCGCGTGCGGAACCAGCGGCCCGAACACGGTTGACGCGACCAACACACCGATCCCGCCGCGCGTGTTGCTCGTTGGGTCGTATCACGGGCACAAGGGATCGTTCAGCACCATTCAAGCAGCGATCAAGGCGGCGCATTCTGGCGACTGGATACTTGTCGGTCCTGGCGACTACCACGAGACAAACGATCACACCCAGACACGGGGCTCCGACAACGAGGGCGGATACGGCGGCGTTCTGATCCAAAAATCGGGCGTTCACGTTCGGGGCATGGACCGTAACGGAGTGATCATCGATGGCACGCGGGCTGGCAACGGGAAGCCGTGCAGTTCCGACGCCGCGGCGCAAGATCTCGGACCGGTCGACGCGAATGGCAATGCTCTCGGACGAAACGGGATCGTCGTTTACAAAGCCAACAATGTCAGCATCGAAAACCTTACGGTCTGCAATTTCCTCAGTGGCGGGTCGGACAGCGGTAATGAGATCTGGTGGAACGGTGGCGCCGACAGTGGCAAAATCGGACTGAGCGGGTACACCGGCCGCTATCTCACCGCGACCTCCACCTATTTCGGAAGTCCACAACTTGCCGCCAGCTATGGAATCTTTTCGTCCGACGCGAAGGGTCGCGGTCTTTGGGATCAGGTGTACGCGAGCAACTTCAGCGACTCAGGGATGTACGTGGGTGCATGCCTGCGAGAGTGCGACATGACGATCGATCATGCATGGATGCAATACAGCGCGTTGGGATACTCCGGAACAAACTCCGGTGGCGCAATCGTCGTGCAGAATTCCGAGTTCGATCACAATCAAGATGGCTTCGATACAAACACCCAAATTGCTGGCGATCCTCCGGCACCACAAAATGGCGAATGTTTGCACGGGGCGATCAGTCCGATAACCCATACCCATTCGTGTTGGGTATTCGTCCACAATCGCGTACACGACAACAACAATCCAAACGTGCCGCAACAGGGCAGCGCAAGTGCAGGTCCACTCGGTACGGGTATGACCATTTCCGGAGGTCGCAACGACACAGTGATGTACAACACCTTCGAAAACAACGGCGCATGGGGCGTGTTGTTCGTGCCGTTCCCAGATAGCGGCACTCCCGACCCTGGCCAAAGTTGCGACAGTGTCCACGGTCTTCAAGTTCCTGGATTTGGATGTGTGATCGACGCCGAAGGCAACGCGCTCCTCCACAACACGTTCAAACACAACGGATTCTTCGGCAATCCGAGCAACGGCGATTTTGGGGAGTTGGCGTTCAATACCGGACGGCCGACAAACTGCTACGCCAACAACAGCTTCCCCGACGGCAGCACGCCGGTCGACTTAGAAACAACCAAGCCAACCTGTGGATCACTCACTACAGCGGCCAACATCGACGCAAACCTGCTCGGGCAAGTGCTCTGTGACACCGGATTCGGAAGTTGTCCTGACGGTTCGGTCTATCCACCGTCAACAGGCATCGTCATGCAACCACTGCCGAAGAACCTCCCAACAATGCCTGAACCATGCAACGGTGTTCCCGCAAATAGTTGGTGTGCGCCGTCTGCAGTGAATTAGCCACGACGAGCATCAAGGGTGGCAACACACAGTCTTACCAATGAGGAATGGGAACTTGTCCATGAGCTACGTCTTCGCGGTCTCACGGCCGCGAAGACTGGCTATGAGCGTCTCATCGAAATTCACATCGTCGTGCAACGCGCCAACATGGTCGCACTCTCGGCCGAAGGCCGCGAGATGCATGCGACGTGGGCTCGCTACGACGAAAGTTCTGCAGCCGCGAGTTCAGCTCTTCGCCTCCACGACGGTTTCGAGGAACTCAACCGAGAGCTGTTGGCCGTGTGTTCAGCATGGCAGGTACAACCAGGAGGCGCACCAAATGACCACCGCGACGTCGCCTACGACTGGCAGGTCATCGATCGACTCGAGCGTTTACACGAGCGCGCGGCTCCACGCATCCGCCGACTGGCGCGCGACGCATCTCGATTCGAGCCATACGACCGTCGCCTGCGCGCCGCATTGCGCAACGTCGTCGACGACGGCAACACCGAGTGGTTCACCTCGCCGCGGATTGACTCGTATCACACGATCTGGAATCACTTGCATGAAGACCTCTTGCTTGCGCTCGGTCTCGAGCGTGGCGGTGCGCCATCATCCTGAAAAGATGTCTGTCTCGAATGCCTCGCGCGGACGCTGAACAAGTTCGAAGGGAACACCGTCGGGATCGTGCACAAACGCGACCCACAAATCCGGCACCGGCGTACCAGGAAGCGCAACGAGCGTAGGTCCACGCTCCGCGACAACGCCTGCGGCAGCCAGCTCCGCTAAGCACTCGCGGATATCGGTGACGCGCAGCGCAACTCGATACAAACCCGCATGATTGGCCTCCGCGTACGGCGATCCGTGCCCGCGAGGCGAGGTCCACTCGACCAAGACCAATTCAAACGACGCTTCGGGAAGCCGCAGCCGCGCGACCACGCAATTCGCCAACAATGCTGCACCGAACACGTCGCGAGCGGTCACAACCGTTGGTGGTGCAACCAAGGCGAAACCAAGGCGCTGGTACCAGCTCAACGCGACGTCAATATCACTGCAGGTGACCCGCACATGTTGGAATCGAGAGCGGCCTTTTCGATTGATTGCCTCGACCACATCGACCGTTCCGCCTACCGGATCTCGGACCACCGCACTCGGCGCGCCGAAGAGCGCGCCGTCGTCCGAGCCAACAACGCTCCAGCCCAACTCGACGAGCCTGCGCGCGGTCTCCACGACGTCAGCGACGCCCATTCCCAGCGATTGCATCCCGACATGGGTCGGATCATCGAACGGTCGGCCCACAACGCTCGGCGAAATCCACTCCTGCAATTCGAGAGCTGTCCCAACGCGCGGCCCGCGCTGGTCATAGAGAAACGACGTTGGAGCGATGATCTCATGCTCCATACCCAATATCGACCCGCTCGCAGGTTCTGGCGACGTTCGCATCGCCACTCGCAATTCGAACACATCGAGAAACCCTGGCAACACCGCGTCCGGGTTCGCACAGCAGTAACACACGTGGAGTACCCGGCCGGCACCCTGGCTTGGACTCTCGTCGTGCATCGCTGGACGACCGACGTTTCTAGTTGGCCGAACGACGGAACCGAATCATCGGGTCACGATCGGTGACGAATACGGCTAGCAATCCTGCGAATTGTGTCACGTGGATCGGTCATCAACATCCCTCGTCGCATCAGTTGTTCCTTGCGATGCGAATAGGGCGGGTAGAGCAGCGCAGGATCAATTTTCGTACTCCGGGTGTGCACCGCACGATGATGCGACAACGCATCAAAACCGAACTTGCCGTGGTACGCACCCATGCCACTCTCTCCGACACCGCCGAACGGGAGGTTCGGATTCGACACATGCAGAATGGTCCCATTCACGCACGCGCCACCGCTCGTGGCATCCGCGACGATACGAGCTGCCTCGTCTTCATCGTCGGAAAATACATACAACGCCAACGGTTTCTCTGCCGCATTCACAAAAGCCACCGCCTCATCAACGCTGCCGATCCTCAACACCGGAAGGACTGGGCCGAAGATTTCTTCGTGCATCGGAGGGTCGTCGCGCGTGACTCCAGTGAGGATCGTTGGAGCGATGTACTTGGTATCGCTGTCGGATTCACCGCCAACCGCCAGCGTGCCACAGTGCAGCATTTTGTCGAGTCGCTGGAAATGGGCGTCGTTGACGATACGGCCGTAGTCGGGACTGTTCTTCGGATCATCACCATAAAATGCGTGCACCTTGGCAACGAGTTTTGCAACGAGTTCGTCGTGCACCGACTCTTCAACGAGTACATAGTC
>JBBRPC010000052.1:0-19112 GCA_038228615.1 Acidimicrobiia bacterium | reverse complement strand
GGGACCGAGACGAGCGACAGCGAGTGAGTCGGCCCGAAGGACGCTCGCCGCCGAGCGAACAGCGAGGCAAAGACCGGAACTGCGGCGACCGCAGGGACCGAGACGAGCGACAGCGAGTGAGTCGGCCCGAAGGACGCTCGCCGCCGAGCGAACAGCGAGGCAAAGACACAAGCTACGGTCGGCGGAATGAGTGACGCCGAACCTGTAGGCCGCGTGTTGGGGACCGAAGACTCCACGCCGCTCGATTTTTGGGTCGCGGTCGCTCCTGGCCAGTATCTCCAACTCGACGACGTTGTCGTCTGCGACCGTACCGTTCCTGGTCGCGATGGCACCGTCAAGATTGGCGGGATTGTGTCCGAAGTTCGCGCCAGGCACGAGGGTGCGCATTTCGACTCCGACGTGTTTCTCATCGAGGACGGTGTACTGCCCGCCGAGGTGAGCGAGTCTGCACGGGTGCTCGCTACCCGGGTCGAGCCCGAAATCTATGTACCGCCAACGCCAGGTGCGCCAGTTCGTCGAGCAACCGACGACGAGCGTGACGTTGTGCTCTATTTCGATCGTATGGAGCGTAAAATTCCGCTCGGGATCGGGCGTGACGGGCTCCCGCTCTACGCAAATCTGGATTTCCTCGATGGCACCAGAGGTGCGCATGTCAACATCAGCGGGATATCTGGTGTCGCCACGAAAACCACGTATGCGACGTTCTTGTTGTATTCCTTGTTCAACTCGCCTGGTCTCGTTGCGAAACACAACGCTGGTGCGTTGATTTTCAATGTGAAGGGTGAAGATCTGCTCTTCCTAGATCATGACAACTTGAAGTTGGACGACCGCGAACGCGACCGCTATCGCACTCTCGGGCTTGAACCGGCAGCATTTGCGAGCGTGCAGGTCTTCGCACCGGCCCGCAACAACGACGTCAATGGCGCACCCGATGTCGCGACTCGCGACAGGGGCGTCGAGGCGTTTTGGTGGACGCTCGCCGAGTTTTGCCATGAAGAACTGTTGCCGTTCCTTTTTGCCGACGCCGAAGACGAACGCAATCAATACACCACTGTCATTCATCAGGTCGCGCGGCGACTCCAAGACGCGCAGCTGCTCGACGCTGAAGCTGGCGCGGTCACAATCGACGGCGTGGCCATCCGCACGCTGCGTGCACTTGTCGATTTCATCGACGAGAAGCTCAACAGCGACGACGAGTACGAACGACGGCAGTGGGCAGGTCCCAACACGCTCGGAACCATTAACGCTTTTTTCCGCAGGCTTCGATCGGCGGTGCCAAAGCTCGAACGGCTGATCCGGAGCGACATTCCGTTGCGCGGCCGAGCTAGGGCGATCACGACCACTGGTGCACAGGTCACGGTCGTCGACTTGCACAATCTCGCCGACCGCGCGCAGCGTTTCGTGGTTGGCGTGACGCTCCGTCGTACGTTCAACGCGAAGGAGCAGCAAGGCACCAGGGATCCACTGCTCTTCGTCGTACTCGACGAACTCAACAAGTACGCCCCTCGCGACGGCACGTCGCCGATCAAAGAGATTTTGCTCGACGTGGCAGAACGCGGACGATCGCTCGGCATTGTGTTGATCGGTGCGCAACAAACCGCAAGCGAAGTGGAACGGCGCATCGTTTCCAACTCGGCACTGCGCGTCGTTGGACGGCTCGACGCGGCAGAGGCTGGCAGGCCAGAGTACGGCTTCCTCCCCAAAAGCCACCAACAACGAGCGACGCTTGCCAAACCAGGAACCATGTTCGTGATGCAACCAGAAATACCGGTACCGCTGACGGTCGAGTTCCCGTTTCCGGCGTGGGCCACTCGGCCCGACGAAGCCGCGATCAAGACCGTCAGTTCGCGCGCGGCGACCGAGGAAACCGGCGCCACGCCCGGATCGGATCAATCGGAGTCGGGTGAGCTCCAAGACCCATTCGCGAAGTTTCCCAGTTTGTAGCTGGCGACGTGAAACTTCTGCACACCGGCGATTGGCATATCGGCAAGACCTTGCGGGGCCGTTCGCGCCTCGCAGAACATGAACGGGTCTTGGCCGAAATCGTCGACATTGCGCGCGACGAGGCCGTCGACGTTGTGGCGATTGCAGGTGACATCTTCGAAACATCGGTACCGGCGCCAGAGGCACAACGCGTGGCCTGGAACGCACTGTTGGCATTGCGCGCGACCGGCGCGGAAGTGTTCGCCATCGCCGGAAATCACGACAGCGCCTCGTCGTTCGACGCGATGCGACCGCTCTGTGCCGCCGCAGGAATCCACCTCTTCGGCCATCCCGTCGCGGCTCGCAATGGTGGTGTCGTCGAGATCACGACCCGAAGTGGACAGAAGCTGCGGATGGCGTGTCTCCCGTTCGTGTCGCAGCGATTCGCGGTGAGATCTCACGAACTGTTCGAGCTGAGCGGAGCCGCCGCGACAAACGAGTACACGACCGACTACCGACACCTTGTTCGTCACCTCGTCGCTGCAACATCACCGGGCACAACATCGCCGGGCGCAACTTCAAATGAACTGGTGACCGTATTGCTCGCTCATGCCACCGTGTTGCACGCGACCTTCGGAGGTGGCGAACGCGAGGCACATTCGATTTTTGAATACGCAGTGCCTGCGTCGGTCTTCCCAATCGAGGCGCATTATGTCGCTCTTGGGCATCTCCACCGTACCCAATCTGTCGCCGCCGGATGTCCTGTCTGGTACTGCGGCTCGCCGATACAGGTCGACTTCGGCGAAGGATCCAACACGCCGCAAGTACTGATTGTCGAGATGCAGCCGAATGCACCAGCGAAGGTTCGAGGCGTTGAGATCGCATCCGCCGATCGGTTGCTCACGATCGAAGCAACGCTGTCGGAACTCACCGCCATGGCGCCACAACTACAGGACGCATGGCTTCGAGTGAGGTTGCACGAATCCATGAGGGCAGGACTCGCCGACGAAGTTCGCGCGTTGCTCCCGCGCGTGGTCGACGTCATGATCACACAGCAGCACGACCCCACCGACTCGACACCACGTGCAACTAAATCGAGAGCGGGCCGAAGCGGTGCCGACCTGTTTGGCGAATTCCTGACGGAACGTGGAATCGACGACCCAAGGGTCGTTCAGCTGTTCAACGAAATGTTGAGCGAATCCTCATGAGACCTATCCGCTTAGAACTGGCAGGTTTTGGCTCCTTCCGCGACTACACAATCTTCGATTTCGACGGAATCGATTTCTTTGCGCTCGTCGGCCCCACCGGCAACGGCAAGTCGACAGTCATCGACGCGATCGGATTTGCGCTCTACGGCAAAGTGCCTCGCCACGACGACCGCAGTACAGCGAGCAGCGTTGTGTCGCTCGGTGCAATCGAGGCACGCGTTCGATTGACGTTCGATGCCGGCGGAGTGCGCTACATCGCAGTGCGGACGGTAAAGCTGCGTAACGGTAAGCCAAAACAGGACGTGCGCCTCGAAACGGCAGACGGTTCCTTGCTCGCCGGCCAGGTGCGGGAATTCACCGAGGCGATGGAGACAATTCTCGGTATGCCGTTCGAGGATTTCACGCGATGTGTTGCGCTGCCACAAGGCGAATTTCAGAAGTTTTTGCACGAAGACCCGAAGCATCGGCGTTCCGTGTTGGTGCGGCTACTCAACCTTGGCCACTACGAAGACCTCGGGCGCCGCGCGAGAGAGCGCGCATCGGCGCTCAACGTGCAATTGGGTATCTACGTCTCACAGTGTGAGCGTCTCGTCGCATCGCTCACCGACGAAGCGGAACTCACCACCCGTTTGCGCAACCTCCAAGCATTATCGACCGCCGTTGCGGAGGCATTGCCGGTCGATCGCGAACGCGCGACGCACATCGTCGAGTGTGAGCGTTCGATTGTGGCCGCCAACTCGGCAATCGCCAAGCTCCACGACATCGCCATGCCGGATGTGGCGAACGAATTGGGAGCCAACCTCGTGCGGGCGACCGAACGCGAGGCCGATGCAGCCAGGATGTTCGAATTGGCGACGGGGTCGCTGGCAGACCTCGAATCCCAGTTCGAATCGGCGACAGTGCACGGCGATATTCCGACACTTGAACGCGTCCTTGGCGCCCACGTCCAACTCGACAATTTGCAGTTGAATATCGACACAAAAGCAGCAGCGGCATCAATCCTCGATGAGCAACGATCGAGAGCTCGGACCGCCGCAGAGCACACCGAACGCGCGCGGCGCATGGCCGAAGACGAATTCGAGAAGTCGAAATACGCCAATCGCTCGCACGTGTTGCGGCAATCACTCGAGGCGGGAGATACGTGCCCAGTTTGCCTTCAGGTCGTCGATTCCGTTCCGGTTGTCGCGGAGCCGGAACAAATTCGGATCACGCAACGCGCGTTCACCACCGCGGTCGCTGCTCACGACCAAAGCATGCAGGACGCCGCGAAGATCGAGACCGAACTCGCCGCGGCCACGAGTGCGCTCGACACCTTGCGGGAACAACAATTGAACCAACGACGTGGCATCCCCAGTGCGCTCACGCGCGCTGTCGTTGCGGAATCTCTGGTAACGGCTCGAGCCTTGGAACGTGAGCTTCGCGATGCGCGCTTGCGTGTGGCGAACGCCGCGAAAGACGAACGCACTGCACGAGCTCTCGTGCAGCAGCGACGCGACGACATTGCCGAGCTGCAATCCACGTTCGACCGACAACGCGACGCCGTTGCTGCCCTCGATCCGCCGCCGCGCAATACCGACGACTTCGCAGCAGGTTGGCGGGCTCTCACAACGTGGGCACAGGGGCAACTCACCGAATACATCGCGGTCGTCGATGCGGCTCGGATTGACGTCGAAGGACTCGCCGCGACACGAGCGAGCGACCTTGCGCGCTTGAACGAGCGCGCGACAATGCTCGGCGTCGCGGCCAGCGACCTGAATGGGATCGCTGCGTCGCTCGCAGCGTCATCGGCTCGCACCGAAGCTGCGATCGAACACACTCAGGCACGGCGCGCCGAGGTTGCGACGCTCGAAGCGTCGATTTCCATCACGCGTGGCGAGCAACAGGTGGCTGAATTACTTGGCAAGCTGTTGCGAACCGATGCATTTGTCGAGTGGCTCGTCGAGGAGGCGCTGACCACGCTGATCTCCGCCGCGTCGCACACCTTGTTCGAACTTTCAGGTGGCCAGTATTCACTTCGCCACGGAGCCGCCACCGACTTCGAGATCATTGATCACACCAACGCTGACGCAGCCCGATCAGTTCGCTCACTCTCCGGTGGCGAGACGTTTCAAGCGTCCCTCGCGCTGGCGCTCGCGCTTTCGGACCAGTTGGCAGAACTCGCTGCCCACGGAGCACCCAAACTTGAGGCGATCTTTCTCGACGAAGGTTTCGGAACTCTCGATCCTGAGAGCCTCGACACTGTGGCATGCACCATCGAAGCCCTTGGCAAGAGCGGACGCATGGTGGGGATCGTCACGCATGTCCGCGACCTCGCGCAACGAGTGCCAGTACGTTTCGAGATCACCAAGGTCGGGAACCGCTCCCAGGTCGAGGTGGTGAGCGGGTGACGTTTTCCGTTGATCCGTGGGACCCCAGTTACGGCACCTCGCTCGATACTGAAATGGCAGCGAGCGAAGCAACCGTTGTGCTCGATCTCGAAATTCACCCGAGCGAATGGCAGGCGCTTGATCCCGAGCCCTCCAGGAGCGCGCCGGAGGCGGTCATTTTTGTCGATGGCGTCCGCAGAATTGATGCGCGTGCTTGGATTCGCGACGCACAGGACGTTGCCGTCAGCGGGATATTTGCGAGCTTCGCTGCCGGTACTGTTCGATGCGACCCTGGTCGCGCGGCGATTGGCGAAGTCGAGGTCGGTCGCGGTGTGTACTCGCCGACTCCAGAACAGCCAGACATCACGACGCGTCACGGAATCTACAAGGCGCGGGCTGCGTCCGACTCGACACCGGAAGCACTCATGTTCGCAGTGCACGACGATATGGCCCGCGCCGAAGTCGAGGTCGCCGAGCGCGCACGCAGGCATGCCAATGATCTGATCATCCTCGACGGCCCGATCCGTAAACGCGGGCACATTCCCGACGCGATCGGATTCATCAAGAGTCACGCCGTGCGATATTTGCCTCCAGCACTCGATCGAATTGTCGGTGAACTTGCTGCTGGCCAACGCACACCACTGTTTCGCATCGACGCACCACCTTTTAACCGTGCTGCCTGGTATCTCCGTCTTCCCGTCGACAACGACTCACCGTGGGCCGGAATCGTGCGCTGCGAAGCGTCGGGAGCGCTGCCGACTCCGCAACTTGTCATGCTCGCCGACACCGTCTGCGTCACCGTCCCACGCTTTGCAAGTGCTCCGCACAAAGACTCGCGCGCTCCGCAAAACCTCTATCCGATCGGCGGGTTGGAACGCGAGCTCCGGCGTCGGCTCGGCGATCAGCAACTGCTCTACCGCGGGCTGCGCCTTGCCGCACGTGGCGCCACAACGATCGGCTGAAGCGCAGCTTCAGACATAAAAGTATGCGGGTGGACTCAAGTCCACCCGCATACGCATTGCATGAACATTTCCGCACGCGGACAGCCGCGTACCGCCTTAGTAGCGGTAGTGATCTGGCTTGTATGGGCCGTCAACTGGTACGCCGATGTACGCAGCCTGATCATCGGTGAGCACCGTGAGCTTCGCACCGAGTTGCGCTAGATGTAAACGAGCAACCTTCTCATCGAGATGTTTTGGCAGCACGTGCACGCCAAGCGGATACTGATCGCGTTTGGTGAACAATTCCACTTGTGCGATCGTTTGGTTCGTGAAGCTGTTGCTCATCACGAAACTCGGGTGGCCCGTCGCGCAACCGAGGTTGAGCAGTCGTCCCTCCGCTAACACGATGATGGAGTGACCGTCTGCGAACTTCCACTCGTCAACCTGTGGCTTGATGTTGATCCGCTCGATGCCCGCAAGACTCTCAAGGCCAGCCATGTCGATCTCGTTGTCGAAATGGCCGATGTTGCCAACAATCGCGTTGTGTTTCATCGCCGCCATGTGCTGTGCCGTGATGATGTTGTGGTTACCAGTTGTCGTCACGAAGATGTCGGCACTTCCGATGACATCATCGAGCAACACCACTTGGTATCCCTCCATACAAGCTTGCAACGCACAGATCGGGTCGACCTCAGTCACGAGCACGCGTGCGCCCTGTCCACGCAACGATTGTGTGCAACCTTTGCCGACATCGCCATAGCCGCACACCACTGCAACCTTGCCGGCGATCATCACGTCGGTCGCGCGATTGATGCCATCGATCAACGAGTGCCTGCATCCGTACAGGTTGTCAAACTTGCTCTTGGTCACTGAGTCGTTCACATTGATCGCGGGGAACAACAACGTTCCAGCTTCCATCATCTGATAGAGCCGATGAACACCAGTCGTGGTTTCTTCGGTCACGCCAATGATGTCGGCAGCGATCTTCGTCCAGTAGTTGCCGTCTTCTTTGAGTTGGCGGCCGAGCGTCGCCAGGACAACAGAGAACTCGTGGCTCTCCGCGGTCGATGGGTCGGGGACCTTGCCGGCTTTTTCGAACTCGACACCTTTGTGCACCAACAATGTCGCGTCGCCGCCGTCGTCAAGAATCATGTTGGGACCAACCGTGTTGCCCTTGGCATCGGAGAACCGGAAGAGCTTCTCCGTACACCACCAATACTCTTCGAGCGACTCGCCCTTCCAGGCGTACACGGGGATGCCGGATGGTGCATCGGCTGTGCCGAATGGACCGCACACCACAGCGGCCGCCGCGTGATCTTGCGTCGAAAAAATATTGCAGCTCACCCAGCGCACATCTGCGCCAAGTTCCACCAGCGTTTCAATCAGTACTGCCGTCTGCACAGTCATGTGCAGCGAGCCGGCGATCCTGGCACCCTTGAGCGGCTGGCTCGCGCCGTACTGTTCGCGCATTGCCATCAGGCCGGGCATTTCGTGTTCTGCGAGTTGGATTTCCTTGCGACCAAATGTGGCGAGCGATAAATCGGCCACTTTGAAATCGCCGGAAAGATCCGTGCGCGTAGGGATAGTTGCGGTCATGGGCGTTCAACTCCTTCGGACTGTGACACGCGATCTGCGCACCACAAACAACGTTGCATCGAAAGAGCCGGCCCGGATCACCGGATGACAGCCGCAAGAAACGGCCCGACGGGCGGAAATACTAGTCGAAATTCAATTCCACCGAAAGCCAGCCGGTTTTGCTCAGGCATTCTGAAGAAGCTCCTACGATTGCCTGCACGACAACCTTGGCGGCTCTGGAAGGACGTTCACGATGACCACGATCACTTGGCTCGGGGCACGGCCGACGCTCCAGGTCGACGACGTTGACGCGAACCTCGCCGTCTTTGTCGAGACACTCGGCTGGAATATCTATGCGTCGATGGGTGATCCAGTGACATTCGCATTGGTTGGGGCAGGTGGAGCGACAATCGCGTTCAGCCATTCCGATTCGTCATCGGTAGCTCGCGACATTGCGAGCGTGTATGTGGATGTCGAAGGCATCGATGCGCTGTATCGACGATGCGAAGCGAAGTTGTCGATCACCCAACCCCCTACGACGCATCCGTATGGTCAACGCGATTTCGTCGTGCGACTCCCATCGGGTCATCACATCGCGTTCGGAGAACGCGTCGGTTGATCCGACCTCACGAAGGCGCGTGACTCAGCTCGGTACAGAGCGGTCCTGGGGTTCCGTCTGACGCAAGTGGCTTCGTGTTGAGTGCGTGGGCGAGATTCGGCGGGGTGAGAAACGGAGTGCCTGCGAAGTCGAGACAATCGGTGAGATCATCAGCCCATCCATCTCGATGGGTCAGTGCCGGAAGGTTGTACTTGTGCTCAAGCAGGGCCAAGACCGACGTGTGGTCGTGCACGACGTGCGACACGTAGTCCTTTCGAGCGAAGGGCGAAACGATCACCGCAGGCACGCGGAAACCCAAACGGTCATAGGCTCCAGCGACGTCGCCTTGCTGCAATTTTGGCGGCACGTCGTCTGGTTTCGGCGCCGCAGGTGGTGCGACGTGGTCGTAGTAGCCGCCATGCTCGTCGTAACACCACACGAGCACAGTGCGCGCCCAGTTGGGCGACTGCATCACTGCGTTGATCACGCGCGCGGCGAATGCCTCACCACGCGAGATGTCTTGCGGATTTTCCTCCGAAGCGAGATCGAAGTTCGGTTCAACCAAGCTGAAGGCTGGGAGCTTTCCTGCCGCCGCGTCGGCGAAGAATCGGTCGATCTTGTGCAGCTTGTCGCCGTTTTTCGTCGCAACTGGTAGCCAAAGACCGACGGTCGGAAGCGTCGTGTAGTAATCGCCCCAAGAAATCGAGTTGCGTTGCAGCGCTTCCATGATTGTGCCATTCGGAGGCGGCGGGTCGCTCAGCGTTTCGAGATTGGTACGAAGGTTGCCGCGAGCCGTTCCGGCGAGAAGGAAACGGCGGTTCGGGTAGGTCTGCGCCATGCACGACGCGAACCATCGATCGCACAACGGGAACGTCTTTGCGAGTGAGTAGTAGAAGGGCAAACTCTTGTCGTCCCAGTAGCCCATCGCACCCGCGCCGCTTGGGCTTCGCACGAATCCATCCATCGCGCCGTTGTTCCATTGCGTATGTGTGGCGTTCCAATTCTGACTCGGGTTATTCGTCGGGCATGTGTTCTGCACGCGAAACGCTCGCACGGCCTTACCGTCGCTGCCGTTGCACGAGTTCGTTGGCAGACCGTCGGCGCCAATTGTAAATCCGTCGCCCCGGCCAAGCGCTCCAAAATAGTTGTCGAACGAATGGTTTTCCATCATCACGACCACGACATGTTCGATCTGAGGCAGGAGATCGGTGCCCTCGGCTTTCGCCGGATCCCACCGTTCGCCTGGAGCGCGCACCCGCCGAGCCTGCGGAGACGCCCCGGTCGTGCTCGGACCACGCGGGGTACTTGAACGCTGCGTCGATGGAGCTCCGCTCGTCGTGGTCGTGCGCGAACTCGAGCTACTACACGCGGCGAGCGCTGCCGCTGCAGACGCAGCGATAAAGCTTCGGCGGGTCAGCCCGCCACGTCGAAGGAAGCCATTGTCGTCGAACGGATTCTCCATACACCGACAGTAGTCACAATGCCGCCAGCGTGCTCGGCTTATGGCTGCGCGAGGCGGTGCTTCAGAACAGAGATGGCCTCGATGGGTCCAGGATCCACGTCGTTGTCGAGCGCGAGATAGGTGCTGACCCAATCTCCGAGATACATCAAGTCAAGCAATTGAGCAAGCCGCGATTCGCCAGCCGCTGCAACGCTGATCACCTGATGAACAGCCTCGACGATGATGTCACGGGTGTAACGAAAACGACGATCGAGTTCGACGTGTTCGAACCCATGACGCACTTCGATGATCGAGATCAATTGGCGAGTGACATCACCGTGTTGACCCCACGCGCAGATCTCGTTGTGATCAAGTTCTGGATACTGCGCGTTATAAGCAGGCGCCTTGGCGTTCTCGTTCACGCTGCATTTCCAGCGGTATGCCGCGACGCCACCGAGCGCACCGCCGCCGTAGATCACTGGAATCGTGCGGCCGATCTTGCGAGCAATCTCCTTGGCCACGTTCGTGGGAGCAGGAACGGATGGTTGGCACCCGTCGCGACGCATCGCGAGTTGTTGTTGCGTGGTGATCAGCGACGTGTGCGCAGACGGCAACATTCCCATTCGAAACAACGTCACAAACAACGGAGCGACGAGCGCGCCGAGCGCGGCCCGGGGCATCAAGCCACTCGGGCACGCGATATGGAGCGCACCCGACTCAGCAGCGAGAGCCGCGAGCCCGCCTCCGCTACTCACACACACCAAACGGGCTCCGGCATCACGCGCGCCACGGGCCATCGACAGCGTCTCAGCCGTATCTCCCGAATACGACACCGCGAACACCAACGAACCCTCACCTACAAACGCTGGAGTACGGATCTGCTTGCTCACGATCACTGGAACCGCGAGTTCACCGCCTTGCGAAGCTGCGAGCACATCGCCCGAAATGCCCGAGCCACCCATGCCGCACACAACAATGTTGGTGAGGCCGGTCGCATCGGGAAAGCGGCCGGGATCGATGCTTGCCGCTCGCTCGTGGGCTTTGACAAACTGTTCTGGGAGTCCGCCAACCGAGTCGAGAAAACTCAACGTGTCGTGAGGCATCCGCGCGCGCTATGCCGAGAAGGTGGGTTTGATGCCGTTCGCTTCGGCCTTGGCAACCAGACGTTTGTCTTCGGCGTCGTCGACAGTCGTGGCTTCATCGATCAGCATGATCGGGATGTCGTCTTTGACTTCGTAGCGCCGCTTGAGGCGCGGGTTGTACAGGGTTCCCTCATCCGCAAAATAGAGCAACGGACCTTTGTCTTGGGGGCAGGCCAAAATGTCGAGCAGTTTCGGGTCGAGTGCCATAACGATTTCTATTCTCCTCTAATGACGGCCAACACTTCAGCCGTCCGAGCGTCGCACGCGGCGCGATCGGAGGCTTCGAGGTTTAACCGGAGCAACGGTTCGGTGTTCGATGGACGCAGATTGAACCACCAATCGCCAGCATCGACCGTAAGGCCGTCGAGGCGATCCTGTTCTGCCGAGGAATACGCCGCCGCGACCTCGCTGATCTTGGCTGCGGTATCGGTGACGTTCGAGTTGATTTCCCCTGATTGGGAGTAACGCTCGAAGGGCACGCGCAGTTCCGACAGCGACATCCCAGTGATACTCAACTGTTCCAGCACCATCATCGCGGCGATGGAACCGCTGTCGGCTTTCCAATTGTCGCGAAAGTAGTAATGCGCCGAGTGCTCGCCGCCAAAGATGGCCCCGGTTTCTGCCATCACCTGTTTGATGAAGCTATGGCCCACTCGCGTGCGCACTGGTTTGCCGCCGTTTTCGAGGATGACCTCATCAAGGGCTTTCGAACAGATCAGATTGTGCACGATGGTTTCGCCGGGGTGGCGCTGCAAAATACCCTTGGCGACAATGGCTGTCGTGGTTGAGCCCGACACCGGCTCGCCCTTGTCGTCGACGAGAAAGACGCGGTCGGCATCGCCATCGAACGCCAACCCAATGTCGGCACCTGTTTCCAAAACGACCCGTCTGAGATCGCGCAAGTTCTCAAGTTGAATCGGGTCGGCTGGATGGTTGGGAAATGTACCGTCGAGTTCTTCGAACAGCATGGTGACAGCAAACGGCAGGCCAGCGAACACGCGAGGTACAACGAGACCGCCCATTCCATTCGCGGTGTCGGCAACTACCTTCAACGGCCGTAGCACCGCGGTATCAACAAAACTCCGAACATGCGATCCGAAATCATCGAGCAGATCAACCACGCGCAACGTGCCCGCAACCGCTGCCTTTTCGATTGTTCCGGCCGCGACCGTCGCTTTGATTTGGGGTAAGCCCGTGTCTTCGCCAACGGGAGCAGCGCCAGCGCGGCACATCTTGATGCCGTTGTATTGGGCCGGGTTGTGCGACGCGGTGAACATCGCGCCTGGCGCGTTGAACCGCCCCGACGCGTAGTACACAACGTCAGTGGAGCACAGACCGACGTTGATGACATCCGCGCCTGCTTTCATCGCCCCCTCAGTGAACGCCGTTGCCAAACCGGGCGACGACGGTCGCATGTCGTAGCCAACAACAATTTCGGGAGCACCGGTGAAGCGCGCAAACGCGTTGCCGGTGCGGCGAGCGATGTCCTCGTTGATTTCGTCGGGATAAATCCCGCGAACGTCATATGCCTTGAAAATTGCGTCGAGCGACACCGGAACCTCGCCGGGTAAAGGATCCGCAGCCCATTCCGGGCGCGGGCTCAGATCAGAGCCCGGTCATGGTAGCCCCGGCGGCTCCGGTTCCAATACGCCGTGCACGCTTTCGGGTGCGAGCCCAGGTGGCCCTCGACCTGCTGGCCCGTCACCTTCCGGCCCGTCACCTGCTGGCCCGTGACCTTCCGGCCCGTCACCTGCTGGCCCGTGACCTTCCGATTCGCGACCTTCCGATTCGGGGGCTGGCCGTTCGTCACCAGATCGACGGAACGACGCGGTCCACGCGAGCGGGGCTTGTGAGAATTTCCAAATCATGAGTCCTAACAACAACGCGCCGAACAGTGTCGCGAATCTGCCGACCCAATCGGGACCGGTGAGGCCGTAGTTCAGGCGAACATCGTGACGCGTTGGGATCACGACCATGAGATTCGGCGCGAGCCGCCACGGGCCGCGCGCGCCCGAAACCTCCCAATTCGGGAAGAACGATGTTCGCACGACAACTGGCTTGCCGATCTCATCGACGTGGAAACTCAACGAATCCACACGTTCGCGAATGTTCGTGACCCTCGTGGGAGTGATTGGCGTCGGAGCGTGATTCAAGATCGGTTCGAGCACCGACGGGCCAACTGGTCGCGTCACCTCCTCGGTTGCGCTCGCTTTGTCGATCGTCTGTTTCACTGTCGCATGGACGAGGCGTCGCGGTTTCACCGTGACGCGCGTCCAGCTCGGTGGCCCGTCTTCGGCAATCGGTTGCGCCAGAGCCTTTGCGTCCATCCACTGAGGATCTGTCACGCATTCCCAGGCGTTGAGGTTGGTGTCGCGTTCGGTGCTCGCGAGGTCGCTGCTATTCGGCCAGCAGCCCGTCTTTGTGCCATCACTCGATTTCACAACGATGGGCTCGACCGCGAGCCCCTCAACGAGCGACCAGTCTTTAATTTCGAACACTTGCCAGCCCTTCGGATCCTGGTTGTCGAGATCCTTGATGTTGAGCACTTGCTGCAACTCAGATGAATTTCGCGCCAACGTTTGCGACTCTGGTGTCCAGAACATCAGGTAGCGGACACCGAGCATCCGCGCGTGCTGCACGCCGAACGCAAAGTCGCTGGTATATCCATAGTCGAGCCCTCGAACGGGGTTCGACGGGTGCTGGGCGAGTTCACTCACCGTCAGAAAATGGGCGTCCTTGGTGGCTGAACTTTCGAAATACAGTCCTTCCATCGATCCGATGCAATCGTTCGTGTAATACGGAAGCAATTCGAGCGCAAGCGACGTTCCGTAGTTGTTGATCGCGTCGGGATCACCCGATGAAGGTTCCCAGAGCGCGCGCCCGCAGCCGCGCGAGCGACCGAGTGTTTTCATGTCGGCCATGATCGATCGGAATTCAGGAAACGCAGCTTTCGCTTCGTACCCTTCATAGTTCCAGTGCGCCCAATACGACACCACACCGCGACCTTGTTCATCGGCGGCATACGCTGCCACGCCGGTCACCAGCACGAGGCCGACTGCGATCGGGATCGACATCGTGAGACGCCGTCGCCGTCGCTGTTCCCGACCATGCTCTCGCGCCAGAAACTCTGGAACCCCATCGGCGCGGGCTGATCCAACACCAGCTTCGGCATCGGCCTGCGTAACGTGCGTTGCGTTGCTTTCACCGGAACCCTGCGAGCGCCATTCACGAATCCTGTCTTGGCGGGCGCCCTCAACATTCCAGTCGCTGATCGCGCGAATTACGTAGCCAAGCGCGCGCAACAATTCGGTTGCGCCAAGCGCTGCGAGGAACGCGAGGGACAGAAAGTAGAAGGGAATGAAGCGCGTGTTCCACACTGCAAGATCGCGCGGCCAAGCCACGAATGCGATCCCGAACGCGACCGCCCAGATTGCAATGATCAGCGTGCACTTCCGTAGCCAAAATCCTCCACCGATGACCGCCGCCAGTACCAGACCCCAGAGCCACAACGGTTTAGGCAACGGGACAAGCCCAAGGAGAGCGAAATGATGCCCCGGCCCGAAGATCCAGTCGGAATATTCGGTCACCTTTTCGTAGCGCATGCTCGACGTGTACGGCTCGGTTGCGACGAGTGGCACCGACCAGACCATCGTGAGGAGCGCTCCAACGACTCCGATCGGAAGCGCGAGCCGCCAAGTACGCAGCGGTCTGTAGTGGAGGTACACGACCACGCCAAGAAATGCCATCGCCATCGCGACAACGATGTGCGAAGTCACACAGCATGCCAGCAACAAGGCTGGAACCCAGGCGCGCCGACCCGTTCGCAACGTAAAGACAAAAGCTGCAAGGAAGAACAAACCGAGCGAAAGCGCGAGCGTGAAGCTGAATTCCCCAGCCAAGCCACTCGCGAGATTGCCGCCGTAGATCGTCCACGTGTTATCGGTACCGACCCTGCGCAATTCGAATTGGTAGTAGAGGGTCGCGACGGATGTGAGGGGCGCCGCCGGCCATGGAAATTCGAGTTGGTCGCCAAGAACATACGCCCCGACCGGCAATGAGATCGGGCCCAACACCGTCACAATTTTGAACGCGACGTTGTACGGCAGCAGCAGATCAAAGAGCGACGTCAGGACCGCCGGAAACGGGAAATAGTACTGACCCATCGGGAATCCCGAATACCACGACGGCGACCACCCGGCGACGCGCCCATGCAAGAACCAATGATGTTCGAGGAACCAAGGCCAATACACGTGCGCGCCCATATCGCCACCGTTGGTGGTGGTGTCGCGAAACACGAGCGTGGAGACGTGCGGAATGACACCGTGCCAATGCACTTCGACGACATGCAGCCGATACGCGACCCACGCCGAGCAGGCAATCACGATGAAGAACCCGATCGACCACTCCCAAACCGCTTGTTCTTCGCGTTCATCAACAAGCGGAATGACCGACATCCTCCGCACGCTACGCGCGTGTCTTCAGATGCCGGTGTCAGCGGCGCACAGTCCTGGCCAACTCATTGGGCCAACTCATTGGGCCAACTCATTGGGCCAACTCATTGGCCCCGACCCGTTGGGCCATTTCATTTGGCGCGAGCGAGCTCCAATATCTCGTCAAGCGAGATTTCACCTTCGGTCGTCGCCCATTGGTTGCTTTCGCACCGGCTACAACGTCGGAATACGACGTCCTCGGTACCAATTCGCATCCGAATTGCGATTACGTCAGCGTTCGCACATCCTGTGCAAGCCATCTCAGCCTCCCTGCCAGATGTCACCCATTGTGGTTGATGTATCGGTGTCGAACGCCACCATCTAAAGGCTCAAACGCAATGAGGTCCGAAGTGCCTAGGCGGCATCGCTGCCAGCGCATCGAATCGGGTGGCCAACGGTTACACGAGGTTGAGCAACGTGATCGCGCCGAGCAGATTAAAACCCATATGAAGATAGATCGAACGACTCAAATTCCCGCTGCGCGTCGCAACGATCGCCGACCCAGTCCCTAAGACAAACAGTGCAGGGAGGGCCGGGAACGTCGTGACATCCAGCAGGTGCAACGTGGCAAAGGTCGCTCCGCTGACAAGTACAGCCGGACCAGCCGACATCCGCCGCAGCGCCGACCGCAACACGACACCTCGAAAGATCGATTCCTCAATAACGGGGGCAACAAACACAACCACGATCACGAGCAACACACGAGCCCAACTCGAGGAGTTGCGGACTTGTTCACCGATTTGCTGTTTGCCGTGGTGACCATCATCCCACAGGGAACTGATCGGCAGCGACACCGCGCCGAGAGCGATCGATGACGCCATCCCAACCAGGATCCACCAACCATCGCTGCGCTGCAACATCAATCCGAGTTCGCGTCGCAAACCCCGACCGCGGCGCCCAACCGTGAGATACAGCAACAGGGCCATCGCTGCGAATTGGGCCACAGCCGTCACGGCGCTATCGATCGCGTCGGTTTTCGGGAGCGTTCCACTCGCGAGGTGCGGATATCGGATCCCAATCATGATCAATCCGACAACCGCCGAAAACACAATGCCAGCCATGACGGCCCACGCGGCATCGCCAAATCCCCACCGAACCTTGGGATGCGGTGCCGCAGGCGGCTGCCATTGGGGCATTGGCATCGTCGGGTTTGACATCGCCACGAGGGTACCGGCGGAGTACCTGAGCACCGTGACGAGACTGGCCGACGCATTCAATTCAGCGGCGGACCACTACGATGCGAACTATTCACTGCGCCTTCCGGTGGAGGAAGGCGCCGATCAGGAGCGTTAATGAGTCCCAATCCGCAGGAGCCGTGGCGTCCACCGGAACCTCCGAATCGTCCCACGCGCCCACCCATGCCGCCGCGGAATCCGCTGGGCGGCGGGGCACGCAACCGCTGGACTCCCTGGATCGTGCTCGGAGTCATCGCGCTCGCGTTCGTCGTCATCATGTCGAATGGATCGTTCAGCTCGACGTCAAATTCGGTGAAGCTCGAATTCGGAGCATTTCGCCAGGCCGTTGGGGCGAACAAAGTCAACGCCATCAAATACGACGCAGCGAGCGGTCATATCAGCGGAGAATTCACCGCCGCCGGAGCCGCAGCGCATAATGGCATCAAGCAGTTCAACACCGACGGACAGCAGGGCGGGCTCAACGAGGCCGACGTCAACTTCATCGATGCACACCACGTCTCACGTAACTACAAGCCGCCGTCCTCGAACTTCTGGGGACCAATCATCTCGCTGGTATTTCCGATTCTATTAATCGGTGGGGTGTTGTACTTCATGAGCCGACGTGCCCAACAGGGCATGGGCGCGGTGATGAACATCGGGCGAAGTCGTGCCAAGGTGTACACCACCGAAAAACCCAAGACCACCTTCGCCGACGTTGCTGGGTACGGTCCGGTCAAAGAAGAAATCAAAGAGGTCGTTGATTTCTTGAAACAACCAGGAAAATTCCGAGAGATCGGCGCACGGATCCCCAAGGGCGTGCTGCTGGTGGGTCCTCCAGGCACCGGCAAGACGCTGATTGCGCGCGCCGTGGCAGGAGAGGCCGGGGTGCCGTTCATCTCGGTCACCGGTTCCGACTTTATGGAGATGTTCGTTGGCGTCGGCGCGGCGCGAGTTCGCGACCTCTTCCAAACCGCAAAGAAGCAGAGTCCCGCGATCATCTTCGTGGATGAGATCGATTCGATCGGCCGCAAACGCGGTGCCGGACTTGGCGGCGGACACGATGAACGGGAACAGACCCTCAATCAAATGCTCGCCGAAATGGACGGCTTCGAGGCCACAGAAGGCATCGTGATGATGGCCGCAACGAACCGTCCTGATGTGCTCGACGCAGCGCTGCTGCGTCCCGGTCGGTTCGACCGTCAGATCATCGTGCCACTGCCAACTCAAGAAGAACGCCACGAAATCCTCGACGTGCACTTTCGCGACAAGAAGATTTCTCCCGACGTCGACACGAATGTTGTCGCGCGTGGCACCCCTGGGATGAGCGGTGCCGATCTCGCAAATCTGGTCAATGAGGCTGCACTGTTCGCCGTTCGTCGCGGTGCCACCGAAGTCCACAAAGAGGATTTCGAAAATGCACGCGACCGCGTCTTGATGGGTCTGAAGCGACCCTCCATCATGATGAACGACGAGGAGAAGGAACACACCGCGTATCACGAAGGTGGGCACGCGCTCCTCGCGTACGTTTTGGAACACGCCGATCCAGTCCACAAGGTGACGATTCTTCCAACCGGGATGGCGTTGGGAATGACCCAGCAGCTTCCCGAAGAAGAGCGTTACTCACACGACCGCGATTTTCTCAACGACGCGCTGACGGTGTTCATGGGCGGACGCGTCGCCGAAGAGGTCGTCTTCGGCTCGCAATCAACTGGTGCGAGCAACGACCTTGTGCGCGCCACAGAGATTGCTCGCAGCATGGTGCGTGAGTGGGGTATGAGCGACCGCATTGGCCCCCGGGCTTGGGGTTCGCAAGGCGCAGTGTTCCTTGGCGAAGACCTCGTCCACACACGGGATTATTCCGACGAGACGGCTCGCGTCATCGACGAAGAGTGCGAGCGCATCTTGCGCGACCAGCAGGATCGTGCCACCAAGCTGCTCAGCGAATATCGGCCCGGCCTCGATGCGATCGCCGCAGCGTTGCTGGAGCGAGAGACGATCAGTGGCGCCGAAGTGACCAAACTCGTCGACGACGCCTTGGGTTTCAAAGCTGGCGGCCCTCGCCGCATCATCCACGCTGATGGGACCACGAGTTACCCACCGGTTGGGAGCCTCACCTCCGCACGCGACCTCGGGGAAGCCCCGGCCCCACCGCAGCCAGTTGCAACGGACGCGATCGACGACTCTCGCACGTCTTAGTTTCGGGATTTCACCGCCACGGAACGAACTTCGGCCAGCGCAGCCCAAAGATCGGTT
>JBBRPC010000051.1:0-19166 GCA_038228615.1 Acidimicrobiia bacterium | reverse complement strand
TCGAGTGGAAGCGCGCCGCCGTTGTTCGGTTTGTTGATGATGGCCCCGGTGCCGTCGATAAATTGTTCACTGATGCGATCAAGGCCGCGGCGCAGCCCGACGCGGCCAGCGACCGGCTCGCCGTCGTCCGACGGACGCGCCGCGCCCGGGACGTAGTGGTTGGGTTCGGTCGCGTCGTGATGGAAGTCGTCGAGCGAGCGATTGATTTCGCTGTCGAGGCTCGACTGCATTCCTTCGTATGTCCCAAAGCCGATCGAGACTGTCGCGGCAATCGACAATGTGACGAGCGCGAGCGCGACTTTGACGCGCAGGTTCACGACACGCGCACCGTGTAACCGACACCCCGGACCGTGTGGATGAGTTTCGGCTCATCGTCAATTTCGAGTTTGCGACGGAGATAGCTGATGTACACGGCGAGGTTCTTCGAATCTGGACCGAAGTCGTAGCCCCAAATCCGGTCGTAAATCGTCGAGTGATCGAGCACGATGCCGGCGTTGTACATCAACAGCTCGAGCAGATCGAACTCCGTTTTTGAAAGTTCAACTTCGCGGGTGCCGCGCCAGACTCGTCGCGATGCCTGATCGAGTCGAAGGTCGGCGACCTGGAGTGTCGATGAGGTGTCGTCGGTGTCGTCATTTGTCCCGATTCGGGTGCGCCGAAGCAACGCCCGAAGGCGCGCAAGGAGCTCGTCGAGATCAAATGGTTTGGCCAGGTAGTCGTCCGCTCCAGCGTCGAGTCCTGCAACCCGATCTTCGGTTTCGGTGCGGGCTGTCAACATCAGAATCGGAACGTGGACACCTTCGGCGCGCAGCACTCGACACGCGGTGAGGCCGTCGATCGTCGGCATCATGATGTCGAGAATGGCGACGTCGGGCGGCGTGACGCGAAACGCCTCGAGCACGTCGGCGCCATTGGCAACCAGGGTGGTGTCGTAGCCCTCGAGGCGCAGGGCACGGCCAAGCGCGTCACGGATTGCTCGGTCATCGTCGGCAATGAGCACTGTCGGCATAGGTGAATGGTCGCCGCTTCGGGTAAGAACGGTGCGAGAGGCACCGATCGAAATGGCAGCGATGCCTCCTAGGATGTGACCAATGAGCACTGAAGATCTTGAACGCTACGAGACCGAGATCGAATTGCAGCTCTACAAAGAATACAAAGACGTAGCGCCACTCTTTCGCTATGTCGTGGAGACTGAACGCCGCTTTTATCTCGCAAACGAAGTGCAGACCGAAGTCCGCCGATTCGCGGGGCGAACCTACTTCGAGGTGACCCTGGCCGATGCCTGGGTGTGGGATATGTATCGACCTGCCCGTTTTGTGAAGAGTGTCCGGGTGTTGAGCTTCAAGGATGTGAACATCGAGGAACTCGCTGGCAAGGACGACTGAAATGTCGATGGACCGGCGCACGATCGGCGCGCTTGGCGAGCACGCGACGGCGGCGCGCTACGTCGAGCTCGGCTATGAGATTGTTGCGCGCAATTGGCGTGTCCGCGAAGGCGAAATCGACATCGTCGCTCGACGCGACCGAACCCTCGTCGTCTGTGAAGTCAAGACGCGTACCTCCGACCTGTTCGGCCAGCCCGTCGAGGCGGTCACTCGGACCAAACAACTCCGACTTCGCAAGCTCGCCGGACTGTTTCTGGCTGCGCAACCACAGCCCGGGTGCGCAATCCGATTCGATGTGGCCTCGGTACGGCCCGGCACCGACGCCCCCAACGTCGAGATCATCGAAGCCGCGTTTTAACGCGGAGCTGTCACCGTTGCGGGCGTGCGCGGCGCCGTTCCTCCTGGCGCCAACAACCCGTGTGCCAATGGCGACGCAAATCTGGCGCGTGAGTCGGGACTACCACTTTGTGGCCGAGCCCAGATTGAATCTCATGATCGCAGCCGGGACATCGATATGGCTTCACTGCCTCATACGGCTGCACGTGACGAACTTCGAACGGATCATCATCGTAAAAAACCATGGCCGAAATTCACCCCCGCCAGTCAGGCGTGCCGCGCAACTACGCGACGATCGCCCAGGTGACCAACGCGATCGCCACTGCGACCGCGGCGGCGAGGAACAACAGATCACTGCGTCTGCTGACATGTTTTCGATACGGGTTGTAGCCCATCGACGCTCACGGTATGACGCGAGCGCGGTGACATCCGGATGCGCCATCATCGCGGCCAGAACTTTCCCTGTTTGCGTTCGACGCGCCCGACGCGTTCGAGCTCGCGCAACGCTGCAGATGCTGGCCCCGAGCCGAGCCCACTCGAACTGAGCAGCTGATCGAGCGTCGCGGAATCTCCTGCGAGACTGCGCAATATCAGCTGCGCGTCGTGTGATACCGAAGGTCGTGCGGGCTCGGTCCATTGGCCAGACCCTGCCGTGGCACGGTCGGTCGCGACGAAGAGATCTCGTGGTTCCAACAGCATCGTGGCGCCATCTCGCAACAGTGCATTGGTTCCTGCAGCAGCAGGATTGCGCCGCGAACCTGGCATTGCGAGGATCGTCCGGTTGAGTTCAAGCGCGTGGCGGGCCGTGCTCAACGCACCTCCACTGGTTGTGGCCTCGACGACGACACACGTGGTGCTCAACGCCGCGATAATCCTGTTGCGGACGGGGAACCTCCAGCCCTGTGGGCCGACCCCAAACGGGTATTCGCCGATGATCAACCCATGGTCGCGCACACGAGCGAAGAGCTCGACGTGGCGTCGAGGATACGTAATGTCGAGCCCCGTCGCGACGACGCCGATTGTGAGCCCATCTCGGTCGATCGCGCCGCGGTGCGCGGCCGCATCGATTCCGATCGCGAGCCCGCTGACGACCGGTAACCCTGCCGTGACGGCCAACATTGCCAACTCGTACGCGTCTGCGAGTCCGTGAGGAGATGCGGCGCGTGTGCCGACGATGCCAACGGTCGGTCGGCCGAGCGCTTCGAATCGCGACCCTTCAACGAAGAGTAACGCCGGAGGATTGATCAGCTCTTCCGGGATCGGCCAATCCGGGTCGTACGGCAGCAAGACGCGCGTGCCACGGTGTAACAACACGCGCTGCATCACATCGACATCGCAAGCCTTCGGCCAAGCGACGCGTCGCGCGTAGGGGAACCATTTCTCGTTGCGAGCGTTACCTGACTGCACAGCGGCGAGCGCTGCGGCTCCTGTGCCGTGGTCAACCCAGAGTTCGCGGAGCCGTGTCGCATTCGCACAGGGCAACATGCTGAGTACTGCTGCCGCGACTTCATCGTCGGAGGCGGGCATTAGATGACTTCCTCGCGCATGTTGGAAGCGCAATCAATGTGCGACGCGTCGAGGAGCTCGCTGTCTTGAAGGTCGGCGAGGGTACGCGCGACTCGCCAGACACGAGCAATCCCACGCCCCGAGAGATTGCGAAGCTCCGAAATATCGCGCAACGTCTCGGCAGCATGCGGAGTGAGGGGCGCAAATCGTTCCAACCATCGTTGCGGTATTTCGGAATTGCGTCGCAGTGGTGTATCGATAAATCGGTCTCGCTGTTTGTGTCTCGCGTGTGCGACAAGCTGCAGCGTCTCGGCCGAACTCGCCCCGCGCGGCTCCCGGGAACCGGGGCTCTCCACAACGATCCGCAAGTCGAACCGATCGAGAAGCGGTGCGGACAGGCGCCGGCGATATCGCGAGCGTTGCACCTCGTTGCAACGACACTGTGATTGTGCCAGACCACACGGGCACGGATTGCAACACGCGACGAGCGTGAAATCCGCTGGGAGCAGCGCCGAAACTCCGGCCCGACTGATATGAACGATCCGATCCTCGAGAGGCTGACGCAACGCGTCGAGGACGCATGGGCTGAATTCGCCGAGTTCATCGAGGAACAGCGTGCCTCGATGCGCCAACGTAATCTCGCCCAGGCGAACGCGCGCATTGCTCCCTCCACCGATGAGCGCAGCGGCCGACGCGCTGTGATGAGGTGCGCGAAATGGTGGCGCATCGATCAGCTGCGTGAGATGTGCCCGACCCGACGCTGAACTAATGCGCGTGACCTCGAGTGCCTCATCATGCGGCAACGATGGCAATATCGATGGGAATCGTTTTGCGAGCATCGTTTTTCCGGCACCCGGTGGGCCGCTCAGCAACAGATGATGGCCACCCGCAGCCGCCGCGGCTAACGCCATGCGCGCCATTTCGAGCCCACGAACTTCACCCAGATCGAGGGTGTCGATGAACGGATCGCGTGCACCATCGCTGATCGAATCCGGGACCTGTTCCCAGCACCATTCTCCCTTCAGACATGCGTGTGCTGCTGCCAGCGACGGTGCTGGCAGAATTTCGATGCCGCGCACCAACGACGCCTCATTCGCCGACGCGACAGGAACGATGACGCGCCGCACTCCATGGCGGGCAAGCGCGTCCACGATCACAAGTGTTCCCGGGACATGGCGCATCGTGCCGTCAAGACCGAGCTCGCCGAGCACGGCAGTCTGATGCAGTGCTCCCTGGGGCAGTTGTTCAGACGCCGCGAGTATCCCGCAGGCGATCGCTGCTTCAAGGCCGGTGCCGGCCCTTGCGAAGCACGGCCGGAGCCAAATTGACGGTGATGCGCCGCATCGGCCACTCGAGCCCGCAACTCAAAATGGCTGCCCGTACCCGCTCACGCGATTCGCGACCGGCAGCATCAGGTAGTCCGACGAGGTCGTACGCCGGTAATCCGGAACTGACATGCACTTCGACGGTGACCAAATAGCCGTCGATACCAAGGACAGCGGCAGAAGGAATAGCAGCAAGCATGATGAAGCTCCCGAAAACAATTGCTCAAAGGCAATGAACGAATACGGGAGGCCTCTTCACCACAGCCACGATCGGGAGACCCACAGGCACGCGGGTTCACGCACAACAGTAACGAACGGTTACGACACTGGTATACGGGGCCTGCTTCGCCCGGCCCTGGCGGGTTGCTCCGCACCGTTTTTGCTCCTGCGTCGCTCCTCGGCTGCGTTCGCTACCGCCTATCTCGGGTTGCTCCGCACCGTTTTTGCTCCTGCGTCGCTCCTCGGCTGCGTTCGCTACCGCCTATCTCGGGTTGCTCCGCACCGTTTTTGCTCCTGCGTCGCTCCTCGGCGGCGTTCGCTACCGCGGGCTCGTTACGTTGGCGACTTGGCTTGGGAACGTGCCCAGGCGATGTTGCCATTGAGATACGCAGTGGTATCTGGAAATTTTTGCGCGACGACATCACCGAACCACGACGGCACGTAAATCTCGAATTGGCCAGTGCCAAGCAGACCGAGGACCGGATCCACAATTTCGGCGACCGGGAGTGCCTCGACAGGAGATGTAAACGGATCGTTGTCGGGCAGTGTGAACAGTTCAGTGTCGATGACTCCAGGATTGACTACGTGCACAGCGACTTCGTGTCCTGCCACGGCGAGGTCGACCAACATCGATTCTGAAAACGCCGTGATGGCGGCCTTCGTCGCTGCATAGGCCGACTCCGCCGGAGGTGATAGCCGTGCGGCGACCGACGAGATATTGATGATCTCTCCCTTGGATGCAATGAGAGAAGGCAGGAGCGCGATCGTGAGTGCGGTCGGCGACAAATAGTTGATCCTGTTGACGTATTCAACTTCCTCGTAGGTCAATGCCATCACCGCGCGTCGTTTCGGAATTCCCGCATTGTTGATGAGCACGTCGAGCCCGCCGAACGCATCGAGTACGTCTTGGGCAAACGGTGCAACACCGTCGAGATCTGCGAGGTCGATCGTCCACGACCGCGACACTGACGAGTGTTGATGGAGTTCGTCAAGCACCGACTGGAGCCGTTCGGCGCGCCGACCACAGATTCCGACCGTGGCGCCACGCCGTGCACACGCCACAGCGAGCTCCGCGCCAATCCCTGAGGTTGCACCGGTAATCAAGATGCGTTTGCCGCCGAAGTCGTAGGTCATGGCGCAAGCTTGGCCCGTGACAGCTGCCGTCGGCAACCGCTACTCTCGCTCGCCCATGCAACCAGAACGAAACGCGCCAGAACCCAAGACGCCAGAGCCGACACAGTTCCCTCTGCACAACGATTCGGCCATATCGCCTGAGTCGTTGCGTCTCGACGGTCGTGTCGCTGTCGTCACAGGAGCCGCACAAGGAATTGGTGCTGCCTGCGCGGTTGCGCTCGCCCGCTTTGGCTGCGACGTCGCAATCTGCGATCGGAACGAGGAACTTCTCGCCGAAATTTCAGCGTGCATCACCTCGCAAGGTAGGCGTTGCATCTCTGCGGTGCTCGACGTGCGCGAGGCCACGTCGGTCGACGCGTTCGCGCAGCAGATTGAGGCTGAGTTCGGTCGCGTTGACGTGTTGGTCAACAATGCTGGGGGAGGATTTCGGGCCGATTTTCTCGCGGTGAGCAACAAGGGTCAGGAAGCACTGATCCTTGAAAATTTCACGTCGGTGACGAACCTCATCCGTGCCTGCGATCGGATGTTCAGCGATCGTGGCGCATCGATTATCACGATGACATCGATCGAAGCTCACCGTGCAGCGCCCGGTTTCGCCATCTATGCGGCGATGAAAACAGCGTTGATGTCGCTCTCGAAGTCGCTTGCTCTCGAACTCGGGACGCGCCTCATTCGCTCGAACTGCATCGCAATGGATGTGATCGCCACCCCAGGTATCGGCAGTGATTTCGCCACCCTCACTCCTGTCCCTGTGGCTGGCCACACCGATGACGTGGTGGGTGCGATGATCTACCTTGCAAGCGATTGGTCGCGCTTCGTCACTGGTACGACGATCCACGTCGACGGCGGCAACCTCGCTGCGAGCGGGTGGATACGGAATATCGATGGCAGTTTTGGCACCGGTGTGCCGGCGACGACGCCCAGGCCTGCGTGAAGTTCGGCGTCGCGCTCGGTCGTTTGAATCCGGCGTTCTTCGACGACGTGACGATCGCTGCCGACGAACTCGGCTATGAAAGCGTGTGGCTTCCTGAACACCTGATATTCACGAGCGCGATGAGCAATTCGCCGTACCCCGGCGCGACACACCCACCGGTGCCGCCCGAAACTCCGATTTTCGACGCCTTGAGCTACTTGAGCTATCTGGCGGGACGTACGCACGGCATCCGGCTTGGAACCCACGTGTACAACATCGGGTTGCGACACCCGTTCACGACGGCCCGGGCCGTACAGACGTTGGATCGAGTGAGCGGCGGGCGCTTGGAGTTCGGAATCGGCGCGAGCTGGCTCGAAGAAGAATGGAAGGCGACGCAACTCGATTTCGCCACTCGCGGTGCACGGGTCGATGAGTGCGTAGCGATTTGCAAACTGTTGTGGACGCAGACCGAAACGACGTTCGCCGGCGAACATTTTCAATTCGATGGTGTGGTGTTCGAACCCAAGCCACTGCAGTCGCCGTGGCCGCCGATCCTTGTCGGTGGCGAGTCACCAGCCGCGCTGCGACGAGCGGCACGTGTCGGCGACGGATGGATCGGGATGGGACATTCCTTCGACAGCGCGGCACAACAAGTCGGGGTATTGCGGTCGCTGCTTGAGCAGTACGGTCGAACGCACGCAGAGTTTCAATTCGTCTGCGGCGGACCTGTGACGACCGACGCCGACATTGACCGTTGGGAGTCGATCGGGATTACGCGACTCATTGTCTCACCCTGGAAGCGGAGCCCAGACGCGCTAGAAGGTCTCGCTGCCTTCGCCGAACGTTTCGTCTAGCAACCATGGAGTGCTGGAAAAGTCGTGGATGTTTCCCACGTTGCGCTTCGATCCGATCGCGATCGTCGGTTGCATCGTGTAACACACTCCCGACATGATCCCAAGGAGTTCCCCAGCTTGGGGGATCGCGTCGAGGTCCATTCCGCGGCCCATCCCGATGTCGCACGCGCGCCGCAACACGATGGCGCACTCAGCGGCGTCGGCTCCGAGTGTTGCATCGGCCCAACGCATGAATCCGCCCTTCCACGGCGCATCAACGAATGGTGCACCAATGCCGACCGGACCACGACCGGCCAACACCATCCATGTCAGGCGAAGCTCTCCGTCGACCCAGAGACGATTTTGTCCGGCCCCCTGCTCGCTCGTCGCGAGCGTCGCGCCGATCTCGCAGTCGTAACGTCGTGTTGCTGTGCGGTCGCCCGCTCGACGACCGAATGCGTGGGTGATTGCATGTGCAGCGGCGTCGAATTGATGCGTGCAGTTGAGCGACGCGTCGACATATCGGCTTGCATCAGTAAATCGTTGTGAGAGCGGCATCCCGATGAGCTCTCGCAGCGGCGCGGTTGCATCGGGACAGGTCGCCCAAGGCCATCGCAGCGACTCGGCGGAGATGTCGCTGACCGATTCGCCGTCGTGTGTCATGTGCACAATGAAATGATGGAAATCGTCCTGCAGCTCACATCGCACGCGTCGTGCATCGATCGCTCGCGCAGTGATTCGCCGACGGTACACATTGGCTTCAGTATCGAATTCGGGAGTCACGCGCGCCTAGTCGAACAACAGTTCTGGCGGTAGCGATCCCTGGAACCACGAAGTCTTTTCCACGCGCCGAGCGATTTTCCACGCGCCGTCGACCTTCACAAGATCGTCGTGATAGCTCCCGCCGATGAAGAACCAATGAAGGCCTCCGTCGCGCAGCTTTGCCCCCATGGGGTTGGTCATCTGTGTACGCGCGACTGCTCGTTGTCCATCGAGCACGATGTCGAAGTTCGAGAGCAGATGTTGCGAGACGGCAAAAGCCGACAGCGACTGTTTGAGCCATGGGACGACATCGTCGAGTTTGCCCTCGACGCCGCCGGGATTTGCCGTGTAGTCGAGGTATGCGTCGGCCGTGAAAACGGTACGAAACAGATCCCAATCTTGGGTATCGACCGCCCACGCGTAACGCGTGAGAAGGTCTTGGATTTCGAGGCGATCGGCGACATCTTGGGTGGGGTAGCTCATGCGTCAGGCGAGTGGCTTTGCTTCGGCGGCATCGGCTTTGCAATTGATCGCGAGCGTGAATTTTGTCGTCACGACGGGATCGCCGGTGCCCTGAATGTGCCACGTGGTTTCAGTGACGTAGAACTCGAGCTTGCCGCCGTCGCTCTTGGGCTTCTCGTAGACCTCGGAGATCACACCGTCGCCGACCAGCGTGTCGCCCACTTTTGGATACCGACCGCTGTGATAAATGAACTCTTGTTCACCGTGCAGAATCGCCCTGCCTTTGCCGCGCAGGTTTTCAATCGGTAGACCTGCGGCGCCACCTTGGCCGAGAGATCCCCAGTAACTCATCACGAAGGGAAATGTTGGTGGCACGGGTGCCGCCTCCGTGTCGTAGGTCGTTGAAGTGTCGAGTATCGCCTGCGCAAACACGCGCACGGGCCCGCGTTCGATCTGGACTGTCTGAGTCCCTAACGGGGTGCCGATGAGTTCGGTGAGTGCCATGGGCGCGCACAGTACCGAATACGTGAGGGGCGGCGCCAGATGCGCCGCCCCTCACGGAAATCAGAGAAATGCTGAACGACGTGTTAGTCGTCGTTACTGATCGTGACGATGCCCTGGTTATCGGAGAATGTTGCGCCGACAGGGTTGGTGAGGTTCACCTGGAACGTTTCATTCGGCTCGATCGTCGTGTCGCCGTTGATCGTCACGGTCGATGTAATCGTGATCTGACCGGCGTTAAAGGTCTTGGTGAGGCTCTTGGCGACGTAGTCACTTCCTGCGGTCGCAGTGCCGTTGGCCGTGGCCCATGTGAATGACACGGCTGTGGCCTGGGCTGCCGAGAGGTGGAATGTGATCGCGACCGTCTTGGTTCCCGCGTTGCCTTCAACAATCGACACGTCGGAGACCGAGATAGTTGGACCCGAGGCGCCGTCGTCGTTGGTGATCGTGAGGATGCCCTGGTTATCGGAGATCGTGGCGCCGACAGGGTTCGTGAGGTTCACCAGGACGGTCTCGTTGGGCTCGACCGTGGTATCGCCGTTGATGGTGATCAGCGAGGTGATCGTTGTTTGTCCGGCGTTGAACGTTTTGGTGAGGCTCTTGGCGACGTAGTCGCTTCCTGCGGTTGCCGTGCCGTTGGCCGTGGCGAATTTGAACGACACCGGGCCAGCTTGTGCTGCGGAGAGCTTGAACGTGATGGTGGCTGTCTTCGTGCCAGCGTTGCCTTCCGTTACCGAGACGTCGTTGACGCTGATCGATGCGCTCGTGACGGGCAACCCCTGGGAACAGGCCGTTGCCGCATTGTTCCATTCCTGTTGCAGCAGATAGAAGTGTGTGTTCCACTGCTCGTTCGCCAACCCGCCATCGAAGCTCTTGGTGCCTTCGTTGTAGGCACATTTGTCGCCGTTTTCCGCTCCTGATGCGTCGTACCAAGCGTCGAGGTACGGATCGGTGACAGCTTCCATCTGTTCGTGGCTGGTGGTCGACAACACGATGTCGGCGGCGGTGTTGTTGGGGAACGCGCTCTCAGCTGTGCATTCGTTGAGGTATGCCAGTGCGCCGTACGGCATGCTCGCGTAGATCACGTTCTGGCCACCGAGCGTAAAGAAGCTGTGGTAGGCGCAATAGACGAAGTTCCCACCGTTTGTTCCCGTGGTGCGGAAACAATCAACGGTGTCGGCACATTGCGACTCGCCCCCGGCCATGTAGACGAAGTACATCGTCTGTTTGTCTTTCGGAAGCGCGTTTGCGTTGATCACCTTGGTGACTTCGGCTTGCACCTGTGCATCATCGATGCAGTTTGTGCCGTTTCCGGCGCAGCCAGCACCTGCGGCGGGGTACGCCGATGTGTCGACGACCGCTTGCAACAGATTTGCCGAGTTCACAATGAAGTGCTGGGTGCCGCTGATGATCTCGTAGTACTGCGCATTGACTTGGTACAGACCGTGCCCTCCAACGTCGCTGAAATACCGTTGCACGAGCGTGTTGTAGTTGGGGTCGACGGTTGCCGCAGCGCCGGTTTGCAGCGTCGCTGGCTCCCAAAAGATCGGGACAGCGTGATTCGCTGTCGACATGACCTGGCCGCCGTGGTAGGTCAGATTTGTTGCGGCCGCCGCGGTTGCGACCTGGGCCCGACGGCTGGCTCGGGGGAGGGTATGGATGCGCGGCGAGGGTGCCAGGAGCCTGTGGACCTGGTTCGCGCTGAGTGTTGCAGTGCTGGCGCTCGCTGAACTGGCGCCCGCAAGGGCCCCGGTGGCCAACGTCAGCAGCGCAGCTCCAGCGGCGATTCGGGACAGCTTGCTTGAACGGGATTGCTTCACATCGACTCCATGACTGGACACACGACTGGAAAATGACTGAAAATTCGCTTGAGAATTGGGAGAGAACTGATCTGGAACACGCTCACATGGACTCCACGCCCCACAATTTCGACGATATTGCCACGGAACGTGAGGAATTGAAACTCTTTTACCAAAATTTCTCTCGAATGTGCACTCTGTCTAGCCCGAGGTCTAACCAGAGGAATTGTTCCAGAGGATTGGCCCGCAGGTCTCATTCGGTGGTCCGTGGCTCGGCACCGAGCGACTCACGCAGCTTGTGTTTCATGATCTTGCCCGTGGCATTCCTCGGCAGTTCGGCGACGATGTGGACGGTCCTGGGGCGTTTGTAGTCGGCGAGCAGCGCGCCGCAATGAGCATCGAAATCGGCTCGATCGAATGCGGATCCAGGTCGCAACACGATGAACGCGCCGACGTCTTCTCCCAGGACGGGGTGTGGAACGCCGACTACAGCGACTTCTCGCACCTGGGGGTATTGCAGCACTACGGCTTCGATGTCGGTGGCATAGATGTTGTTGCCGCCGCGAATGATCATGTCTTTGATACGACCATTGATGTACACGAAACCGTCGTCGTCGAGCGAGGCAAGGTCGCCGGTACGCAACCAACCATCTTCGGTCCAAGCCGCTGCCGTTGCGATGTCGTCGTTGTAGTACTCGCGCCTGGCGCCAGGAAGCCGGACGAGGAGTTCGCCGACAGCGTTGGCCGCGAGTTGAACATCGCTGTCGGGATCGACCACCTTGACCTCCATTGGCGACATCGGTTTGCCGACGGAGCCGATGCGTATAGTTGCTTGGTCTTTCGGCATCACGATATAGGCGGGTCCTGCTTCGGTCAGTCCATAACTATTCGTGACCGACGCACCCGGCATCTTCGCCTGCAGCGTTGCCAGCGTTGTCGGCGCAAGGGGAGCCGAACCGATCGATACCGCTGCGAGCGACGACAGATCGGCATCGCCAAATTGCGGGTGCGCGGCCAGAAGTTCGGCCATCGCAGGTACCAAGAATGCCATCAGCGGTTGGCGTCCGGCGACGAGGTCGAACCAACGGGTCGCGTCGAATTTCGGAAGGTACAGGCCGCGCAATCCCATCTTCATCGGGTTATAGATGAAGCTCAAACCGGCGAACGTAAACAGTGGCGCACCGTGGAGCCACCCGGCGCCGCTCCATCGCGGCGCGCAATTCGGAATCATCGCCACGTTGCGATGGCGCACGAGCACGCCCTTCGGTAACCCCGTTGTTCCTGATGTGTACATGATGTCGGCCATGTCGTCGAGGTCGACTGGTACTTGTATCGCTTCGGGGTCGAACGCTTCGAGTGCACTCCATGAATCGACATCGGTCAGGTCGACTTCGCCCAGATCGGTGTCGTCTGGGCGGTCGCGTTGCGCCGCAACGCCGAGTGCCGCAACGCCAAGTGCCGCAACGCCAAGTGCCGCAACGCCAAGTGCGCGCCCGAGGTGTGTGCCGTCGCGCAGGGCATTGAGGTTGCTCAGCAATTCACCGCCTGAGATGGTCGCAGCGACCTCCGCGTGATTCAGGATCGTGATCACTTCGTTGATCGAAAGCCGAGTGTTCACGGGCACCATTACGGCTCCGGCTTTGTGGATTCCTGCGTACGCGACGATCCACTCCAGGCAGTGCACACTTTCCAAATACAGCGCGACCCGGTCGCCGTGGCGCACTCCCTGTTTGCCGAGCCAGCGAGCGACTCGGTTTGACTGGCGTTCCCAGTCCTCGAATGTGATGGTCGAATCGTCCGCGAGATTTTCGTATGCGACGGTGTTGCCGTGCTCTGCAGCCATGAACCGCAATTGATCGACGAGCAACGGGCCACGTGGAGTCATGCTGATGAGTTTGGTGCGCGCGCAGCGGATGTCTCAAGCTGGTAGGTGGATTGCTTCGCCGACGAAGATCAGGTTTGGATTGCCCGACCGCAGGTTCGCGCGGTTCGCTCGAATGACGTACGCCCAGTAACGCGCGACATCGGCGTCGGAGGTGGGTTGTCGACGACGCGCGAGCTCGCGTTGAGCGATCACCCAAAGATTGTCTCCCTCGCGCACCACATAGGTCATCGCGACGTCGCCTGGCACTGACCCCTGCGTCGCGCCGTCGCTTGTAAGCGGTGTTCCGGTATGCGGTCTTCGGATAGGCGGGGTTCGGGTAGGCGGGGTTGTGGGGTGGGGCCCGCCGGTGTTCGGTGGCACCAACCCGTGGTTCGACCCGCCGCGTACGTAGAGCGCGTGAGCTGCCGAACGCTGCGGCGTGGGGGACCGCGCAGTTTGGGCCGATGCTGGATCGGTAGTGCTCAAGGGGAGCACGGTCGCGATCGTGAGGCCGACGATGAGTATTCGATCGAGGCCCGCCCGGATCCACGGTGGGGTCGCCACATCGAGCAGGTGGCAATGGCGCAACACAGGGACAACCCGACGGGCAACCGACAGCGTGCTGCTCAGCGTCAGCCAAAGCCATGCCGTTGCGGCGAGCAACCACAATGCTGCCATCGTGATGCCGTCGACGGTCTGCCCTGCGGCCAGCGCGCTCGGCGCGATCGCGCTGAGTGTCGCCCCGCACGCACTCAGGACGCCGACAAATCCCGCGATCGGCATGATCGTGTGCACCTTGCGCATCATGGGTGGCTCCATGTCGATGATTGCATTCGTGCATCATGCCTTGCGCTTGAAATCATGTCAAGATGTGTTATATCATCTGAACATGACACATGGAGTCACAGAGTGGGACTCGGTCGCTGAATTGATCGACCGAGCACGTCAGCGCGTTGCCGAGTCCGAGCGCGACTCGACGCCGAGTCGTTGGCAACGTGAGCATTCCCGAAGTCACGCGACTCGAACGCCTCGACGCGCCAGGTTGCAATCCATCGTTGCCCGTTCCCCGAAGCAAGGAGCGTTGGCCGGTGTCTCGCTGGCGACTGTGGTGCTTGTTGCGTTCGTTGTGTCGGCGCGGTCCGCGTCGCCGTCAACGGGTACGACTGCCATCCGGTCCGCTACTGATGTCACCAACGTGGCGCACCAGTCGCCAACGCGAAGTAACCCACGAACGGCGCAAGTCTCGCGTGCTGTGCCCATACCGCCGTCGTGGCGTTCCCGCTGCCGCTTTGCCCCCTCGCTCGTCGCGAGTGCTCCCGCCGTGACCGATGCTCATGTGTGTCGGCTCCGCGACGGTTTCACGGTGGAACTTCGCACCTATCGCGGTGTCGCCGACACGCATCGCGCTGTTGCGATCTACACCGCGGGATTGCACGGTGACGCTCCGGCGGCATGCACCACGTTCCGTGGTCGGTCCGCTCGTTGGGCGCAACGCGCAACACCATCAATTCCGAGCGGCATCTTCGGCTGCGGACAATCGGCACGTGGCGCGGAGATGGTGTGGAGCCTCGACCGCGTGGGTGTCGTCGCGCGGGCGATTGGAACGGATCGGAGCGTCACCGCGATGTTTCAATGGTGGAATAGCGAGAGCGAACTCGTCGCAACGCTGTGAGGTCCGTTGCGGCTGTGCGCCTCTGTGTTAACTTCCGCGCGCAGTGGTCTTCTCAGAAAAGGGACAGTGATGGTTTTCTTCACAAAAGCGGGAATTCTCGGGGGTCTCCGTATCTCCCACGTGATGTTCGCAGCCATGTGGATGGGGCTGTTGTGGTTTTTCAACTTCGTGCAGACACCCGCGTATGCGGAAATGGACGCCGGCGCTCGCAACAACGCGTTCGACAAGCTCACGTGGCGAGCGCTGTGGTGGTTCCGGTGGGGTGCCATGGCAACGTTTGTGAGCGGCTTGCTGATTCTCGCCATTGATTCAGGCGACACGTTCACTGGTGATTTTTGGAAATCGCCAGGCGGCAATGTGTTCGCGACGGCGATCGTGTTCGGCGCGATCATGGCGGCAAACGTCTGGATGGTGATCTGGCCCAACCAGCAAATCGTGATCGCCAACGCCAGGACGGTTTCAGCTGGTGGCGAAGCAAATCCCGAAGCGCCGAAAGCTGCTCGTCGTGGCGCTATGGCGTCGCGACAGAACACGATCTTTTCCTTCACAGTGTTTCTTGGAATGATCGGTGGTCGCGATTTCTTCGTCGGCTTCGGCGCGTCGAAGACCGGCGTTCGGATCCTGTACTACATCCTCATTCTGGCGATTGCGGTGGGTCTCGAACTCAATTCGCTCGGAAAGTTCGGTACTGAAGTTGGCAAGCCGAATACCAAAATTTACGACACGCATCAGAATGCGATCTACGCCGCGCTTGGGATTATGGCGTTCGTCTGGTTGTACTTCGAGATCTTTGTCGGCAAAATCTAAGGCTCAGACTCGGAGCAGATCGGCGATTTTCGATCGCTGTGTCGCGGCATTGCCAAATATCTGTTCGTTGCTCTTGATGCGTTTGACGTAGAGGTGCATGTCGTGCTCCCACGTGTACCCGATTCCGCCATGTATCTGGATTCCTTCTTGCGCGAACGCCCGTTGGGCGTCGCCTGCTGCAGCTTTCGCCGCGGCAACTGCAAGGTGACGACGATCGTCGCGTTCGGCAATACAGAGTGATGCGAAGTATCCAAGGCTTCTGGCACGCTCAAGTGCGATCACGAGATCTGCGAACTTGTGTTTGATCGCCTGGAATGATCCGATCGGCACACCGAATTGTTCGCGTTGTTTGGCGTATTCGAGCGTGATATCGAATATCGAATTACATGCTCCAACCGTTTCCATCGCCAATGCCATCGCGCCAACCTCAATAGCGTCGTTGAGGGAGTCGAGCGATTCCGACGCGAGCATTCTGTCGCTGTCGATCGAGATGTCGTCGATGCAGACGTCGCAAAAACTGCGTGTTGCGTCGAGTGTGCGGATCGGCGTGATTCGTGCTCTGTGCGCCTCGACGATCACCACCCGCGCCGCGCCGCCGACTTTTACTGTGCAGGCGATTTCGTCGCACTCATCCGCCTGCATCACGTAGCGCTTCGTGCCGTGCAATCGATAGCCGTTGTCTGTTGCCGTTGCGGTCGCAGTGGCGAGTCGTGGATCGAAACTCCCTGTTGCCTCTGCGATCGCGCCGGTTCCCCGGCATGTTCCCTGCGCGATTGCACTCAACCATCTGTTCTGTTGTGACTCATCTCCACATTCGAGTACCAACGGCGCGAATTGCGTGATCGTCGCCAGCAGCGGCGTCGACGCAATGACCTTGCCGAGTTCCTCGCATAACACCGCGATCTCGACCGCACCAAGCCCGATCCCACCGGCACGTTCCGGCACGGTGAGAGCTGGCCACCCCAGTTCTACGAAGGTCGACCACAATGCCGAGGTGGAGCACTGCGTTTCGGTAATTGCGCGAGCAAGCCCGATCGGCGATTCGCGGGTGAGCACCGCGCTGATCGTCGCGCGCAATGCAAGCTGTTCTTCGGTGAGCTCAAGGTCCATTGGCAGCGAGGCTAATGGTCGACAGCTCTGGCACGCAGTGCTGCGCGGTCCAGTTTGTCCATCGGTGTGAGGGGAAACTCGTCGAAGCTCGCGACGGCCTCCGGGAGTTTGTACGAAGCAAGTCGGCCCTGTCCGAAGGCCCGCAGCGCGACAACTGTTGGCGCTTGCTTGCCGGGTCGCATTACGACGCACGCGACTCCAATTTCGCCCATGACCGGATCACCACGCGGAACGATTGCGACGGCCGCGACATCGGGATGTTCGGACAACACGGTCTCGACCTCCACGGGATACACGTTGTAACCGCCGCGTACATACATCTCTTTGCTGCGACCCACAAGGTGCACGCGCCCCTGATCATCGACATATCCCAGATCACCGGTACGCACGAACCCGTCGGCGGTGAATGCGGCAGCGGTCGCGACAGGATCGTCCCAATAGCCAGACATGCACGCCGGCGAACGTAAGCACACTTCGCCGATTTCGTTGTTTGCTCGATCCGCGAGCGATGTTGGATCATCTGGGTCGCGGAGCGTGAGCTGTACCGCGTCGTGTGGGCGTCCGACCGAAACGATGGCGTCCTCGTGCGGGTCGTCGAACGACGTACCGAGTCCGATCCCGGCTTCAGTACACGAATACCGCGTTTGGAGCTGGGCATCGAATCTTCGGCGCGTTTCCTCGGCGAGTCCTGCCGTGATCGGACCGCCGCCCACCACGACATGACGAACTGACGAGAGGTCGTGTTGGTCGAAGTCTGGCTCACGCAACAGCAACGCGAGCTGTGTTGGAACCCCGGCGACGGTGGTCATGTGTTGAGAACTGAGGAGTCGCAACGAATCGCTCGGACTCCATCGTGGCATGATGAACGTTGTTCCGCCGCGACGAAGGTTGCCCTGCAGCTTTGTCATGAATCCGAGGTGCGCGAACGAAGTCCCGGTGAACGTCCGTCCGCCGAGATCCCAGGCGTCACCGATATCGGTGTTCGTGATGAAATCGAGCTGACGCGTTCCGTAGCGAGCGCCCTTCGGGGCACCGGTGGTTCCCGAGGTGAAAATGATCGCCACGTCGGCTGTGCCCTGAGGGTCGGTGAATTGTGTTGGAGCCATGTTGTGGTCGCGCAACGGCGCGAGTAAGGAATCGATCGTCTCGCAACGCCCAACCGTGACGCAGATGGCACCTCGCCGCTCGTCTTGCGGCTCGTATCCCGGCGCGGCAAGAACGAGCTTCGGCTCGCAACGGCCCAACATCGTTGCGCGTTCGTTCGGTGCCAAACGGTCGTTGATTCCCGCGGTGATCGCGCCGAGTTTTGCGGCCGCGAGGTACGAGACCAGATATTCGAGGCCGGGAGGCAAAATGAGTGCAACGCGGCTCCCTGGACCGACGCCGTTGCGTTGCATTGCCGACGCGACCTCATCGGACACGCGATCGAGGTCGCGATAGGTGAGATGCAGCGCATCGTCCCAGTCGCTCCCCGGGCGCTGCATGATGTAGGCGGTACGATCGCCGAACCTTCGTCCGGCCTCCCGCATGGTGTCGCCAAGCATGAACGCAGCGTACAAGGATTCTCTGAATCCAGACCAAGACCGGGCCACGAGTTCGAACGGCGAACGCACGCACGCACGACTACAGCGCGCCTCGTTGGAAGTGTTTGGTGAACGCGGCTACCACGCAGCTCGCGTCGACGACATCGTTCGTGCGGCCGCGACGTCACACGGAACGTTCTATTTGTACTTCGCCAACAAAGAAGATGTGCTGCATTCGCTTGCCATCGCCTGCGCAGGAGAGATCGACGCACTCGCGACGATGCTGCCGCAACTGGGACGTGATCCGGCTGCGGTGCAGGAACTCGAACGATTCCTTGAGCGTTTTCTCGCGATATACCGGACGTATGGCCCCGTCATCCGGGCTTGGATGGAACACCACGTTTCCGACGCTGAGATCAACCGTTTGGGGGTGCAGGCGTTCGTGGCGGTCGCCCAGGCCTTCGCTCGTGAACTTGCAGCCGCGGGCTGCGACAGCTCGGTCGTTGGCGTCGGAATCCTCATGGCGATGATCGAACGATTCGCGTATTTTTTTGCCACTGGGCGACTCGGAGCCGCGGATCCCGATGCGGCCAGCATGCTCGCCCAAGCTGTGCATCGCGGCTTCTTTTCGCCTCGCCCGCTCGTGCATTGAATCAGGGCGTTAACTCAAAGACTCAGCTCCGTCCTGCCGATATGTATTGCGTGAGGCGGAGTGGCCCACAACCGACGGTGGGAGGGTCGTGCGGACCCTCCCGCTGATGGCCGGTGCCGCGGCCTCCGCGAATTTACGACCGACGCTGTGAGTCGATGCCAGGGTTCTGGCAGTTGAATACGTACCGGTTGACGATTCGACCCACGTCGGCCGGATCCCATTGCACAGCGTTGCCGGCCTTGTCGGTAGCGAGGAACTGCTCGCCCATTTCCCAAGGTTGGTAGCGTGCCAGGTTGTTACCAACCATTCGGAAGACCTGGCCGGTGACGTGGGATGCCGCGTCGGATGCGAGCCACACGACGG
>JBBRPC010000050.1:0-19265 GCA_038228615.1 Acidimicrobiia bacterium | reverse complement strand
GATGCGGTGCCCGTAGCCGTAAATCACGATCGCGATCCCGATCGAAATTGCGAGACCGATTGCTCCGCCTGCCAATGTGTCGGTAGTCGAGCGGGTCGTGGTTTGTTGTGCGCCCATCAAGAACAGCACCGTTTCAAAACCTTCGCGGACGACGGCAACGAACGCCATCAACGCAACTGCGAACCCGCCGCTGTCGATCGCCGCGTCGATGCGCGAATGAAGTTGCGTTGCGATCCCTCGCGAATGCCCGCGCATCCAAAAGATCATCCAGGTCAGCACGGCGCCAGCGGTGAGCGCCAGGACCCCTTCAATCCACGGCTCGGCGCTGCTGGTTTCGAAGGTGTCGACGACCAAACTGAACAGCACCGCAGCGCCAATGCAGGTCGCTGCCGCCGCAGCGACGCCGAGCCACACCGAACGGGCGCGATCGCGCCGGTCGATCTTGCGAAGGTAGGCGAGGAGGATCGCGACGATGATCGACATCTCGAGACCTTCTCGCAGCGTGATTAACAGGCTTGCGCCCATGCGACCGTCACCTCCTCAGCTACTAAGGGCAGCCTTACTATACTTAAGCAGCCCTCAGAAGCAATATACGGGGCGGTTGTCGGAGTGTCCGAGGCGAGCGGAGCGAGCGAGTCGGTGGTGGGGCGGTTGTCGGAGCGTCCGAGGCGAGCGGAGCGAGCGAGTCGGCGCGCAGGCGACTCGCGGCGCCGGGCGGAGCAGGCGCAATATATAGGCGCCACAATCCATTAGCAGTCTCGGGGGGCGAGTGCCAGAGATCGTTGGCACTCTGCTATGGTGAGTGCTAACCAGTCGGGTCGTTGCAAAACGTGTTCGGCTGGGGTCTTCCAACTGTTCCCGACCAGTTGCAGCAACGTGGCTGCACAGGGGGTTTCCAATTATGCCCAAGCAGATTGCCTACAGCGAGAACGCCCGCCGTTCGCTCGAAGCGGGTATGAACAAGCTTGCCGATGCCGTCCGAGTGACCCTCGGGCCCAAAGGCCGCAACGTCGTGCTCGAAAAGAAGTGGGGCGCGCCGACGATTACGAACGACGGTGTGTCCATCGCCAAAGAAATCGATCTCGAAGATCCGTTCGAAAAAATCGGTGCGGAGCTCGTCAAAGAGGTTGCGAAAAAGACCGATGATGTTGCCGGTGACGGCACGACCACAGCCACCGTCCTTGCATGGGCGATGGTGCGTGAAGGTCTGCGTAACGTTGCCGCTGGCGCAAACCCGATGACCTTGAAAAAGGGCATTGAGGCTGCGGTCATTACTGCGGTTGATTCCATCAAGAGCTCGGCGAAGAAGGTCGACACCGACCCAACCGCCATTGCGAATGTGGCTGCAATTTCTGCCGCCGACAAGAGCATCGGTGAGATGATCGCTGAATCGCTCGAAAAGGTCGGCAAAGACGGCGTTATTACCGTCGAAGAAAGCCAGACGTTCGGTATGGAGCTCGACCTGGTCGAAGGTATGCGCTTCGACAAGGGCTACATCTCCCCGTACTTCGTGACCGACCCGGAGCGCATGGAAGCTGCGATGGACGACCCGTACATCCTGCTCGTATCGAGCAAGGTGAGCGCGGTCAAAGATTTGTTGCCGATCCTCGAAAAGGTCATGCAGGGCGGCCGTCCACTCGTGCTGATCGCTGAAGATCTCGAAGGTGAAGCACTTGCAACGCTCGTCGTGAACAAGATTCGTGGCACGTTTAAGTCGGTCGCTGTCAAAGCGCCTGGTTTTGGCGAGCGCCGCAAGGCGATGTTGCAAGATATTGCGATCCTCACCGGTGGTGAAGTGATCAGCGAAGAAGTTGGCCTCAAGCTCGACGGGGTTGGCCTCGAAATGCTCGGTCGCGCCAAGAAGGTTGTGGTGACCAAGGACGAAACCACAATCGTTGAAGGCAGTGGCAAAAAGGTCGACATCCAAGGCCGCATCAACCAGATCCGTGCCGAGATCGACAACACCGATAGCGATTATGACCGTGAGAAGCTCCAGGAGCGTCTCGCCAAGCTTGCTGGTGGTGTCGCAGTGATCAAGGTCGGCGCTGCAACTGAAGTTGAACTCAAAGAGAAGAAGCACCGCATCGAAGATGCAGTGCAGACCACCAAAGCTGCAGTGGAAGAGGGTGTCGTTGCCGGTGGCGGCGTTGCCTTGCTCCGTGCCCAGGCGAAGGTGCTCGATCTTGCTGCGAAGCTCGAAGGTGACGAAGCGACTGGCGCCAAGCTGGTAGCTCGTGCGCTCGAAGAGCCGCTGAAGCAGATTGCGGTCAACGCGGGTCTCGAAGGTGGCGTGATTGTCGAGAAGGTCAAAAACCTCAAAGGCAACCATGGCCTCAACGCCTCGACGGGCGAGTTCGAAGACCTGGTGAAGGCCGGCGTCATCGACGCGGCGAAGGTCACTCGTTCGGCACTGCAAAACGCAGCGTCGATCGCGGCCCTGTTCCTGACGACCGAAGCGGTTGTGGCCGACAAGCCAGAGCCAGTTGCGGCTGGCGGCGGCGCAGGCGGCGGCATGCCCGACATGGGCGGGATGGGCGACTTCTAGTCGATCATTGCAACTGCGTCATGTTTCGTAAGGGGCGGCCTTCGGGCCGCCCCTTTCTTCATCACCAAGCTGGCAACTGTTTGCACGAGTCCGCTCGTTGTTTTCGCGATCGAGCGACTCGGTAGCCTCAACAGATGGCAGTAGAACCATCAGTTGGCTGGGGCGTGCTTCATTTGTTCCTCCACGTCGATCGTGTTGCGGCAAATGGCGATCCCCGCGCAGCGAAGGTCTCACTCGATGCAATCGCGGCGATGCGCCAGGATGACCATCAGGTGTTGGTCGGCGCGGCATTGGGGCACAAAGCTGATGTGTTGGTGATGGCCCTAGGGCTGGATCTTGCTCGGCTCCAACGGTTCCAGCATGAGCTGCTCCAAGGCCCGTTCCGACTCACGTCGTCGTTCCTGTCGCTCACTGAATATTCGCCGTATACCTCAACGGTCGATGATGAACGAGAACGGTTGGCTCGTGAGGAACAAATCACGGACGAGGCAGAGATGAGCGAACGCCTTGGAGTGTGGAGCGAGCGGATGGTTCACTACCAGGAGCAGCGCATTCACCCGAACCTTCCGCAGAAGAAGGTGATTTCGTTTTATCCAATGCTGAAACGTCGTACTGGTGATGAAAATTGGTATGCGCTGGAACTCGGAGATCGCAAGCGACTGATGAGCGGGCACGGAAAGATTGGCCGTACGTATGCCGGACGCGTCGTGCAGCTGATCACCGGCGCGACGGGGATCGACGATTGGGAGTGGGGCGTGACGTTGCTTGCTGATGACCCTGTCGTGATCAAAGACATTGTGCACGAGATGCGTTTCGATGAAGTTTCGGCGCGCTATTCAGAGTTCGGCCCGTTTGTGATCGCGCTGCTGAGTGACCCGGCGGATGTGTTTGCCAACGTTGGCCTGGGCCCCATCGACTAGAAACGAGTGCGCATGTCTGACACTAGGTATTTCATTTCGTTTCCAGAGGCGCTCGTCACTCGACCGATTGTGTACGAACTTGTCAAGCAGTTCGATGTCGTGCCCAACATCCGGCGGGCAAATGTTGAGGGCAACACTGGGTGGATCATCATGGAGCTTGGCGGCGATTCGAACGCTCGCGACGCTGCGCTTGCATTTTTGCGTTCCGAGGGCTGCATCGTCGACGATATGTCTGGCGACATCGTCGCTGGATAGCGGCTCGAGGGTCGTTATTCCAACGTTTCCCAGACGGGAAAATTCACGTACTCGACGCCGTCGCGAAGTTCTGTTCTGCCGCGATTCCGCAAGTCGGGAAGTGCGCTGAGCGTTCGATCCAAGCCGATCATGCGTTTGAAATCTGCAACGGTGACGAGCAGCGGACCGTCGGCGTCGCCGTCGCGTAGCAGTGCGTCGACGGCAAGGGTCGGGCGTCTTGGATTGTCGTCGTTTGCGAGCGAACAGTGGTACACGATCTGTTCGAACACCGAGCTCGCGACGATCCGCATAGGGGAATTCTCGTCGACGGCACACGAGGTTGGCTAGCGCGTCGCAGATCCGGCGCAGCGACCCTCCAAAACTTGGCGCGTTGTGGGGCTATTCCTGTTGTGTTTCGGGCAATGTCGGCCGATGAGTAGCCGAGTGGAGAAGCCTTCTTCGGTCGCGGGCGCGGCGAATGGTGATACGAACGCGCCCGAAACCCCACAAGAATCCAACGAGAGTCTCCTGAACATCCTGGTCAACTCGTCGTCCGACGCGCTTTCGATCGTCGACATTGACGGAACGCTTCGATACGCGAGCCCGGTGTCTGACCGGATTCTTGGATATTGCGACGTGCCACACCCGAGGGGTATCAACGCCTTTGAGCTCGTCTATCCCGACGACCGCGACATGGCGTTCGAAATGTTCTACGAGGCCGTCACGTCACCGGGTGTGCAATCGCCGACTGAGCTGCGACTGATCAAAGCTGACGGATCGTATGTGTGGGTTGAGATCGTGGTGAACAACCTCGCGGACGATCCTGCCGTCAACGGTGTCGTGCTCACAACACGCGACGTCACTGAACGGCGCGCTTCCCAAAGCGCTCTGGAGGTGAGTGAAGCTGCGCTCCGGGAAAGCGAGTCGCGGTATCGCGGCATCGTCGAAGACCAAACGGAGTTGGTGTGTCGCTATTCGGCCGACACCAGGTTGACGTTTGTGAACGCTGCGTTTGCGAATTTCTACGGCGTCGACCCAGACGAGATTGTTGGAACGTCGATTGTTGATATTTTCCCGGAAGTTGAACGAGCTGGCGAGTTGGCGCGGCTCGCAGCATTTGGGCCTGGTAACGAGGTCGGGTCCCAAGAAGACTGGGAGCTGCGCCACGACGGTGAGATCCGTTGGTATCACTGGACCGACCGAGCTTTTCTTGACGCGCACGGTCGAGTGGTTGAGTTCCAATCTGTCGGTCACGACGTGCACGAGCGGCGCATGGCCGAGCACCTCATGAGTCTTCAAGCCGAGATTCTGGAGATGGTCGCGAAGGGCATCCCCCTCGACGAGACGCTGGCGTCGCTCTGCGCGATCGCGGAGAGCGAGTCGAGCACGTGGCGTTGTTCGCTGATGCTCGTGGATGCAGATGGCTATCTGGTCACGACCTCGGCTCCGAGTTTGCCTGGCGATTTTGCGGCTGCCATCGGACAGATCCCGATTGGCGAAGGTGTCGGAACTTGTGGAACGGCGGCGGCGCGACGCTCGACGGTGATCACCGCCGACATTGCCACAGATCCGAGTTGGAATGCGTATCAAGGTGCTGCAGAGCGGTACGACCTGCGGAGCGCGTGGTCCACGCCCTTGTTGACCAACGCTACGGGTGCTGTGTTGGGAACGCTGGCGATGTATGGAGCCGAACCAGGTGAGCCAACCGAAGAACACGTTCGGTTCGTGAAGTCGCTCGCTCGGCTCGCTGAAATTGCGATCGAACGCAAGCGTTTTGAGGACCGACTCGCGCACGACTCTGTCACGGATCCGCTGACTGGCCTTCCGAATAGAACGCTTCTGATCGATCGACTTGGCATTTCGCTCGCTCGTTCTCAGCGATCACGCAGCGAGGTCGCCGTGCTGTTTTTGGATCTTGACGGCTTCAAGGTGGTGAACGATTCGCTGGGTCATGAGGCTGGCGATGAACTCTTGGTTGCGCTGTCTCGGAGGCTCGAACGGGCGGTCCGTCCTGGTGACACCGTCGCGCGTTTTGGGGGCGATGAGTTCATCGTGTTATGTGAAGACTTGCCGCGCGAAGGCGGGCGCGCGATGGCCATCGATATTGCGACACGACTTCTCGACGTGCTTGCTGAACCCTTCGTGTTGCACGAATCCGAAATCTTCTTGCGGGCGAGCGTTGGTATCGCGATCGGCGGGCACGGTGACGGGCGCACCGAGGATCTGTTGCGTGACGCCGACGCCGCGATGTATCACGCCAAGGAGCTCGGCAAAGGGCGTTGGGTGGTCTTCGACGATGCGATGCGCGACCGTGTTGTCGCGGAGCACGAAACATTTAACGATCTTCACCGTGCGTTGGATCGAGGCGAGCTTCGAGTCTTCTACCAACCACTGGTGGATCTCGCCGACGGCGAATGTCGCGGAGCGGAAGCCCTCGTCCGTTGGCAGCATCCCGAACGGGGTTTGGTCGCCCCTGGCGAATTCATCGCGCTCGCAGAACAGTCGGATTTGATCGTCCGCATTGGTGAATGGGTTCTGGAAGAGGCCGCGATCTTCGCGCGGCGCGCGCAGCCAGGATTTATGGTGTCGGTGAACCTCTCGGGTCGTCAACTCGCGATGCCAGATCTCGTCGCGCGCATTGGTGCAATTCTGCAACGCACCAGTGTTGATCCAGCTGCAGTCTGCCTTGAGATCACCGAGAGTGTTGTGATGGCCGACGCCGACGCTGCTGTCACCAAAATCGACGGTCTGAAGGCGTTGGGAATCAAGTTGGCGATCGATGATTTTGGAACCGGGTACTCGTCGCTTGCGTATTTGAAGCGCTTCCGTGTCGACACTGTGAAGATCGACCAGTCGTTTGTGGCAGGGCTCGGACGAGACGCCGGCGACCACGCGATCGTCGCCGCGGTGATTTCCATGGCGCGCGCATTGGGACTCCGAGTGCTGGCAGAGGGTGTCGAAGACGTAATGCAGCTCGAGGTATTGCAGGCGTTGGGGTGCGACTTCGCGCAGGGCTACTACTTCGCACGACCGTTGCCAGCAGCTCACGCCCACGACGTAGTCTCCGCCGTCCGGGCTAACACTGACGACGTTGCTGCATCCGCATAACTTGTAGTTGCAGCAAAGCGGTGGCGCAGCTGGCGCAGGAGCGACAGAGGAGCGAGATAGGCGGCGAGACACTTGCAGCGCCGAACGAAGTTGGCGCAACATAGTGGCTCACCGTTCTCCTTTGGATCAGGATCTGACGAGTGCGCTGCGGGCAGGACGCGACGCACTTGTCCTCGACACCACGACGCGCGGTATCGACTTCGGTGTCGAACTCAGCGCGGTGATCGATGGAACGCTTGCTGCGATTTTGACTCGTACTGCAGTTGAAGACGTCTGCATCGTGGCGCTTGGTTCGTACGCCAGGCGCGAACTTTGTCCGGGCTCAGACGTCGACGTTTTGCTGTTGGTGCCAGCTCCTGGACGCTTCGCGAAGCGCCGCGACTGGCGGCCGATGGCCGAACGCCTTTGGTATCCGTTGTGGGACGCGGGATTCGTGACTGGCCACTCAGCCAGGACAATCAAGGAATGTCTTGCACTTGCAGCCGATGATCTTGACGCGCGCACTGCCTTGCTCGATATTCGATTCGTGGCAGGCGATCCGCAGTTGTGTGAAGAACTTGCGGTTCGCGCAACGAGATGTGCAGCGCGATGCTGCGGCGAATCTCCGGACGCTTTGGTCGGGTGCGGAGCTACGCCGTAAGAAGCCCGGTCTCGTCGCAGAGATGTTGGAGCCAAACCTCAAAGACGGCGGTGGAGCTCTGCGTGATATCCACGCGTTGGGGTGGGCCAATCGAATGTTGGGTGGTGGTGAGAACTTTGACGCATTGATCGCTCGTGATGCACTGCCACATGTCGACGCAGAGTTCCTGCGTTCGGCGAACCGACTGCGAGTGCCGACGGTATGGCATTGGATGTCTTTACAACCACCGACACGTTTGGCAGGTTTGCAGACGGCGCCGCTCGAGTGCGATCGACGATCGCTGCCGCAATCTCGGGCGAACTCGACGTCGCCGCAGGCGTCGAGGAAGGACGCCGGCAATATCAACGTGCTGGCGAGCGGGGCGACATGGAAATGATCGTTGATGCCGAAGCGTCGACAGCGGCGACGGTGATCGAAGTCCACGCTACCGACCAGGTCGGACTGCTGTATCGACTCGCGCGGACGATCGCAACACTTGAGATCGACGTGTCGTTGGCCAAAGTCGCGACGCTTGGCGATCATGTGATCGACGTGTTGTATCTCACCCAACATGGGGAGAAATTGCACGATACCCAGTTGCTCGGCCAGCTTCGCGAACGCATCGAACACCTCGCGTATGGAGCGACGATCGCCCCGTAGTATCGCAACACTATGAACACACCATTTCCCAACCACCCCCAAGCTTCCGATCTACTGCGTTGGTCTGAGACGCTCGCCGGTATCGCGCGCACTGGATTGGGATTTACCGAGAGCCTGTATGAACAAGAGCGATTCGAAGAGGTGCTGAAGGTCGCCTCCGATATCCGCGCTGCTGCCGTCGACGAGGCTGCGTCCGACGAGGTCTACGACGAATGGCTCTCGACAGTCGGCAAGGGCGTCAGTGGTTATCAGACTCCCAAGACTGCGGTCGCCGCGATCGTGGGCAACGATGCTGGCGAGATCTTGTTAACCCAACGCGCAGATTCTGGATGGTGGCTCTATCCAGTTGGTTGGGCCGATATTGGGTATTCGCCATCTGAGGTCGCCGTCAAAGAAGCGTACGAAGAAACTGGAATTGAAGTTGAGCCAGTTGCCTTGATCGCGGTACTCGATGGTTTGCGACTTGGATTTTCTCGACATCCGTTGTATTCGCTGTTGTTTCATTGCCGGATGGTTGGTGGCGAGTTGCGTGGGCACCCGTTGGAGACCTCGACCGTCGGGTTCTACGCACGCGAGGATTTGCCGCAACCTCTCGCGGGCGGTCATCGCTGGGTCGATCTTGCCTTCGCGGCGATTCGTGGCGACGAGCGACCGTGCAGTTTCGACGCGCCACGAGAACCGATCTGGCGCGATCATCACGGCATCTGAGGGCTCAGTTGGTCGTGGCGGCGAGCTCTGCCTTGACGAGCTCGTACAGATCGGTCGCGCGCTGAGATCGCTCCCATGCTTCACCCACGCGTTGGTGGTCGACCAGGCCCTGATACGCAGGTGACAATCCGAGGGCGGTCGTCGCGTGCTCCGCGAGTTGCGTCGTGTTGAGCGGGTCGCCGTAGGCGGCGAAACATTCCAAACCGGTCCACAATGCTTCGAGCGGTCGAGATTCGGTACCGAGTGATAGTGCGTCGATGTCGGCTCCCACAGCGATCGCGGCGACGACAGTTTCGAAGACTTCGTAGTGCGACATTCCGGCCGGTGTCGTGTAGCCACCTACGGGATGGAGCCGCCATTCCAACATGATTTCGTTCGGGCCGTCCGGCGTGAGCCAAGTCTGACTCCCGTTGACGTAACAATCGACGGGCGAGCCGAGATGTTCGTCGAGCGCCGTGATCACCGCAGCGCTGATTGGCCAAAGGGTCGTGGCGGAGCGTTCGCCCGTGTGGGTGCGATCGACGTCATCTCCATCGTGCTGCATGGCTGCATTCTACGGGGCGTCGATAATGTGCGTTCATGACCGGAGTATGGGAACGTGATGCCTTCGATCTCGCCGACGCTGTTCGAGCTCGCGAGATCAGTTCTCGTGAACTTGTTGACTCGTGTCTGGCGCGTATCGAACGGTTGAATCCTGTGCTCAATGCCGTGTGCGATCTTGATACGGATGGCTCCAGGGCACAGGCGGACGCAATCGATGCTCGAATCGCCGCAGGAGAGGATCCCGGGCTCCTTGCTGGCGTTCCAATCGGCGTCAAGGAACTCGCGGCCGCGAAAGGTTTGTCGTATACCCACGGTTCGTCGTTGTATGCGGGTGAAGTCGCGGATCATGACTGCACAGAGGTTGCGCGGCTACGGGCAGCTGGAGCCGTGATCATGGCGAAGACCACGTCACCGGAATTCGGTTCGGTCAACTGGACTCGAACCAACGTGCACGGAACGACGAACAACCCGTGGGATATCACCATGACACCCGGCGGTTCATCCGGGGGGAGTGCTGCCGCGGTTGCCGCAGGTCTCTTCGCAATATGTACAGGTAGCGACGGTGGAGGATCGATCCGCATACCGAGCAGCTATAGCGGTCTGTTCGGTTATAAGACCACGTTCGGGCTTTCGGGGAGTGGGCCCGAGCCATTTGATTCGTCGCTCACTGCGGTCCCTGGACCGATGTGTCGCACGGTGCGCGACGCGGCTCGGTACGTAGATGTCATCGCGGGCCCAACCAACTACGACCCAACCTCGCTCGCGAAACCGCAGTCGTTCGAAGCTGCGCTGCTCACCGGCGCTCCGATCGATGCGTTGCGTGCGAAACGGATTGCGTGGTCGTCGACATTGGGACACGCCGTCACGGATCCGGAGGTCGAACGCCTGACCCATGCTGGCGCGTTGGCCTTATGCGCCGATGCTGGGTTCGAGCTCATCGATCTCGAAGTGAACATTGCAAACCCAGCGCGCTCGTGGAGCATTATCTCTAATTTGGCGATGGTCGCGGCCTACGGCGAACGCGCAGAAGGCCGGTTCGATGAGCTGACGCCCGTCGTTCGTGCCGGGATGGCATATTCCGCTCGGATGACACCCGAAGACCTTGTTCGGGCGTACCGACGACGCTCCGACATGTTGCACGCGATCGCCGAAATCTTTGATCAGGTCGACTATTTGCTCACGCCGACGACGGCCACTCCTGCCTTCATCGCTGGAGGTCCGCCGCCGATGGTGATCGGCGGCGTCGAAGTTGGAGGCATGGGCAGCGTGCCGTTTACAGCGCCGTTCAACATCAGCGGGCAACCTGGCGTCAGTATTCCTGTCGGGCTCACGGCCGGAGGGCTTCCGGTCGGGCTCCAGGTTGTTGGACGACGTCATGATGATCTCGGCGTGCTCGCCTGCGGACAGCTTGTCGAGACGAATCGCCCATGGCCGAAGTTTGCGCCATATGCGAACGGTTGAGTGATGACTCCTTCGGATGCACACGACCACCACGCTCATGAGCCGGCCAACAACCCATCATTGGGTCACGAATCGAGTCGCGCCCAGATGCCCCGCCCGAAGAAGTCAGAACAAGACGCAGCGTCTGAAGAAATTGTCGAGGTCGCGCCGAATGTTTTGCGGATGCAACTACCGATCTGGCTCCCGGGTCTCGGCCACGTCAACATGTACGGATTAGTTGATGATCGCGGCATCTCGGTAGTAGATCCAGGGCTTCCTGGTCCGAAGTCGTGGAGTGCGTTAAAAGTTCGGTTGAAGGCCGCTGGGTATCGAATCAACGATGTCCACACGGTGATCGTCACACACTCGCACCCCGACCATTTTGGAGGTGCCGGACGGATCGCCAAACAAAGTGGCGCACGCCTGATAACCCACCACGCGTTTTCTACCTGGTCGGTCAACGGCCCGACGTCGGCACAAGGGGCGTTGAGCCAGGAAGCGGCGCGACGTTTGGAACTCGAAGCCGCGTTCGTCGCGCAATCGAGTGATGTACATCCCGACGAGATTCCGACGATCGGTCAAGCGGATGATCTCGTGGGTGATGACACCGTTGAAGTCGAATCGACCTCGATGAAGTGGGGTGGAACGACGCCATGGGGAACGCCGAATCCTGGGCCGGATCTGCGTCGCAGAGTCATGATCCGCGCAGCCCGATTTCTGTTTGATTCGCCAGAGCCGACCCACCGTGTGCACCACGCGGATCGGCTACAGCTGGCTGGCCGGGAGTGGTGGTGCATTCATACGCCTGGTCATACGGTAGATCACCTTTGTTTGTTCGACCCAGAAACCGGGACGTTGCTGTCGGGCGACCACGTCTTGCCGACGATCACGCCCCATGTTTCGGGAGTGAATCGTGCAGATTCCTTGAAGAGCTACCTCGCGACGCTCGATCTTGTGGGGCGGCTCCCCGATGTCAAGCTCGGCCTCCCAGCACACGGCCGCCCATTTGACGACGTCCCAGCTCGCGTCGAGGCAATCAAGGAACATCACTACGAACGGATGGAAACGCTGCGTACCGCGGGTCTTGCGCTCGGTCCAGCCACCGTTTCGGCGCTGTCACATGAGGTGTTTCCCAAACGTCACTGGGGCGTGATGGCAGAATCAGAGACGTTCGCGCACCTCCAGCACATGTTGCACGCGGGAGAGGCTGAGAATTACGACGTCGACGGAAAAATGGTCTTTCGTCTCGCGGAGCGACACAACTGATTCAGGCGTTATCGTTCGCGCATGACGATAACTGATCCAACGATGGAGGTTGCCGACTTGCTCGCGCACCTCATCCGCAATGAGTGTGTGAACGATGGCACGAAGGATTCAGGTCACGAGACGACCAGCGCCGATGTGTTGGCGCAATATCTCGGTGACGCTGGGCTCGATCTTGAGCGGTACGAACCGGCGCCAGGGCGTGAGAGTCTTGTCGCTCGTATCGAAGGCTCCGACCCGAGCGCCCCGACGTTGCTGCTTATGGGCCATACCGATGTTGTACCCGTCAACCCCGACGGATGGAGCCAAGACCCGTTTGGCGGCGAACTCATCAATGGCGAAGTGTGGGGGCGTGGCGCGGTCGATATGTTGAATTTGACGGCGTCGATGGCTGTCGGATTTAAACGGTTGGCGCAGAGCGGGTTCACTCCCAGAGGAACGCTGATCTATCTCGCGGTCGCCGACGAAGAGGCGCTCGGCACATGGGGCGCCGAACATTTGGTTGCAAACGAGCGCGATGCCGTGATGGCCGACTATGTGATTACCGAGGCCGGCGGATTTCAGCTCCCGACCGAAAACGGTCCTCGCCTTCCGGTCATTGTTGGTGAAAAAGGGTCGTATTGGTGCCGCATTACCGTGCCTGGCACTCCGGGACACGCCAGCCAACCGTACCGAACCGACAACGCGCTGGTGACCGCTGCAGAAGTTGTGCGGCGTCTTGTCGCGTTTCGGCCGAAGACGGAAGTGCACGACACGTGGCGTCGGTTCATCGAAGGAGTATTCCCACCAGAAATCAGTGGTCCACTGACTGATGAGGCGCAGCTGTGGGATTTCTGCGGGCAGCTACCGGTGGGTTTGGCCCGACAGGCACATGCGTGTACGCACACCACCTTTGCTCCTACCGTGATTCACGGCGGAACCAAAACGAATGTCATCCCCGATGAAGTCAACATCGAAATCGACATCCGTACCTTGCCCGGCCAAGTGGGTCGCGATATCGAACGGATGCTCGATGACGCGCTCGGAGACCTGCGCACCGTTGTGACCGTAACAGCGTTCGACGACAACGAAAGCACCGCGTCGCCAACCGACACGCCACTGTGGGACTCGCTTGCACGCGTGAGCTCGAGCATGGTTGCCGACAGTGCGCTCGTACCGTTTCTGACGGTGGGGGCAACCGATGCGCGGTTTTTCCGACGGGCGGGTTCTGTCGCGTACGGCTTCGGCCTGTTTTCCCAAAAGTTGAGCTTTGAGGATTACGCGGCGATGTTTCATGGCAACGACGAACGTGTCGACACAGAATCATTGGCGTTGTCGACCGCGTTGTGGGAGGCCATCGCACACGACCTACTCGGATAAGTCGACAAGTGTTGACGCGGCGCTAGTCGTCGTCGCGTCGGTGCTCGCGCAAGTAGCGTTCGAAATCCTCAGCGAGCGACTCGCCGCTCGGAAGATCATCGATGTTCAAGCTTGGTGTCTCGGGTCCGGGTGCTTCGTCGTCTTCGTCTTCGTCGTCTTCGTCTTCGTCGCTGTAGTAATCGACGTCATCGAAGAGCGACTCGAAGTCGGGTGTCGCTCCGATGACGAGATCGTGAGGATCGAGACCCGCGACATCGAGCGTCTCGTCGCTGTCGAAGCGCGCCTCAAGTTGGTGGACGTAGGCGGTGAGATCGCCGTCGGTTTCGACCATCGCGTCAACTCGAGTTTGCCATCCGTGCGCGGCGATGCTGAGATTCTTGAGTTCTAACGGGATGTCGAATAGGGCGCTCAAACGATCGAGCAATGTCAAGGTTGCTTTCGGATTCGGCGGGGTAGCGACGTAGTGCGGCACGGGAACCCAAAGTGAAATTGCGTCGAACTGCGCACGACGAGCCGCGTCGGCAAGGACGCCCACAATGCCAGTTGGGCCAACGTATTGCGATCGTTGAAGACCGAGACGTTCGACGGTGGCGGGATCGCTCGCAGTACCCGTCACCGGAAATGGCCGAGTATGAGGAGCGTCGCCAAGCAGCGCCCCGAGTGTGACGACGGTCGTCGCACCGTGGATCGACGCGATGCTGAGGATTTCGTCGCAAAATTGTTGCCACTTGAGATTTGGTTCAATGCCCAACACCAAAATCAGATCGCGCGTGGCGTTCGTTACGACCGCGGTTGAAATGGTGGTGGAGATCCAACGAATCGATTGAACAACCCCGTTCGCAAGTTCAACGTGCGGTCGCGTTGCCTGAAAATCACTGTATTCCTGAGCTTCCAGTTCGTGAACTTTCGAGGCATTGAAGTGTCGCTCAAGAAAGCGAAGCGCATCGGTCGATGCGTTCGCGGCGTCGTTCCAACCTTCAAACGCGGCGATGACGATCGGATCGCGGAGCTCGACTGCTTGAGTCATCGGCAGCGATTCGTGCGTCAGCCGCGGAGCGATTTCAACGGTGACGCGTTTGCAAATTCGATTGCGCCGTGAGCGAGCCCGCCGATGAGCGCACCCATGTGATCGAATCCGTCGCCGCGTGTCATGCCCATGAGAAACCGGGCGTGGATGCCAGCGACGATGATCGCCAACTTGTACGACGCAAACACTTCGTACCAATCGAGGTAGGTGAGATCCGTACCGCTCGCCGACGCGTATCTGGCGACGATCGTTGCACGGTCGAGGAACCCCAGTTCTGTTGAAACGGCCGCGCCGGTAGCAACAACCTGCGCATCGGGTCGGCCCCAGTACAACAAGAAGAGACCAAGATCGGCGAGCGGATCACCCAATGTCGACATTTCCCAGTCGAGCACGGCGACGACGTGTCCGGCATCGACGTTGTCGAGCATTGTGTTATCGAGGCGGTAGTCGCCATGCACAATTGTTGCTTTGGGCGATGGCGGTACGGCGGCCGTGAGCCGTCGATTGATTTCGCCGATCGCTGGATTGTCGGGGCAGCCAGCCTCTTTCGAAGATTCCCATTGTTTGTTCCACCGGCGCAGCTGGCGCTCGAGAAATCCGTCGGGTCGTCCGAACTCGCCAAGTCCGACGGTCTCGTAGTCGACGTGGTGCAGCGCTGCGAGCACGTCGATGAGTGCTTCGGAACACCGACGTGCGTCGTCTCGGGTCAAGGTCGCGAGGTCGTCGCCGCTGCGAAGGATGCGACCGTCGACTCGTTCCATCACGTAGAACGGCGCACCGTTGACCTCGATATCGTCGCAAAATGCCAGTGCCTCGGGAACCGGTACGTCGCTGCCGTGTAGCGCCCGGATGACGCGGTACTCACGACTCATGTCGTGCGCCGTCGGGAGGACGTGACCAAGCGGCGGCCGTCGTAGCACGTAGTCGTGCGCCCCATCGTTGACGCCGAAGGTGAGGTTCGAACGACCCCCGGAAATCAATTCAGCCCTGAGCGGACTTCCTGTGAAGCCGTCGACGTGCGCGTCGAAAAATTTCCGGAGGTTGTCGAGGTTGAGGCCATCCAGCGTGGAGTCGGTCACGGAACAGCACGCTACTGGCCGAAATGACACGAGGCACCGCAGATGCGGTGCCTCGTGTCGGTGGAACGTTGAATCGTCTTACGCGGTACGTGCAACTCCACGACCATCGCGCGGCGCTACCGGCTCGCCGTTGCCCCGCGGGTAGCGCGCAACTCGACCGACCGGCATATCGACACGGTAACCAGCGGCGGCGCGTTCTTCTTCTGATTCGGCACCCCAAAATCCATACTCGCGGTTTTCTCGTGCCCACTTGCGGCATTCAGGCATGACCTCGCATGTGTTGCAAATCGAACGCGCTTGTGACTCGCGCACGGCCCGAGCTTCGGGGCGTTCGCCTGGGGGTGCAAAGAAGAGCTTGTTCTGTCCGGTGCACGCTGCTTCGGTTGTCCATTCAAGTACGCCGCTGAATATGAGTGCGGCTGCTGTGGCTGTCTCTGCCATTGGTCGTCGTCCTTTCCGGGACTCCTGCTTCGGTGTGTTGCGATCTTGGTAGTGCTGGCGGGTGGACCTCGGTGAGCCCATCGGCGCCTTAGCACTTCGGTGTTGCTGTGCCCTACTAGTGAAGCCGTTCACAACACCATCTGTCCAACAGTTCAAAGCGATAGCATCTATCACCATGACCGATTGTGCACTGAGAGTGTGAATCGGCGTCATTCTCGTCACCGTTTGAGGTCGAGAGTGTATGAATTCTAGTGAGGACAGATCATGGAATTACGCCACCTCGACGCGTTGCTTGCGATCGATCGCTATCGCAGCTTCACCGCGGCCGCCGATTCGCTCCATACGGTGCAGTCGAACGTCTCGGACATGGTGCGCCAACTCGAAGCCGAATTGGATGTCGTGTTGCTGGTGCGTGGACGCCGGGGAGCAAAGCCAACGGAATTCGGCCGCGTCGTGCTTGACCGAGCCCGCCGCATTCGCAGCGAACTCGACGCGCTGCGTGAAGACATTGCGATGATCCAGGGTCTCGAAGTCGGTCACGCGAGCATCGGTGTCGTCGGGACGATCTCGCGATGGCTTGCACCAGCGGTCGTCGCGGAGTTGCAAGTGCGCGCGAAGGGAGTGCATATCCGAGTGCACGAAGGTGCATCAGAACGGCTCGCGCTCGAAGTAGCTGAGCAACAACTTGCCCAAGCGATCGTTACGGAACCTGTCAACGATCAGCGCCTCAACGTTGAACATCTCTTAAACGAAGATCTTGTGGTGCTGGCGCGTAAGGATGTGCCGCTCGGTGTCGGACCGATTGCATTGGCGTCGTTGGCAAATCAACGTTTGATTCTGCCGCCTACCGGTAATCCACTGCGCGCTGAAATCGATCTCGCAGCGTTGAACGCGGAAGTGTCGTTCTCTGTCGAGGTCGAGGTCGAAGGCGTGCGTCTTATCGCCGATCTTGTCGCCGCCGGGGCGGGGATCACGATTGTCCCAGAAACTGCGGTTCCAGCCGACGCTCCCGCGGCCGGCCTTCAGGCAGTCGCAATTGCCGACATGCCACCGCGTCGTTTGGCGTTGGTGACCGCGCGCGGGGGCTATCTGTCGTTGGCCGACCAAATGGTCCGCGACATCGTGATCGAACTGGTCCGCTTCCCGCGCTTTGCTGGCCGCCAATAGTCGGCTAGGCCGCAGATCTGGGCGAAGTCGATCGGCCTGCCATGGTGCAACGTTTCGCAACGACGTAGCCGATCGTAAAAATTGTGAAACCACCGATCGCGTCGATGAAGTAGTGATTCGCCGTCAACACGATGACGGTCACGGTCGCGACGGGGTACAGGGTCGCCAGCATTTTCGCCCACCGATGCTGCAGACGAGGTACGAGCGCGCAGGCGCACCACAACGCCCAGCAACAATGCACACTCGGCATTGCCGCGAACTGATTGGAGAGCTTGCTCATCGCCCCCGAACTGAACGACCAAAACGTGGGGTATTTCGCCAAGGTATCGACGAAGCCATATCTCGCGGGAAGGAGGCGCGGTGGCATCAACTGAAACGACCAGAAGCCAATCAGCGCTAAGGCCGTTGCGCTTGCGATGGTGTTCCGCCAACGAGGGTATTGGTCGGGAACTTTGCGAAAGAGGAAAATTCCAACTCCGATGGTGACCGCAAAGTGCAACGAGCCGTAGAAATAGTTGCAAGCGATAATCAGCGGTCGAAACGCGAGCGCCCAATGATGGAGTGATTGTTCTCGATACACGTGCAGGGCGCGCTCAAACGAGATCACCTCTTTGGCGTGGCGAAAGGCTGCGGCCGGATCTGCGTTCGTTGCATTGCGAATGGCGCTGTAAATCGCGTAGTACACCAGTACGCAGATGATTTCGGCCCACCAGTAGATCGAGTGGCCCGTGCCGAGGTGTTGTGCTGCTTTCCAAGATCGGCGTCGCGGCTGAGCCGCAACCGGCAATGCAATCTGAGTGTCGGTCACGGCGCGATTGGCTCGCTCGCGTTGGGTGACACATTGTGGTCGACGCGGCGTCCGGCGATGAAGGCTGGGACCCCACCAAGGCTCACGATCAGCAGCGACGCATACCACAACAACCCGAGCGCGATCGCTTGGCCATTCGATACGCCGAGTGGATGAAGGAAACGAATGAGTAGCCCTTCGCGAACGCCGAGGCCATTCAAAGAGATTGGAAGGACCTGGACCATCGCGACCGCCGGCACGAAGGCGATGACTGCGGCTTTGGGCGCCGGCAGATCGATCGCCTCTGCAATGAGCATCACCGACGCGACGACGGACGCTTGATACAGCACGGCCGCAATCAGCACTGCGAGCGCCTGGCTGAGGTCTTTGCGCAGCTCATCGACGCCGATGTGGACAGCGCCGATGAAACGTACCCAACTGACGCGATCGGCGAAACGCCCCGCGGCCTTCGGGTGGCCGGCAAGGAGCAGTACCGCGCCGAGCAGGCCAAGGGTGATGCCCGCGATGAGGAGTGCCAACCATGCTTGGTCGGTGTTGAGCAGCGACGGATCGAGAGTGAACCCGACCATGACGAGCAACGGAAGAGCAACAAACCCGGTGAGTCGTTCGAGTGCCACTGATGCAAATGCGACCTCTGGGTTGGCGATATCGCGCCCGAGCCGTGTGATTCGCGCGACGTCACCACCGATTGTTGACGGCAATACGTTGCCGACGCACAAACCAACGAGCGTGTGGCTGGTCAACCGCCAAAGGGAAACGTCGTGACCGTACACATGCAAGACCCGTTGCCAACGCCACGCCGAAAGCACAACTCCCGTCGCGGCCATGAGCACCGCTGCTGTGAGCCACAGAATTGTGGTGCTGTGATGATGCGAGGGGATCGCGTCGTGGAGATTCGGACGCTTGTGCACGAGGAGGGCCACAAGCCCGAGGCTGACAACGATGCGAAGCCAAAAGAACAATCGTGATCTTCGGTCGGGTGACGCCATGGGAAGGCGATGGTAGCGGCGCTGGTCGCTCCGGATGACGTCGGCCGCCTCCACGTGCCAACATATGGGGATGCAAACGCTTCCGTCCATTCCCGATCTGCCCGCTCCTATACGCGTAGTGACCGATGATGGGGTCGGGTTGGCCGTGACCGTCGTTGGGAGCGGACCGGGGTTACTCCTCGTGCATGGCTTCGGCGGCGGCAAGGAAGACTTCGCTGATCACGCCGCGGTCCTCGGCGAGGACTACACGGTCGTGATGTTCGACCATCGCGGCCACGGTGAGAGCGACAAGCCCGACCGTGTCGAGGACTACTCGTTCGCTCGGCTGCGCGCCGACATCCTCGAGGTTGCGTAT
>JBBRPC010000049.1:0-19575 GCA_038228615.1 Acidimicrobiia bacterium | reverse complement strand
CTTCAACCGATCACCTTGCGAAAACGCGGCTAGGTCTGATGTCGCGAGGCGAACAAGCATCTAGCGATCGATGAAGATCGTCCGAATTGACATGGGGGTCTGTGCACCATGAGAGTTCCGGTTGAAGATGGTCGTCACGTTCGAAGGGTTGGGATGTCATGGCGGGTAACGGTCGATCGGTGTCGTCCCGCGTCCGACGGTTGTTGGTCGCGTCGGTGCTTGTTGTGGTCCTAATGACTGGCGATTTTCCGGCTGGATCAGGTTTCGGTGCGATAGCGGCGAGCGCGGGATCCCCGACGCCTGGTGTGGTGTTTTCTTGGGGGATTAACCGGTCTGGCGAGCTAGGTAACGGAACGCAGTTGGATCGCCTCAGGCCCGGTTTGGTATCGCTCGCACCTGGAGTATCTGCGCTGGCGGTGTCTGCTGGTCTGCAGCACAGTCTGGCTGTTGGTTCCGATGGCCGTGTCTACGGCTGGGGTGACGGCGCCGACGGAAAGTTGGGTGATGGGTCAGACACACTGGAAGTGTCGCCGACAGGGGTATTGCTTGCTCCCGGAGTATCAGCGGTCGCGGTGTCGTCGGGCAACGTTGACAGCCTTGCATTGGGTTCCGACGGCAACATTTACGCGTTCGGTTGGAATGCATACGGACAGTTGGGTGACGGCACTACAACAACGCGTTACGTTCCGACGCTGGTCGCTCTTCCGCCAGGCGTGACGGCGACGGCGATTTCTGCGGGCAACGACGGCTCTTTGTCGAGTCTTGCCGTCGGTTCCGACGGCAAGGTCTACGGGTGGGGAGACAATACTGATGGCCTACTCGGCGATGGGACGACTACCCAACATCTGACACCGGTTGCGGTGAGCCTCGCGCCTGGAGTATCGGCAACGGCGGTCTCGATGAGTGGGGCGTCGTCGATCGCTTTGGGATCCGACGGACAGGTATATGTCTGGGGGTATCTCCTCACGACAGGACAAGACAGCCTTACTCCAATCCCTGTCGCGCTACCGGGCGGGATCTCCGCGCTTGCGGTCTCTGCGGGTATACAACACATGTTGGTACTGGGTGCCGACGGCCGGGTTTATGCCTGGGGCGACGACTATTGGGGCGAACTCGGCGATGGTGGCACGGCCCAACACGCCGCACCAGTGGAGGTTAACCTCCCGCCAGGTGTATCGATTACGTCAATTTCGGCGGGCTTTTTCCATAGCGTCGCGGTCGCTACCGACGGCACGATCTATGGCTGGGGGCGCAACGTCCGGGGCCAGCTCGGCGACGGAACGACGATCGACCGACACACGCCTGTGGTCGTAGCGACACGCCCCGGTATTTCAGCTGCGACGGTTACAGCCGGGAACGACTACACCATGGCGATCATGACCCACCAACCAGGCACCGGCGGTTCTGTAATCGTGTCACCGGCGACGAGGTTCGGCAACTCCAACGAACGCGTATCCGGTTCAGGATGGGCGAACTACACCGACACTTCCGTAGCAATCCGGCAATGCGCGACGCCGCTATACGACGCGAACCGCTGTGACGTCTCAGACGTAGTCAACGCGACCTTGAAAACGCGCCCTGCGGCAAAGCTCGGGACATTCCCTCCAACGCAACTCACCGTGCGAGTCGGTACCGTCGATGCCGCAGGCGACACGTGCGGACTCACAACATCCGGCACTTGCTACGTCGTGGTCACCGGCGATCTTGGTGACACAACCAGCATGCCTCTGGCCTTCGCCCCGCCCACGGCATCGCTCGCAAAATCCACGAACGTCGTCACGAACTTCATTGACAAAGTCAGGACGAAACATTTCCCTATAGGTGACACGGTCGTTGCCCAACAGTGCGACGCTGACGCGATCGCGGGCGTGAACATGGCGAGCCACTGCGATGGCACAACCGCGATCTCCGGGCAAGTAACGCCCAGCGGAACGGTGCGATTCACCCCCACCGGAATCACGATGCGCACCGGGAATGCATACGCCGACATTGCTGCCGAAACGTGCGACAGCACAACTAACTGTCAGATCATCGTCACCGATCAGAATAACCCGTCCATCGCAATACCCCTCCCCGTCGGCTTTCGGTAAAAGACGACGCGCAAACCCCGAGGACCTGACATGCCGCGAATTCGGATACGCCAAGAACGGTTCGATATTCCGTTGCCGAATGGCAAGAGTCATGCACGGGTCCTCGCAGCGGCGAACAACGCCGGGTTCGTCAACATCCGAGCTGATGAACGACGCATCCGCGCGGACTACGACCGTGGTGGCATTCAAGGCGACATCACCGTCCGTCTTTCGCCACTTGATGAAGACCGCACGATCGTGCATATCGCATCGAATGCCCATGCGACAACGCTCCGCGGATCGCTCAAGGATGTCAACGACACTCTGCACCAGGCACTCAAACGGCAACTCTGAACCGAACCGCCGACTGACGCTGTCGCGCCCTCGAAGAACACCGCGATGATGCACCGAATTCAGTCGTCGGGGTGAGACGCAAGACAGCACGGCGCGTGTCGTCATTCCCGGTCACGCATTCATGCAGAACATCCGCCGCGGCCACCACCAACTTGGAAGCGACACGCATGCACAGCGTCGCGTCGCTGGCGCATTCAACGAACTCGCCAACGCAATCTGAACCAGCCACAACCACAACGCCGGAGTCGCCGCGCGCACTGGCAGATCTGTGTTGCCAAGGGAACGTGTGTGCCATCCCGGTGACGTTCGCTTTGCGACGTCGGACGAGCCGCGACTAGCACCGCCGCAATAGCCAGCTGGTTGACGCGTGACATCAGGGTGTGCGAATCTCGTTCCCGAGCACCTCGCAACGCTCGGTGTGACCGAAGAGGGGTACCGCAGATGGATAATCATTCAGTGCGACGCGTTCCACTATTTTCGCGGCGCCACATGCGGGTCGCGGTATTGGGCTTGCTGGTCTCAGCGACTGTTGCGGCACAGGCCGCGGCTTCCGCCACAGTTCCCCTTGCTATCGCGCCGCACGCCAAGAGTCCACAGGCGTTCGTCAATCCACCGCCGGTGGTCTCCGACGTACCGGTGCGCGCCGTCTTCCAAGAATGGGACCAATCGCAACGCACCTGGGACACGCCGACGAGCATCCCGATCCCGAACCCGTTGCCCCTCGTTTCCCCAACGGTGCATTCTGCGCTCGACGCGCAATGGCGCGGCTTCGCTGTGACCGGGTCCCGCTATTTGCAGGCAGCGAACCCGTTTTGCTCGCAGGTTGAAGCGAGCCTGTATGACGACCCGACGAGCAACTACCAGCACATGAACCAATGCACGCCGCAACCACTGCCCGCCAACTACGTGTCTGCAGAGCGCGCGACCACGAGCCTGTCGGTGCAGAATCTCGGGCCGAACGACTTGCTGTTTCACTATTCGATCCCTTGCGGTGATCCGCGGATCGCGCGCAACACTGATTACTTCAATGAGATGGGCTACTCGCACTGCAAAAAGCAGAGTGACCCAACAAAAAGCGTCGGGCATGAGTTCTTCGCCGGAAACTTCGGTTCGTCTTGCGGTGATGTGAACGTCGATATCTATGCCGACATGCAGATCGATCTGGAACTCACAGTCGATCCACTGGTCGACGTGAGCGGAGCGGGAACGGGGCCATTCCATGTGAAGACTGCCGTACTGCATTTCAGCAACGCGTTTGTGAACCCGTCTGCCTGTAGTGATCAATGCCACCATGCTGCGATCCCGTACAGCAGCGTCTGTCTCGATCAGGAAGCGACTCTGAACGCCAAGGTAGTGGACCTCACGAGCCTTATCGACATCTCAGGTATCAATTCACAATTCCATTCACTCGATCCGGCGCACCCCTCCGCGCTTCTGCAATTGGCGGTCGGCCTCTACGGTGCGTACAAATCCACATACGCGTTCCGTTTCAACCTTGACGCGCAATTCGTCTCCGGGGCGCTCGCTTTGACGTTCCGCCGCGACGACGTGCCCCTGCTCGACCAATCACAACGTACGAGCACGGTTGCGTCGCTCGGCTACTACGCGTTCGGTCGCGTCACAACGTTCGCGTTGGACTGGTCTGGAAGTATCTGGGAGGAGCGATATTTCAACGGATGGGAGCATTGGGTCAATCACGGTTCCCCAGCGGCGAGCCCGGGTGGCGATGTCGTGGCTGCCCCAACGACATTCGCACGCAAGAACGGCTACGTCGGTGTGGTTGTCACAACGAGAGACGGTCGCGTTTTTGAAGGCACGAACGCGCATAACGGCTGGGTGTGGGCGGCGCGCGGATCGCCGCCCGGCACAACCGCGGTGCTCGCGCCTGGTGTCGCTATCGATCGTTTCGGTGTCGAACATATCTTCACCACCGGTGCCAACGGGCGGTTGTTCGAATCCCACCAATCTGGTGCGGGCTGGCTCTGGTCAGATCAAGGCCTTCCGGCCGCAGGCCACACAATCGTCGGCGCACCTGTCGGCGTCGCACTCCCCAACGGGTATCTCGCGACTTTCGCTCGCGACGATGCAGGCCACGTACGCGAGCGCTACTACAACGCAAGCGGGTGGCACTGGACAGACCATGGCACACCGACCCCGACGATCAAGGCACAAAGTGACGTCGGCGTGACCACCGATGGCGGCGCGAACGTATACGCGTTCGTGACCGACTCGAATGGTCACCTCGATGAACTTTCGTATGTCGCCGGCCGCGGATGGCAATGGGCCGACCGGGGTCTCGGCGTCGCAGGCGCGAAGGTCACCGGAACGCCGGCACCGATTCGGCCACCCTCGCAGACACGGGTGCGGGCCTTCGACATCTTCACGACTGACGCGAACGGTCACCTCGACCTATTTACGTTGACGTTGTCGGATACCGGTAGCGGCACGATCGATGAAGGTGTACCTCTCGGTTCGACAACAGCTTCGACGCCGACGTCGGGACCGAGCGCGGTCGTCGCTCCCGATGGCTACGAGGGAGCGTTCGTCGTCGCAGCAAATCAGGATCTTGGAGAGATGTACCTCCCAGGAAACTGGGCAGACCACACTGTCGCGCCCGATGGTTCGCTACCTATCGACCACGCGCCGAGCATGCGTTTCGTCCAGACGAACGTTGACGGCGCGAACACCGTTGACCTTGGGGTCAGCGGGTCGGGCTTCACAGCGAACGGAGATATCCGAATAGACGTCCACAATCCATCCACTGGCAACACGTATTATGGTTGGCCCACAGCCGATGCCAACGGCGACTTTTTTGTTTCCGTCGGCGTACCGCGAAGCGAACTCGCCTTCTGCGGTCCCGCTTGTGGCTACACGGCGACCGGCGTCGGCGTGTCGGTGCTCCAGTACTCGCTGCCACAAATGTTCATCAACGCACAAACGGTCACGCTGACATCGAAGCCAACTATCAGCGCGGTACCGACCCTGCTCGACGGCACCGGTCCAGTCACAATGAATATCGTTGGATCCGGTTTCGACCCCAATTCGGACGCGACAGTCGGCGTGTTCGGCAAAGCCAGTTTTGTCGCGGGCGTCACGACCGATGCGAACGGGAGGTTCGCGGTCGACGTACCTATAAGTCGTAGCGAGCTCACATATTGCGGCCCGGCATGTGGGTACTCGGCGACATTGTCAATTAACGCCCAATCCAACAGGGTGTTCGCCCAAATGAAACAGGTGGCAGTCTCGGCACCGGCTCGGTTCATCGCGATACAAACCAGGAACGGGCTTGGCACTGGCGTCATTAGCCCATTTGTCGCGACGATGCGCGGCTCGGGGTTCACGCCCGGCGGGAGTGTCCAGTTCACCGTGACGAACATCGCGAACGGGCACACCTTTTCGGGCGCCGCTACCGTCGACGCCACAGGTAGCGTCGGCGTCGCGGTAAATGTTCCGCTCGCAGGCGAGGTCGGTTTCTTCTGCGACGGCAGCAGTGTCTGTTTCATCGCAGCGTCCGTGTCAGCTCGCCAATACACGACACCCGACCTGACACCCGCGGCAGTCCCACTCGCTCTCGGGAGCAATATCTGCCAGCCGGATTGCACTCCGGCATAACCGTCCCCTACAAGCCGCTCCCCACCCAAAACTGAGGGTAGGAATCTGATGCGATTCTTCAAAGCCAAGGCGCTCGTCGCGGTAGTGGCCGCGCTGACAACAGTCGCGTTTGGAACACCCGACGCCGCGCACGCGAGCGCACCCGCAAACGACGCGTTCGTCAAAGCGGAAATACTTGGGGTATCGGGTTCGATCACGCGGTCGAACGTTGGCGCGACACAAGAACTCTTCGAACCAGTCTCAACCGCGGGAGGAGGGTTTGCCACAATTTGGTTTCAGTGGACCGCGCAGACTTCAGGACGCGTCACCTTCGACACGATAGGAACAAACATCGACACGGTGCTCGCCATCTACACCGGTACCAGTGTCCTCAACGCGACAGAAGTCGCGAGCAATGACGACGGCTTCGGATGCGACACCAGTTCGTCTGTTCATATCGACGCGGTTGTCGGGACGTCATATCGAATCCAACTCAGCACTTGGGACCCAACGACCAGCACCAACCTGTTCCGACTGACGTGGAACTGGGCTCGAGGACCGCAAGCACAGAATGACGACCTCGCAAGCGCCGCGACGCTAACGACACCGTCAGTCACCGGATCTACCGCAAATTCAACCATCGAGCCGACGCTTCCCATCCCAGAGAACGAAGGCGAGGTATCGGTCTGGTACAAAATCCCGCCTGTCAGCTCCGCAGTCTCCGTCGCAGTAACACTGCAAACCTCCCCCACGCCGAACGTGTTCGGCCATCAGCCCATCGTCGCGGGCCAAGTCTGGGCTGGGTCGACGCCGGCGACCGCCAGCCTCCTGGCATCGGTCACCGCAGATGCATCCACGATCATCACAGCACACGTTGCAAATACCGGACCTATATGGATACGGATCACCAGCCCCAGCATCTGCGAATGGGGTGGCTTCACCCTGACCGCGAACACTAGCGCCGGGACCACTATCACCACCTCATACACGCCATTCGAATATCAGCAGGTCCTCGATACCGCGGCAACACTCGGCTGGACACCGGCTCAGGTACAGCACGACGCAGTACTGATTTGGCAATATCTTTACGCCATCTCGGGAATCACGACACCGACACCGGTGCCAACACCGGCACCTGGATCGGTCGCCCTGACGTCAGTATGGGCACCGTCAGAAATGAATCAACTCAATGCGTTGAACCATCAGTGGGCACTCCCGAGCACAGACACACAACGCGTCGCCGCGATCGTATTGGTCTTCGTGTTGTCGCTCTCGTAGCCTGAGGCCGCCGTGAGCCGTCGAGGACGTTCGGAAATGTCCCCTTGGGTCTGCCGATTCTTTTGAATGCTTCGAAGTTCGACTTCTTCGAACTAGATGACGAGATTTGGAACCAGATCATCGACGGCTTTGTCGAGGGGCGCATGGCGTAGACGTTGAACCCGTCGCTTGTCTGAATTGCACAATTCAGGGATAATCAAGTACGGCGAGCAGGGCCCTGACCTGGAGATCTACCTTCGAAAGAGATCCCATAAGGACCACCAAAGGTTCTCTCTCTCTCTCTCTTTCTCTCTGAGGCGCAGCCTCGCTCAGCGACGTGTGGTCACGCGGCCGACGGGAATCACGCTGTTGGGGATTGTTCTTCTAGCCATGTTCGGGCCGTAAATCTGCACCGGGCCGAGGGTGATGTTCCCAGTCTGGTTCAGCGGCGGCCGCCGACCAGTCTCTGCGCGCACCCCCGAGTGATGCGGGTGCGGCTTCGGGAGCCCAGCTTCAAAATTGCCGATCTGTCTTCCATCTCCTCGACGGACGAACGCCTCGGCTCCCCGCCGGTGCGGGAGCGTCGCTTGGCCGCCATGTCGCATTGTGCTCGGCCCGCGGGTGTGCAGCGTGCTCGAATGGTTGTTGGCGTTCAGGACCTTGTTCATGGTGAACAACCTGTTGATGTTCAGTGGGCTGTTCGGATTCATCGGGTTAAGCAGGCTGAGGGGGCTATTCGGGTTCATCGGGTTGAGCAGGCCGAATGGGCTGCTCGGTCCTAACCCGCCGGCCTCGCGGCGGTGGCGCGGAGGTTCTGGGGTGACGCGAAGCTTATTCTTCGGTTTTTCAACTTGTATCGGCTGTGAACGTCGGTGGCTAGGTAGCGTTGGCATGGGATGTTTGGATAGTGCTCTCGGCGGGGCAGCCAACGTCCGTTGAGGCTGTGCATGCTTAGGTCCGAACGTTTGTGCGGGGAGGGTAAGTCGTTTCTGACTTTCAATGGGTCGTGGCGGCACTGTTTTTGGTGGCATTACTGACTTCGACTGATTCGTAAGTCGGACGGATTCGAGTGTGTGCGGAACCAGTGACTCTGGATGGAAATATTTCGCCTTCACAATGTCCCAGTCGTGCCGTGCTGAGACTCGGGGGCCTTCGTAAGCTGCTCCGTCGAGCACCTTTACGAGCGCCACGATTCCTTTTTGCAAACCGCGCCAGGTGCTATCCCCTCCGTTGAATATTTCCGTTTGCAGAAATAAGTCAATCCGACCTTGGGTGCGGTCGGCAGCGCGTGTGTAGAAGGTCCAGCTCCCGTCTGCGTTTGGTGATATTCCAAACTCGCGGTTGCCGGCAACGGGGTGGTCGAGATCTGCCCATGTGTGGATTGTCGAGAATATCCACGAGGTGGGAGTGGCTGCGGTTACCAGTACAGAGCCGTCATCCCAGCCGGTCCCAAGGTTGAGCTTGCCCGGCAGCAGGTCGAACTGGGTAATGGCTCCGATGGGGTTACTGCTTGCAAAGATCAAAGCGTCTGCGCCCGAGAAGGGATGGAATCGAGCGACGTTCGTATCCATAAGGTCATCGAAGTGAATGCGGACGACCTGGAGGAACTGGGCTGGCGTCATTTGCTGTCCCTCACGCATCGGTAGGCGCGTGATGTGTACCTCGTATCGGTCGAGGTTGACGTTGCCGCGGCCACTCTCGATGGGTTGCAGCCGAAACGAGGAGTCACGGGATTGCAAAGACTTTTGTACTGCGACTGTCGGGCGGAATGACACGAGGTCGCTGTTCATCGAATCCGAAGGTTGCGGGCCGAATTTCTCGACCCGTCCCATGCCCGTGAGACCGTCGGGCAACAACGTTGAGAGATTAGGAAATCGCACCCACGAGCTCCTTCTGAAATGCCGACATTCAGTCGGTCTCTGCCCGTCGGAACTGTTGATCTCGGTCAACTTCGGCTTCGTAGTGGTGAATGAGATCGTCAAGTACAGCGACGTTCAGATCGAGCTCGTCCGCAGCCGAGATGAGTGCGTCACGTTCCAGATCATGACGAACACAGAACCGGGTCGTCCACTCATCTTCCAAAGGCGTTGGCATATTGAGAGCGTTCTGCATCCAAAGCGTGACCGCATAGCGCAGCTGGTCGTCATCCACATATTGGGTCGCGAAGGCCGAGGTAAACTCGCTCAGGAGCACTTCACCGTGTTTGCGCAGAGCGACCTGGATCTTTCCGTTGTAGTTCAGTGCGAGCGCTCGGCTGACATCTACAAGAGCACCGAAGCTCCTGCGAGCTGCGTCGATCGGGACAGCGTGGTCCTCGAGAAACGAAACGATAAGCGACCCTGGCGAAGCTGTTGTATCTGTCGGTTCACATTCTGCGAGGTCGGGAACTGAGAGCAGATCCAATTGCAAGAGGCATTGTGTGAGCCACCTGACATGCGACTCGTGCAACTGGGTCGTCTGGGTGAGCAACGCAAAGACGAATTCCGCCCAGCGTGTCTCTTCTGAGAACCACGGGTGCTCTTGTAGAAATGTCGCGTCACCACCGAGGACCATGAGCTCTTTGATTCGGAACAACGCGTCGTCCGTCGACAAAGGTTTCCCTTCCGCTTTTGGGCAAGTGCAAAGGCCAAACGGTAGAACAACGGAGAACCGGCTGCAACCGCCCTCATGGAGCGATCGTCGACGTTGCAGGGACGACGGGCCCGCGGTATTGCCGGACTAGTCCAAGATCTCATATGGCCGACGCTGAGATCCTCGCTATCTACCGGGCGATCGATCGACGCGCCCCCTATCGAAAGGCGTGCCCTCCGGCACTCGCAGCTAGGGGTGAGCCGGGCAGCGCAGTATTTGGGTCGGTGATCGAACCGACGATCCATTTGCCGCCGGGGTCGGACTGATCCACGGGGGTGGCGTTGACGATGCTTCGGTCGGACGCGATCCAGAACACGTCGAGGCGTTCGCCGAAGAGCGAGCTGACGGCGACCATTGGCGAGTCGTTGCCGGCTGACTCCTCGTGCGCAATCTTGAACGGGCCGATCCAAGTACCGGTGGTGTCAGCGGTGCTTAACGCGGCGGCGTAGATGGCCCGGTTGGGTCCGAACCACAGCACGATGACCCTGTCTTTCGTTATCGCAGCAGCGATCGGCGACCCGTCTGCCGCGGGTACCGATGGGATTTGAATCGGTGCGCTCCAGTGACTGATATCACTTACGTCCGTCTGCGACGTCGCGAAGATTGCGTTCGAGGGCCCGATCCAGAATGCAAAAGCCTGGAGGCCATTGTTTGCGATCGCAAGCGAGGAGTCGTCGCGTGCCGCGCCAGGGCCAGCGACTGGCACGCCCCCGTTCCAACTTCCAGCCTGAATGTTTGGGTCGGTCCAATTCATCGTCACTGCACCGTCAGGACGGAACCACAAGACGTTCTGCAGGTTGTACAACCGCTGGACTACGCCAATCGGCGACATTGTCGGCGGCGGCAGCGTCGGCAGTGGCGGCGCGACCCTGACTTCGCCAGGATTTGTGAGTGTGCGCACCGCTGGTGTTGCGGTCGTGAGTATCGGAATCGCCGGTATCGAGCTTGTCTTGAGCGATCCATCGGGCGCGATCCAAAACGCATCGATGTCATTGACATCGCTGAGGTCGACTTTGTGGTTGGTGAGCTTCGTTGTCTCGCGTTCCACTGCGGCGATCGTGGAGCCCGGCAGCGCTGTCAGATTGGGAAGGATTTCTACCGGTACTTGCCATATTCCGGCGTCGTAGTAAAACGCCGCGGAGGCGTTCGCGATTCCGCCCTCGTTTGTGACGTAGATCAGCGGCATGCCGTCTTGTGGCACCGGCGCTAGGGCCTGAGCCGGCGTGGTTTGTTGGAGCTCGAACGGGTGGTGCCATCCTCCGTTGGCGATGCCGGGATTGCGCCACGTGCTGCCGACGTTGCTGGTGTCTTTGCTGATCCAGAACGCGTGCACGGTTTCTGTGCCATGTGAGGGCATGAAGGCCGCCTCATCGAACGGCAAGTCGAGTGTGAAAGCATTCAACGAGGGCGACGAGCCGACGGGATTCTGCACCTTGACGTGCGCGTCGCCGTGCTCGTGTGTCCACCCGGAGGCTACAAAGTCCTCGACCGGATCCATTTCGACGTAAAAACGTAGCGTCCCCTGGCCGGGCAAGTTGTCGCGCTGCAGAATGCGGTCGTGGACTTCGAGCGCTCCGACGCATTCTTGAAGCGCGACGATTGGGGATGTATCGATGCGCGACAATTCGGTGATCGTCGACGTAGCTGCGTCGACGCGTTTCACCGTGCACGAATACGTGCACCTGAAGGCGCCGTCGGGCTCAGACGTTCTGATGATCTCACCGATGAGTTGATCGCCTGTGGCGACGGGTACCCACAGACTCCAGGTATCGATGGGCGCCATGTGAGTGAGGTCTGGGTTGTAGAAGCCATAGTTATCGCACAGCACCGCTGCTACCACCCATTGCCCGTATGGCATCCAGCGCAATGACGGCTGAAGAATGAAACCTGGATCGGTCCCGAGCGACGGATATCCAACACCCATGGTTTGTCGCAACGCGACCCAGTAGTCCGTGAAATACGGCGTGAACGTTCTCGGTGCTTTTGGAACCGTCCAATTGATGGTTACTCGACGAATTTGGATCGCGCCCAAAGGATTGACGAAAACTGAAGAATGAAGAAATGGAGTACTCACAGCGTGCCCCTCGAAATTAGGATTTGGTGATCGTTCCTGAACGCTTGATCGTGAGAATAACCGGGTAGAAATCGCAACACATCGCAACATCGCATTGCGCCCGAGCACAGAAGGCATTCAGCGTCTGGCCTCGAATCGTAAGTCACTACCGGACGTTGATCTTCGCCGTCGTCAACGCTTTCAACGCACGGTCTGACACCTCCACATATCGTTTGCCGACGCGTTTCCAAGCCGTCGTGCCGGACATCTCTTTAGCGTGCAGGCCCGTATGCGGCCCCTCCTTGTCTTCGATGCTGTAGTGGATACGTTCATCCGATGCCCTCGCGGTCGCTAGGAAATACCGAACCGAAAGGCAGTCGACTGCAGCATGCACGTTGGTCGCGATTTCGTCGCAGCCGTAGCTCCTAAGAACGCGCTCAAGCACTAAAAGTGTTGCTCGAGCCGAGCGATGAACGCCATCAAGCTCTTGGTGGTTCGGGCCGGCACGCTACGCGCGCCTGTCGCATCGTCCGGTCGCGTCGGCTGATCCTTGACAGACGATTCTCGTCGCAGCTCCCAGAACGTCGCGGTCGTGATGTTCAGCTCACCCATCGCCTGCGCGAGTTCGCGAATTAACGCAACCCGCAAATCGCTCCTGGTCCGGCTGCGCTGGACGCGATTGGCCACCCATTGAACGACCGCGCCTCCCCCAACTGTTACAAACACCGCCTCGATGAGACGCAGCTGCACCTCCTGACAGGATGTCAGCGTCGCGAACGTCATGACATCGTCCCCCACGTACGCGGAGCACGACCGCTCGCTTCCCTCCAGATTTGGTGAATTGCGGGTCTATCTGCGGGCCGCATGTGCACTCGCTAGCAAATCTCGCATTTCCTACGCCCCGACGGGACGTAGTCGGTGTCGATGCGGTTCTTTGCTTCGATCTTCATGCCTTCTTCGCAACTCTGGTTGTCGTGGTACACCGCAGGTGTTTCTTCGTTAGTTGTGTAGTAGTACTTGCTCATCACGCTCGCGCTTTCGATCATGGGTCTCATACGAGACAAGCCAGAAATGATCCGGACACCAATTGTTAGGGCATCCGCACGATCTTGCATCGTTCAGGCGTCGGCGCGGGCAGGGTGACCGAGTTCGACACGCAGATCCGCAGCGGCCTTCGATTGGAGCCTCGATGGGATGCTTCACCGCGAGCGATAGGCCGCTTGCTCGTAAATACGGCAGTCTGCATCGTTGACGAGTGTTCATCGCTAGGCCCGAAACTCCGATCGAATCGCTTCGAGCGATACAACGTTCATCCGGCCGGAAGTTGACTGAAGGGCGAGGTCGATTCAATCGAGCGCGTGGAATATCTTTTGGAACAGGTGGTTTCCGAGGAGTTCGTCGAGTTGCTTCTTGGTTCGGTGATTGCACATTGCCTTGTAGCCGAGATGCATGTACTCGATGCCCCATTGGTGTTCCACGACTGGGTCTGCTGCTTGTAGCGAGCGGATCTTTCGTTCGGCGAGTCCGACGTGTCGACGTTGCCGTAATTCAGCAGGGCTGCGTTCAAGTTATGCAGCGGTGGTCCGGTGATTGTTTAGTCGGTGGCGGCTCCTTTGGCGGGTTCGATCGGCGGTTTGGGTCGGCGGGTCGGTCGGTAGCTCCGGCCTTCGAGGTGGATGACGTGCGCGGTGTTGATGAGCCGATCGAGGATCGATTCGGCGACGACGGGATTCGGGAAGAGTGGATACCAATCGATGGGCTGTCGGTTCGATGTCAGGATCAGTGATCGGCCTGCTCGTTCGGTGACGAGTTCGTAGATGTCGTCGGCGTGGCTGGTGGTGAGGTCACGCATCGCGAAATCATCGAGGACGAGCACGTCGGGTTTCGCCCAGCGCCGTAAGCGTGCGCCCCAGGTCCGATCGGCGTGTCCGCCTGCGAGGTCGGCGAGGAGCCGACTGGTTTTCGTGAAGACGGCGGTGTGGCCGTGGCGACAGGCGTGGTGTGCGAGTGCTTGCGCGATGTGGGTTTTGCCGACACCGACGGGTCCGTGCAGAATGATTGCTTGGCCGGCGGTGATGTATCTGCCTGCGGCGAGGTCTCGGATGTGCGCAGCGGGGATTTTCGGGTTGTAACTGAAATCGAAGTCTTCAATTGTTGTTTGCTGTTCGAAACGGGCTTGATGGATCCGGCGTGTGATCGCGCTGGCATCGCGTCGCGCGATTTCGTCTTCGCAGAGCACTTGTAAGAATTCGAGGTGCCCGAACTGGCCTGCTTGTGCTTGGCCGAGCCGCACGTCGAGCGTGTCGAGCATCCCGGAGAGCCGCAACGCTCGTAGTGTCGTTTCGAGTTGATGTGTGCGGGTCATGACGCCACCACGATCGTCTCAACGGTGCGGATCTCAACGACGTTGTTGGCGAAGAGTTCGGTCGGGCCGTGCAGATGCGCAGGCGCGACCGGCGGCGCAGTCTCGACGGCCGTTTGGTTTTCGGTTCCGGCCGCGAGGATCCCTCGGATGGTCCGATACGTCGGGTCGCCAACTTCAATCGCGCGGCGACACGCAGCGTTGAGACGCTCAGCATTGTGTTTGTCGCCGAGCCCGAGGATGCCTTGAACAGCCCGCAGTCGATGCAACGCATTGACCGACATCAACTCTTCGACGACAGCGGCGACGTCAACGCCGAGTTCGTTGGCGCGGTGACGGCACCACACGGGTGTCCGCATAAAGAACGCAGCTTTTTCGGGCGGATAGTCATTCCAGTCGGTTTGGCGGCCACGCGCCCGTCGTGCGTGGGTCTTGACGATCAGCGTGCCGACGAATATCTCAACAAGCAATGATGTTCTGCGTGCTTCAACATGTTGACCGATCAGGGTCCAGGGCACGGAATAGAGCACGCCCTGGACGTTGATATGGCAGTCCGTTCCGACTTTGGGTCGTGACCAATGTGCTGCTTCGAATCGTTGCCGAGGCAACGCACGCAGCGCAGCTTGTTCAATTGCAGCGAAGATCGTTACGGGTGTCGCACCACCCAAGCCGCGATGTTGGCGTCGTCCTGCGACATCAGTTGACCAGATGACCGCGGCGGCTTGCATCGCTTCGAGACTCGCGAAGTCGCGGCCACGAAAGAAACTTTCACGGATGTAGGGCATGGGTCGTTCCACGCGTGGTTTGTCTTTTGGTTTCGCGGCGCGTGCCGGGTCGATCAACGCGCCGTAATGCTCGGCGAGTTCGAGATAGCCACGATTGAGTTGCGGGTCATACAGATCGGGTCGGATCGTGCCCGTCTTCAAATTGTCGGGCACTAGCCGTTCAGCCACACCGCCGAAGAACTCGAACGCTGCGACGTGCGCGTCGATCCACGCAGTCTGATCCATCGCGAACACCGGCCGGATGAACATGTGGCGCGACATCGCAAGGACCATCACGAAGACGTTTAGTTTGCGGGCCCGGCCCGAGACCGGATCAGGCCACATCCCGAGATAGCCATAATCGATTTGGGCTTCGCTCCCAGCGACAACATCGGGACGCAACACGGTCACGTCATCGACGCTGAGCTCGTCAGGGAATTCGAGATGCACGTAACGACGGAAACTTGAGATCCCCACCACCAAGCCATGCTCATCGCGGAGGCGTTGCCAGACCGTCGTCGGGTTATTCGTCTTAAGCATCAACTCGATATTCGCCCGATGCACGTCAATGACGTCGAACGTCAACGATCGTGCACGAGCATCCAGCAACTCGGGGAACCATTCACGGCAATGGTCTTCCCATTCCGTGCGGCTCAACGCTGGCCCGCCAGGAACAAACCCGGCGTTGGTCGCAGGCTTCAAATATCGGGCAACGGTATTGCGATGGACACCAACACTGAACGCGACTTCGGTCTTGGACCGCCCCGCATACCAGTGCTGCAACATCTCAACTACGTCGATCATCTGGAACGTTCTCCTTGCCATGCGCCACCTTGCTCGTCGGACAACGAACAAGGGCTTACGAGGACCAAGGACCAAACGCAGGGATAGCTACGCCAGACGCCACCACCCACCGCGCTGCATAACTTGAACGCACCGCGCTGAATTACGTGAACGCCCCCCGCTACATAACTTGAACGCGACCCCAAACACGCGCTGCATTACTTGAACGTCGACACCGACGGTCTGTGCGAGCAGTTTGGGTGTGACGTCGCGGGGATCGTCCAGGATCCAACGAGCGAGCGTGTTCGCGCTACTCGCTAACGCAAAATAGAAACTTCCGAGTCCGATGTATTGGTCGAGCGTCACGACTTTGTGAGCGAGGCTGCCCGGCAAAAACAATGTCTTGCCACGTTCAACGACGAACCAACGAGCTCCCGCGGTACGCAGAAATGTTTGCATGTCGAATGCTGCGACGTCGGTGACGTCGTCGTGGGTGACGTCTTGAAGACCGAGTTCTTGGCCGGCTATTCGGTCCCAGACGAGCCAGAGTTTCCGGCCGACGAAACAGTGGTTGCTGCCGTCTGAGTCGTCGGTATGGGAATCGGTGACGTTGCCCCGTGTGCTTGCGACCAATGTCATCATTTCCAAACGATCAGCGATGCTGCGATTCATCCGAAAGATGTTGAAGTCGCTCAAGACTGTCGTGTCAATTGACCGATCGAAACGCGTGTCGCGAAAATGCAGATCGGTTACTCCGAGACGATGGTTGCCTGTCTCCCAATAGTCCATGAGATCTGAAACGGGCACTGTCGTTCGGCGTCGCGACGCTCCGATCTGGATTCTTGCTCGGGCGGTTCGCGGGAAGCCGTTGCGGATCGCGGCAACGACGACCGGTGCGAGATATTCGTTTCGCTTGATGTTCGTACCGATGCTGACGGGAACGTTCGTGAAAAGACTTGGGAGACCGTGCGCCATCCTTTTGAACAATCGATCGCGTGTGTAGCTCATTGTGCGCAGACGTGCCGCGTGCAACGGCTCCCGCGAGCGCGATGGAAGCTGCAGTGTCACGTCGGCTTCGCCAGCGAATCCCCAAAGATCCGCATGATTCATCGCGTCACCCTCAAATCCGAGCTAAGCAATATTTACAAAGGCACTGACAGGTAAATGAAGTTCGTCGGGAACGACGGCGGGGTGATCTGCCGGGGGAGCAGTGAAGTGGTAGCTGGTATTCGCGTTGGTTGGTCTCGCCAGGTAACACTCGAAATATTCATAGTCACATCCCACAGAACAGTTCAAAATGACCGGTTGGAGTTTGTACCTGCGTGCGTCAACCCGCAAGCCCGCTACGACATGTCGTATAGATGGGTTCTTGGTGAGTTAGGGCATTGGCGGACGCGTCAACGTGGCCGTTCGAGAACGCGATCAGAACGTGTTGACACGACAGTGATTTGCGTATAGACCTGCGCTCGATTCTCGATGTTGTGAAGGGCGCATCATGTTTGTGTGGGGGAGTGCTCGACTTGGTCGGCGCGCTGCATCATTGGTTTGCGTGCGCGATGGGTTGATGAGTTGGGTTCCGGTGGGTGTTGCCCGGTCCACTATTTGAGTCAGGGATGCGATGAATGCTGTGTGCTCCTCGTTGGGTTGGAGTAACGGATCCAACTGATCCTGAAGTTCCTCAAAATTTGCGGCCACACGAATCATTGCGACGAGTTTCTCCGGTTTTCGAAGTGGTTCTCGCGCGTTGACGAATCGGTAGCCGTCGAATAGCAGATGAAAGAATTCATTCTCAAGGAATTGCTCCATTGACGCTGCAGCGGGTCTGCTCGCTGGAAAGTTCACCGCCGATTCGTCCAAGATGGAGTAGTAGCCCTCGTGGTCATCGAGTGCCAAAAACGATACAGAATGGCGCGGATTGGTTCCGTTTACCGACGCGTGTCCATCTAGATCCGTTAGCGTTCCGGCAGCGATGAGACGATCGCGCTACAGCTGCCGAGACGATGGCCGCAGCGTCCGCCGTGCGCGAATTTTTATGGATGGCGCATTTTCTATTGCACGATCGACTCCCCCAAGTTGCAGTCGTGCGTTGAAACGGTTAGTTCAGAGTAACTTCGATGAAAGGTAGAACCCGTGATAGCTGGCGATATACCAACGGGGGAAGACGAACCGGCAAGTCACACCGTCGAGAAGTTTGGTCTCGGAACAATCGGTCCTTCAGCAGACGACGGAAGCGGTAGCCGAACGACCATCCGGATCTGCATCGAAATCTCACATAGCGAAGCCGACCAGCTCAAGGACGCCGTCAACCTGTTCGGACTCGTGACGGAAAGGCCAACGTTTGTGCTCGCAGCTCAGAACTTCCGCGAGCTCGAGCGACGTCACGAGTTCTACGCGCAGCTCTGGGGACTCGGGCGCGATGGCGGCCAGATGGACCCCCGCAAAGCAGCGGTGCAGCTCACGGGAGAACTCGTCAACTGGCTCACAGCCGTCAGGCTGTATCTCGACCACGCGGCAACGTCGTTGGCGCGTCGTTTCGGGCGTGAGTCGCAGCAGATGGTGCGCTTCAAGGAGGCGACCGTTGCAGAATTCAACGGCTCCTTTGCATATCGCTTCATGTACAAGCTGCGGAACTATGCACAGCACTGTGGGCTCCCTCTTGGAGGAATTGACATCAGAGCCGCAGGCTCGAACGACAACCGGCAGTGGAAACAGCTGATCACTTTCTACCTCGCTCGTGACCGGCTCCTCGCTGACTATGACGGGTGGGGCCCGGTACGGAAAGGTCTCGTGGATTTGGAACCACACATCGACCTCATGCCGCTTGTGCGTGAAGCGTGGACCGCGTTTGAGCGCGTTGAGGACGAGCTTTTTGACATCGATGTTCGTGAGGCCATCGCGCATTGGCCGCTCGTTCGTAACGCAGTGGAGCGCTGCGGAGCGGACCCGGAACTCAGCACGGCGCCGAACCTTTTCCGCTTTACGCTCAGTTCGGACAACGACATTTCATCACTCTCGCCGTTGCTGCTCCCCAACGATGTGGCGCTTCTCGATCGTGTCGCAGCGTCGTCCGATCCAGCGAGCGTGTTGCGCTCCGGACAACCAAATGCCGCGCCAGCGGCAGCGCCAAGCCGAACTGCCTCGCAAATCGCGATCGATACACGCGGTGTTCAGATCCTCTCCGCATTTGTTTCCGAGGGTGGCGCGACGCCCTTGTTCAACGCGATCGTGAATACCGTCATCAAGGAAGACGGTGGCATCGACCGATTGCTCCCTGGGCTCGTCAATGTGGCCGTGGTCTCGCTTCATATGGTTGCTGCAGCAATAGGTGCCTCGCCCGAGACGATCTTGAGCGGCTATCTGGGCCCGGTGAATGAGTCCAGCGCTGCCGGGGGCGAGACATAGCCAGTACGCGCCGCGAATATCCGCGCAGCACTCGATGTAGCCAGTTTGAAAGCCGAAACGGGCGACCGCAGACGACTCCCAAAGACCTCGTGTACTTGAATTGCAACGGTCATGACGTGCAGCGACATCCGTGAACGTCGGCGGATGATGGCCCCTCGACTTTGCAAGCAGGGGGTCGTGGGTTCGAGTCCCATCGTCTCCGCTCGTGTGATGTCGCGAGACATCGAGGACGCCCCGAACCCTCATTGCGGTTCGGGGTGTTGTCGTTTGGGGCGGGTTGGGCCTTTTGGTTTGCCGGTGGGTTGGTAG
>JBBRPC010000048.1:0-19777 GCA_038228615.1 Acidimicrobiia bacterium | reverse complement strand
CTGCTGATCATCGGGGGCGTCACCGTCGCAGTCATCATTGCAATTGTGAGTTTCATCGCATCCCGAAGTTCATCGAGCGATCACTCGACCACATCGACCGTCGCGGGATCACACACGCTCACCAAAGCCGACTATGTGCGCAAAGCCAATGCAGTTTGTGAGACGTACCTCCCCGATTTGACCAATGCAACGCTGCGCGGAGATGTCCCAACGATGCTGCAGATCGGCAACCGAGAATTGGCAGCACTCAGAGCGGTTGGGTTACCCGATCAGGACACCGCCGACGCACAAGCGATCGTGGATTTGCTCGACGGTGCGCTGAACGATCTCAACAACGATGACATCCAGAGTTTCAACGACGCCGCTGTCAAAACAACCGAGGCGGCGCAAAGACTGGGGCTCAATAGCTGCGTCGGCAAATAGACAATGTGATTCGATCTCAAGGTCGTATCGACTTGGTGCGATAGGTCTGAGTGCACTCTGAGGCAATCCCAGTCGGCGTCCTAGCTATCGCTGCGGCAATGGCCGCCGGACTGTTTTTCGGTCGTGCCGCAAAAAAGGACGCTACCGAGCGGTTCCGCTCGCTCGTGACGAGCGCGACAGACCTGATCCTGACCACCGACGCCACAGGAATCATCACCTACGCGAGCCCATCCGCTCAGCACGTCCTCGGCTACACCCACGAGTCGCTGCTCGGAACGACGATCGCAGACCTGATCCACCCGGATGATCTCGGCCTCGTTTCCGCGGAGAGCGCGACAATGCTCGACTGTCCGGGACGAACGTTTCGGTTGCTATACCGCGCCCGCAATAGTGACCAAGTATGGGTGCAGATCGAAGCGACCTATACAAATCTGCTCTCCGACCCACATGTAAACGGCATTGTCGTCAACGGTCGCGACGTCACGGACCGCTATCGGCTGATGAGTGATCTTGTCCACAAGGCCTTCCACGATGAACTCACAGGGCTCGCCAATCGCGCGCTGCTGCGAGACCGTCTCGATCATGCCCTGGCTCGATCGCGACGATCAGGAGCGACAACGTCAGTGCTGTTCTGCGATCTCGACGGCTTCAAACTGATCAACGACTCACTCGGACACGACGCTGGTGACCAACTCCTCGTTGAGGTCGCCCGGCGTTTGGAATTCAACGTGCGTGATGGCGACACACCAGCCCGCCTCGGCGGAGACGAATTCGCGATACTCCTCGAAGAATCGACCCCGGGCGAAGCCATCAGCCTCGCTCGCCGCACGCTTGAAGCCTTGCGAGTTCCGTTTTCGATCGACGGCCGCGAGCTCCATATTCGAGCATCGATCGGAATCGCAGACAATGGCGCCGACGCGCTCGACGCCGAAGAAATTCTCATTCGAGCAGACATCGCGATGTATGCGGCGAAGGCGCGGGGAAGAGATCAATTCGCAATCTTCGAAGACGCCATGCAGTCGGAAATTACGACGCGACATGAAATTCACGAAGACCTGCGCAGAGCGCTCGACCTTGGTGAATTCGAGGTGTACTACCAGCCATTGGTCAACATGGCCACGGATCGAATTGATTCGATGGAGGCGCTCGTTCGGTGGAATCATCCGACTCGCGGCACGGTGGGTCCCGAGGTGTTCATACCGATCGCCGAGGACACCGGCCTGATTTCTGCGATCGGCCTTCTTGTACTTCGCGAAGCATGTCGCCAAACCGCTGCGTGGCAGGTCGAGTTTCCAGCGCACAGCGACGTTTGTGTCGGCGTCAACGTCGCAGCAGTGCAACTTCAAGAACCGACGTTCGTCGCCGATGTGGCACAGGCACTCGCCGACACTGGTCTCCCAGGGCATCGATTGACGATCGAAATCACCGAAGGGACCCTCCTCTCAGACACTGCGATCATTCAGAATCAACTCGTCGCGCTGAAACAACTCGGGATCGAGATCGCAGTCGACGACTTCGGGACCGGATATTCCTCGCTGTCGTATCTGTGCAGCTTTCCTGTTGACTATCTCAAGATCGACCAGAGCTTCGTGCGACAACTGTGCGGCGACGGGCATGCTCAAGCGATCGTCGTCGTCCGGTCGATCATTGGTCTCGGACATAACCTCAACATGCGCGTCATCGCAGAAGGCATCGAACATGGAAATCAACTCCACGAACTGCGCGCCGCCGGATGCGACCTCGGCCAGGGCTACCTCTTCGCCCGTCCGCTGCCTGAGGATGCCATGACAACGTTCCTCGCGAGGGCCCTCGACGAGCATCCGTCGGAAGCCGTCACGGGTCGAATCACCTGAATCGCGAGAGATGTCGTGCGGCCGACAAACTCAACCGGCATCGACCAATCCGCAGCGTCGGCGCAGTGAACGTTCGATGCGACCGAAGACGAGCACATCGATGACGATTCCGATGATGAGCACCGCGACCATGTCGGCGTACATCGCTGGATAGTCGGGAAGGCTGCGGTTCACATCCAATTGCTGACCGAGCGTTCTTGCTCCGATCACCGTAATCAACAGTTCGGCGCCCATCAACGCGCGCCACGCAAACGCCCAGGCTTGCTTCAGACCAGACACAAACGTCGGCAAAGCGGCAGGAACAACAACGTGGCGTAGCGAATTCACCCCTCGAGCGCCAAGGACGCGACCGGCGCGCAACAGAATCGGCGGAATGTGATCGATGCCTTGCAACAGGCCGTTGGCAACCGACGGTGCGGCGCCAAGGACGACGACAAAAAAGATTGCTCCTTCACTCTGCTTGAACAACACGATTGCAATCGGCGTCCACGCGACAGATGGCATTGTTTGCAATCCGCTCATCAGCGATCCAATAGCGGCGCGCACCATTTTGAACCGCGCCGCGGCAAGACCGACTGCTGTCCCGACAACTACAGAGAACAAGAAGCCCTCAACGCCGCGTCGCAGCGTGTTGCCGGACGCGCTCACGATCGTTGCGAAATCATGCATGAACGCGCTGCCAACAGTGAACGGCGACGGCAAGATGTACTCGGGCTTCCATCCACTCCACACGACTGTTTGCCACAACAGGATCACGATCGAGACCGCTGCGCATGGCGGCCAGAGCGTCGCCCAGCGGCGTCGGAGTCCACCTTTGCGGCTCGGCAACGCGAGATTGAGCGCATCCAGGCCGGCGAGTTCCTGCTCGAGGGTTGCCGACGGGTTAGCTGGCATGGCGAGCAACCTCCTGTCGTAGTCGATCCGTGATCGTTGCCGCCAGGGTCGCAACCTCGGTTGAGTCAATCCGGCGCGGTCGTTCAATCGCGACAGGAAATGTCTCGCAGACGCGACCCGGACGACTTGTGAGCAGGACGACGCGGTCGCCGAGGCGCACTGCTTCACGAACGTTGTGTGTCACAAAGACAACGGTGAAGTTCCGCTGTTGCCAAAGACGCTCGAGTTCGTCATGGAGCAAATCGCGCGTCATCGCGTCGAGCGCGCCAAATGGTTCGTCCATCAACAACACATCCGCGTCCTGCGCGAGGGCCCTCGCCAGCGCGACGCGCTGACGCATACCGCCAGAGAGCTCGTGCGGTCGTTTTGTAGCAAACGATCCAAGGTGCACGAGATCGAGCAACTGCAAGACGCGCTCTTTGCGTTCGCTCTTCGCGACTCCGCCAAGACGCAGCGCGAGCTCGACATTCGCGCGAACGGTGAGCCATGGGAACAGCGCTGCTTCTTGAAACATCAGACCCGTTCGACCAAGCACATCGACCGTTCCAAGACCGGGCTTGTCGAGACCGGCAACGAGATTCAGCAGGGTGGATTTGCCGCACCCCGATGCGCCAAGCAAACAAACGAATTCGCCACGCTCGACGCTGAGATCCACCCGATCCAGAGCGAGTACTGCGTCGCGCGAGTCGCCAAACGCCTTGGAGACGTCGGCGACTCGCACAGCAATGTCCGCTGGTGCCAAATGCGGCGTCGAGTTCGACGACTCTGGCTCGGAGTTTGCGACCAACGACAGACCATTCACTTCGAACTCACCGAAGCCTTGCCCTTACTTGCCAACAGCTCGTTCACAAGCGACAGGTCAAAGAGGCCAGACAGGTCAGCCTTCTTCGCAAGCCCGATCTGCGAGGCATGATCGGCAACGGTCAACAGCGTGGTCGCAAGCGGGTCGAGCGTGAAGGTAATGCTCTTGAACGAAGCGGTCACCAAGTCGACTTTGATCGGCTTCGTCGTGATCTTTTCGATTCCCTTCGAAACCACCGAGGCCGCCGCTGTCGGATTCGCGTTGATCGCGTCGATCGCGTTGCTAGTTGCCAAGATGAGCGCCTTCACAACGTCTCGATGAGCATTCAGGAATTTCGTACTTACGATCAGCACTGTCGTCACAAATTGCTTGTTCGGCCATAGATCACGCTCGTCGACAAGCACTTTGCCACCAGCGCTCACGAGCCGGGTTGCCCATGGCTCAGGTACCCAGGCTCCATCGATGTCCTTCGACTTGAACGCGTCCAGCGTTTGCGCATTGTCCTGCGGCACGACGTGCACATCGCCGCCGCCATTGATATCGGTCTTGAAACCCTGTTGCTTCAGGTACCAGCGCAACGCAATGTCTTGGGTGCCATTCAGTTGTGGATCGGCAATTTTCTTCCCCTTGAGATCAGCTGGCGCCGTAATTCCTGGCTGTACGACAAGGAACGCGCCACCAGATGCAACTCCCGCAACGAGTAGCGCAGCTGCGCCGTTTGATTTCGTATACGCGCTGCTGGCTGGACCAGGCCCAACGAAGGCGGCATCAATCGCACCGCTGAAGAGCGCCTCGACCGCGGCGGGGCCAGCCGTATACGTGGACGTCTTGAGCGTCACGTTCGATCCCAGCGTCTTGGCAAAGTCGCCATTTTCCACCCCATATACCGCCGGGGCGTGCGTCACGTTCGGGAAGTACCCCAAGTTGAGCGTCGTTTTGGCACCGGCAGGAGCCGAACTACCCGTCGTCTTCGCATCACTTCCGCAGGCGCCGACCGCCACCGCGAACACCAACACTCCTGCAATCCAACCGAGCTTCTTCACGAACAGACTCTTTCTATAGTCAACTATTTCGATTGACAATATAGTTTTAATGGTTTTACTTTGCAAGTTGTTTCATTCAGATTTGGCTCATCCCTCGACAGAAGTCGATCATGTGGTTACGCTTGGCACATTCGCCCAGGAAAATGTCCTGGCGACGCAGGGAGCCATCTGTGAGATCACTCAAGCGCCCACTGACAGTCATGGTGGCAGCAGCGTTCGCCGCCAGCTTCGCCTTCGTGAGCTCCGCAGGTGCGACGCCGCCACCGCCAATCGACGGGACTGGCTCGGTGAGCTGCGACGTCGTTGCAAGCTTGAAGTTCAATCCCCCGCTCAGCGCCGGTACCGCAGTCCCCACCGACATCACGTTCAAGGCGACACTCAAGAACTGCACCGGGACCGGCGACGGTGCAAACGTCAAGATGGGCAAATCTGGCTCGGTGCGGTCGGTACCGAGTTTCAACTGTTTCTCGTTGCTCGACACGCCCACGAGCGCGCTCGCTGGCAACCTCAATTGGGTGGCGCGTCCGCACACAACGAAACTGAACCCGAGTGTCATCACGTTCACATCGGGGGCCCAAGACAACGGTCCGCCAATCACAATCGATGCTGGCGGTTCATCGACAGGTGGTTCGTTCAGCGGCAACGTTGCAACCAGTCACTCGGTCGTCAAAGACAGTGTCGCCACCATTACGAAAAAGTGCGTATCGGCAAAGGGACTCAAGTCGATCAGCATCACCTTGGGATCGACATTCAGTTTGGCGAGCCCCACGACATAGGAGCCTTGGTCGAGCCAACGATACTGAGTGGGTCGCGCATCACCCGTAGACGGTGAGCGTGATCCACTCTGCGATCAATGCAGGTTTCGCCACGCCTTCAATTTCGACCGTTAACGTCCGCTTCGTCTGCACGGTACTCGGGTCCTTCAGAACCACGTCGGAGATAACACTCGTGGCGCGCACGTTCGAGCCGACCCGTACCGGATTGATGAACCGAACTTTGTCGAGGCCGTAGTTCACGCCCATCACCGCGCCCTTGAACACATCCGGGTTCTGTGGGATGGATTTCGAAAGATGCACCAACAGCGACAGCGTCAGGAATCCGTGCGCAATTGGGCCACCGAACGGCGTGGCCTTCGCTGCCTCGGGATCAACATGGATGAATTGATGATCGAGCGTCGCATCGGCGAACGCGTTCACGCGATCCTGGTCGATCACGAACCAATCTCCTGAGCCTTCTTCGGTTCCGACCAGGCCAGACGCGACGGCGAAGCCGTCTTCAGCTGCAGACATTTGGGAAGCTCCTCATGGGGTGCGGACGGTTGCAGCCCTGCACCGTAATCTCGCCGAATGGTTTCTGCGATTTTTGATCAATCAGCATGGCGGACCGTCGAAGGATTCGACTTCCAAGACATCACCTACCACCGGGCACTCGACCAAGGCACTGTCAGGATCGCGTTCGACCGACCCGAAGTCCGAAATGCCTTCCGACCATCCACTGTCGACGAGCTCTATCGAGCACTCGACCACGCACGCCAGACCACGGATGTCGGCTGTGTGCTGCTCACCGGCAACGGCCCATCGCCGAAAGACGGTGTGTGGTCATTCTGTTCGGGCGGCGATCAGCGCGTCCGCGGCAAGTCGGGCTATCGATATGCAAGTGGCGACACGGCCGACACGGTTGATCGGGCGAAAACAGGTCGGTTGCACATATTGGAGGTGCAGCGCCTCATCCGCTTCATGGGCAAGATCGTGATTTGCGTCGTGCCAGGATGGGCAGCTGGCGGCGGACACAGCTTGCACGTGGTGAGCGATCTCACGATCGCGTCACGTGAACACGCACGATTCAAACAAACCGACGCCGACGTCGCGAGCTTCGACGGAGGATTCGGAAGTGCGTACCTCGCGCGCCAAGTCGGCCAGAAGTTCGCGCGCGAGATCTTCTTCCTCGGTGATGAGTACTCGGCACTCGATGCGCACCGCATGGGCATGGTGAACGCCGTGGTTGATCACGCGGATCTCGAACGGGTTGCGCTCGAGTGGGCAGCCAAGATCAACGGAAAATCCCCGACCGCGCAGCGCATGTTGAAGTTCTCGTTCAACCTCATCGACGACGGACTCGTCGGGCAACAAGTATTCGCGGGAGAAGCAACACGGCTGGCGTATATGACGGATGAAGCAGCTGAAGGTCGCGACTCGTTCTTAGAAAAGCGTGAGCCCGACTGGTCGCCATATCCGTGGTACTTCTAGCGCCATACCGCACAGCATGAACGATGCCCTCCTTACGAGAGCGACATATTTGGTTCGCCATTCGCATTGAGACCCGAGCCTCGATTACACGTTCCGCCGTGCACAGAACCGCCGTTGAACGCCAGACGCAAACAGTTGCGCAACGCCAGCTGGCCCCAATAACTCGGGTGCATGCCCTCTTGGAGCTGGTACGGGCCGAAGATGGTCGATACGGTTCTAGCTTGGCTGACCCATTCGGTGTTGTCGACCGCCCCGGCACTGTGCCAGTTGCTCAGGCCTTTTTCCTCTAACAGCCCAACGGTGTTTTCGCACAGTCGCCTTCCAACGAGTGCGTTCACGTCGTTGAGCACAACAATGTTGGTGAGCCCGCTCTGCGCAACCGCATTGATTGTTGAATTGTTCAACGTTGGCACGACCGTATTGTTGGCCCAGTCGGCATCGTTGTTCCACATTCCGCAGCCACCGGTCGATTGGCGAGAGTAGCCAGACTGCGAATAGCGATTGCCTGAACCCTTGGGGATTGGAGACGAGTAGGTCTGCGCGACAATCTTGTACTGCGAGTCCGCATATCCAGCGTTCAGCATTGCCTGACGCACGTTCAGAATCGCGCCCTTGACCTGGCTGGTGACAGTCGCGATATTACTCGCCGTGAACTTCGCAGTGATGCTTGAATCGTCGTTGCAATAGTCCTTCCACCAACTCGGAGAAAGTAGGAAATCCTCAATGCATTGCTGCACAATGTCGGCGAACCCATAGTTGTTCGCGCCGATCAGCAACGCAACTGCTTTGACATTGTGCGTGCCAGCAAAATTCTGCAGCATCAACGCTTGGCCCTGATGTCCGTTCGAATCCGAAAAGAAGTCGATGCCTGGCTTGTAGTCGCCAGAACCCGGCGTTTGGGTATATGTGCGCGCACCAGAACACGCGAAGTTGATTGAATTCACGCCGCCACCGACGTATACCTCTGCCGATTTCGACCGGTGACATCCGGAAATCTGTTCCCCGGTGTTGTTTGCGTTGTCGTAGTACGCAGTCGATCCGAGCGCGTCGACGTTGTTCGACGAACCATTCGTATTGCCTGCCCACCGACCAGCCTCGCCAGAAATCGCAGAGTCACCGAGCGTCACGATCCACGGATTCCCGACACCAGGCCCATCGGCATGGGCCGGCGGAGCCCCAAGCACACCAACTCCAGCAGAGATCGCGAGTAGGGCTGCGGCTGCGCTAGCCGAGCGGCGAAGACGAACACGACGCATTGGATTCCCTTCTGCGGCTCCCCCGGGAGACCGTCGGTGCGCAGTCTGCCCGCGCCACTCAGCCGGGTCAAGCATTTCGTTGAACACGGTTTGTGGATAAGGTCGTCGCATGGCCGGATGGACAGAGACAGATATCCCCGATCAGTCGGGTCGAATCGCGCTCATCACGGGCGCGAATAGCGGAATTGGATTCGAGGCCGCACGAGCGCTCACACAACATGGAGCGCACGTCGTGTTGGCGTGCCGCAGCCGCGCAAAGGCAGACAACGCTCGCGACGCAATTGTTGCGCTGCGCCCGAGTGGATCCGTCAGTATCCTCGATGTCGACCTTTCCGATCTCGAATCTGTGCGCGGCGCAGCGAAAACGTTCGGAACTGACCACACCCATCTCGATCTCTTGATCAACAACGCTGGTGTCATGGCAACACCGAAACGCGCCACCGCGGATGGTTTCGAACTCCAGCTCGGCACGAACCATCTCGGACATTTCGCGCTCACCGCCTCGCTGATCGAATCGCTGCTTGCTACCAATGCTTCGCGCGTCGTCAACATCAGCAGTGTGGGTCACCGGATGGGGACGATGAACTTTGACGATCTGCAATCGGAACAGCACTACTCGCCATGGCGTGCATACGGCCGCAGCAAACTTGCAAACTTGCTCTTCACCTACGAGCTCCAACGACGTCTCGCCGAAGCTGGCGCGTCAACGATTGCAACTGCGGCCCACCCAGGTGGTTCGAACACAAACCTTGGCCACGACGTCGCTGGGATCAGCGGAACGCTGATGAAATTCACACAGCCGGTGCTCAACATCGCCATGCAATCGGCATCAATGGGCGCACTCCCCACGTTGCGAGCCGCCGTCGACCCAAATGCATCGGGCGGTGATTACTTCGGACCCGGCGGATTCATGGAGCAACGCGGAAATCCCGTCAAAGTGAAATCGAACAAGCGCTCGCACAATGTCGCCGACGCACGGCAGTTGTGGGACGTGTCGTGTGAACTCACCGGCGTTTCCTGGGGAGCGCTCTCGGCGTAACACCAACGACATCGCATTGTTTGCGATACACGCGGCTTGCACAAATCGCTCATTCATACCGAGGCTGTTCCAATGGGATCGATTGACATTCGCACGTTTCACACCGAAGAACTCCCGACCCTCCTGGCAGCAGGCAATGGGGCGCTAGCGGCCCTTGACGCAGAAAAGATCGGTGCACTCGCGATTCGAACCCCAACCGCGACCTACACCTACCGCAGCGATGGCAGAACGATCGCAGTTCTTGAAGGTGATGAACACGCGCGCACGGTCGTGGCGGTGAGCGACGAAATGTTCTTCGGCCTGGTCGCTGATCTCGAAACACCCGTCGCCATGTTCTACCGGGATCAAGTTGAAGTCGTTCGCGGAAACCCGCTCCGTTTCATCCGTTGGGAGCCCGCGCTGCGCGCCATGTTTCACGGACGGCCGATCTACGACTCTGAGCGCATGGATCTGCGCGACCTCGAAGGCAACCCGCTCGACCCGGCTCGGCCGTTCACAATGCACGAGATCGGCGAACAGCGCGATCTCGCTGCTCACTACCTCAAGACTGCCGGCTACCTCCACGTGCCAGCGGTATTCACCGACGCAGAGATCGCCACGATTCGCGGCGAGGCCGACCAACTCGAGGCCGCTGCAGTCGAGGGAGATCAAGAGTCGTGGTGGGGACGCAATACCGCCGCCGAAACTGTGTTGTGTCGAGTATTAAACGGCGCACGCCGACCTCTGCTCCGAGCGCTCTACGACGACGATCGCATCCGTTCGATTGTTGCGCTCGTCGATACCGACGTCGTTCACGCGTCGGGCGACGACATTGATTCCGTCACTGTCTTGTGGAAACGGCCCAACGTCAAAGAGGGACTGGCCGATCTCCCATGGCACCGCGATTGCGGCATGGGTGGACACGCGTTGACGTGTCCGTGTTACGTCATGACAATTTGTTTGACCGACGGTTCGCCAGCGGCCGGAGAACTGCGTTTCCTGCCAGGTTCGCAAGATACAAGCCACCCATTCATCGACGGCCGCGAAGACAGCGCGCCCAACGGGGTTTCTGTCGTGGTCGGCGCTGGCGACGTCACGATTCATAACGGTGACGTGATGCACGCGTCGCTGCCCCCCACAAGTGATATTGGCCCTCACCGGATCAGCGTGCTCTTGAGCTACGCGCCGCCGAACACAACCAACCATCGCGGCGAACGGCATTACAACGACGCTCTACTCAGCAACGCCGACGGGCAAGTTGACCATCTCGAAACCCTGCTGACAGCACGTAGGCCAGACACCGGTAAGTAACTCCACGACGGGGACTACTCGCTCGTTCCTTGCGCCAAGATGAGCGGCAGCACCGGGCCACTTCCAGCGCGAAACAACTGATCGGCAAGTACGGCGATCGTCCAACGCGATGACACAGTGTCGTCGACGAGGAGTACGGGGCCGTCGAACACCTCGCCGACGATCGCAAATGCCCCAACGACATTGCGCCACTGCTGAGCGCTGTTTTCCATCTCCGACTGCGGCGGGCGGGCCTCGACGCGAACGACCACATTTCGAAACGGCAACTTGAGCGCAACGGCAAGTCGTTGCGCAAACTGTGCGACGGCGTCGGGATCGCGATGCGTTGGTACGGCGGCGATCCACGTTGGCCGCGGATCAGGACGCCAACTCCGGCACAAACTGGCGAGTGCTTGCACGAGTTCATCGCTGAACACGCCACCGATACGCTGCTCCCTGACCAGCTTGCCCCAACCTCCGTCATCGAGTTGACACAACGCTTTGCCCGCCAGCGCCTGGCTCGTCGGCGCGATGCGTTTCAGATCAGGCCATTGTTTTCTCGGTTCAATATCGATCGAGTGGCCGCGCAGGAACGCAACCGCTTCCCTCGCGACGACAGGATCGATCTCCACGACAACGATCGGGTGTCCAACGCACCGCCCGCAGCGACCACACGGTTGCGGATCCGGATCATCGAGTTCGCGCCGAACATGCTGCATCAGACAGCCGCCGCCGGTGAGGTAATCGCGCATCCGCGCCTGCTCAAGATGGCGTTGTGCAGTGATATTCGCGATGCGTTCAACCGGATACGACCAAGCTTGTTCCGTCCGTTGATACTTCGCGCCACTTCGAGCTATCGCACCGTCGACCTCGAGTACCTTCAACATGTTCGTCAGACGAGATCGTTTGATATTGACCTCGCGTTCGATCGCCGCGACACCAATCGGTGCTGTTTCGCGATCGAGCACCGCGATGATCGCTTCCGCGTATTCCTGTGCTGGAAACGCCGTGTTGATGAACCAGTTCTGGATCCGTTCGTCTTCCTCACCCGCCAACAGCACACCGACCGCGTCGGGGAGTGCTCGACCTGCACGACCAACTTGTTGGTAATACGCAATCGCGGAACCCGGCGACTGAAAATGGATCACGAACGCGAGATCTGGTTTGTCGTAGCCCATGCCGAGTGCAGAAGTTGCGACAACCGCCTTCAGTTCATTGGCCTTCAGCTGCGCTTCGATTATGTGTTTGTTCGAAGAATCTTCGCCTCCGTGATAGGCGGCCGCACGGATGCCGTGAGCGTTCAACCAATCACTCACCAGCAATGCGTCGCGAACCGTCAAGGTGTAAATGATCCCCGAGCCTCTGATCGTTGGCAACGCCGCAACAAGCCAAGCCAGACGTTGCGCTTGCGACGGCAACTGCACAACATCTAGCGCAAGACTGGTGCGTTCCAACGGGCCACGCAACACCAACAAGTCGTGTCCGAGTTGCGCCACAACATCGTGCACAACGCGGTCGTTCGCGGTGGCGGTGGTGCATAACACCGGCACATCACTTGGCAGCATCCGCAATACGTGCACAAACCGGCGATAGTCCGGGCGAAAGTCGTGACCCCAATCGCTGATGCAATGCGCCTCATCGATGACAAACAAGCCTGTACGTTCGATGAGCAGCGGCAAGACCGTGGCTCGGAACTTGGGATTCGCAAAACGCTCTGGCGAAACGATCAGGAGATCCACATCGTTAGCGTCGATCGATTCGTGAATCAAATCCCAATCATCTTGATTATCCGAATTGATCGTCGCTGCCTTGATACCGCCGCGGGTTGCGTGTTCGATTTGATTGCGCATCAACGCCAGCAGCGGCGACACAAGCAAGGTTGGACCGGCGCCGTCGTCGCGCAAGAGTTTCGTTGCAACGAAATAGACAGCGCTCTTGCCCCAACCCGTGCGCTGCACACAGAGCACGCGTCTGTGATCACGGACCAACGCGATAATCGCGTCGAGTTGACCATCTCGAAACTCAGTCGCTTCGCCGACCAATTGTTGCAACGCCGCCGAGGCCCGGTCGACCCAGTCCCGTCGGGTCGTCGGCTCATCCACGATCGCACCGTACCGCCGCGATCAGGCAATGACGTCGATGAGTTCGAACTCATCGAACTGGTCGAGACAACCACACGACAGGAGCTGATAGCCACAGTCGGCACACTCTTCGATGTCGCAACCCAGATGGTGCAGACCACCAGGAAGCACACCGCAATCGGCACACCGCTGCCCCTCCGACGGCCGACGCCAATTCGATTCAGTACCCCACGGTCGGCGAATCAACATCCCGGTCCGCAGTGGAATCACTGCTACCGAACACGCCTTCGCGGTCGTCATTTCCTGCCTGCAATCAATACACGTAGCCATACCCAGGAGTATGGAGTAAGGCTGCGACACTGGCATACGGGCCTGCTTCGCCCGGCCCAGCGTGGATTATCCGACCGTGCGGAACGTCAGGTTGATGCGGGGACCGACTATCTTCGCCGTCTTCGGAATCTGGTGATGCCAACACCGCTGCGTCGTGCCACGCATCACGAGCAGGCTTCCATCGTGCAGTTCCATCGCGTGTCTGTGCGCCGGCGTGGTGCGGTGTCGGAGCTGAAACACCCGCGTTGCGCCAAGGCTGACCGATGCGATCACAGGATCTATCCCGAGCTCGGCCTCGTCGTCGGTGTGCCATGCAACACTGTCAGCGCCGTCTCGATACAAGTTCGCGAGCACGCTGTTGAACGAACAACCCGCCGTCAACTCGACGCGGCCGCGCAGCATCTCCAGGGTTGGGGTCCACGACCGCGGTTCGAGCGCGATATTCGAATACGAATACGCGCTTCCAGCATCGCCGTGCCACGACGAAAGTCGCGGCACCTTGACGCGCTTATCGAAGATGACAATCTCGTCTTGCGACCACGGTGTGGTGTTGAGCAGCGCATCGAACACGGCACGGCGTTGCGCGATCTCAAGCCAATGCCGCCGATAGACGATGTCGGCGTCGATGAGGTCGAGTCGAACCGGCGCGACAACCTCGGCGTTCGGTCCGTCGAAGATGTCGAGCTGTTCGTGCACGATGATCTCGCCGCTCGCTAGTTCGCGAATGGTTCCAACCCGAGTCGCGCGCGCACCTCAGGCCGCCGCAACGGCGGGAGCGATTTCGGGGGGACGCGCCGGTCGGGCACGGCACTCAGGAGGTCCGCAGTAATCGCCGCGATGTCATGGGCGGCGCGCTCCATCAACGCCGCCACCGTGGGCGACGGGCGCGTCGCACCGGTCACCTTGCGCACAAATTGCAACGCCGCGGCGTCGACCTCCTCGCTGGTTGCCGGCGGTTCCAAACCACGCAATTCCGTAATGTTTCTACACATCGCACAATTCTATTGGACCTGCTCTGTCGAGATGCCTACAGCGCTCTACCGGCAAAGGCCAACAGGCGGTCCTCGATTGGTGCATCACGATCGATCTGGGTTTCGGCGTCGAATACGCCCGGTACCCTCAGCTCCGCACCCACCATTTGTTGTCCTGAGACAAGCGCGCTCTCGAGCATCCCTTGATCCTGAATTGTCTGACCGGTCGCGCGAGCCAAATCGCAGGCGTGCGTCGCCACATCAAAAATCGCGATGTTCAATGCGGCGCCAGCTGGCATCTCACCAAACGGCAGTTTGACCGTCCTGTCGAGCACACCTTCGATTTGGAAAGCTGCCAGCGCGCGCTGCGACGCAGTTGCCCATGCCGCAGGTGCATCGTCGCCCAAAAGGTCGCTGCCCATGAGTTGTCCGAGCACTTCGTCGGGGACTGAACCAGTTTCGGCGGAGATCGCGAACATCGTCGCGCCGCCGGTGATGTGATTCATGAGGTCGCGAACCGTCCATTCAGCACACGGCGTCCCTAGCGTGTATTGCTCAACGGGCGTGTCGTTCACGAGGCGGGTTGTTTCGTCGACGACCCTGCTCAACATTGCCAGATTGTCCATTTGGGTTCCTTCACAGCCGATGCAGCCCGCCGGGCGCGGGATTCGCGAGCTATTCGCAGCCCCGGGTCGAACGGATCACTCGAGGTCGGTATATCTCGGGAGCTTCAATCCCGCCGCATGCTCAAACTGGTAAACCATTGCCATGACGCCGACGCTGGTGCACGACCTCGACCTCCCAGAAATCGAAACCATCGGTCTCGATCGTGTCGCACGACTCGCGGCGTTCGACGCTGCACGTCAACACAACTGGCTCGTCCGCACGATGTTCGGGTACGCACTCACGGAATACACCGACGCGATCGCGATTCTTCGAGAACGCAAATTTCATTCTGCCCTGTCGCTCATACCCCAAATGGCGGGAGTTGATGCAGGCGAGTTCTTCGATGAGCGACGACCGTCGATTCTTTCAATGGAAGGCGAAGAACACGCGCGGCTCCGTCGGCTCGTCGCGCCGGCCTTTACTCCGATGGCCGCCGACAAGCTCCGTCCGTTCATGCGACATGTCATCAGCGAACTCGTCGATAGTGTCGATCCACTCGGATCCTGCGACTTCGTCGAGGCGATCTGCGACCCGTACCCGATTCCGATCATCTGCGAACTGCTGGGTGCACCGCGCGCCGATTGGCGTCGCTTCTCCGAATGGGCGACGAACATTTTCAAGATCTTCAACGGCACGCTCGCTGAAGATCTTCCAGCGGTGTTGCACGCCTCGACAGAACTCGAACACTACGTCCGGGAAATGATCGATCATCGCAGAACTCAACCGGCCGACGATCTCCTCAGCGCGATGATCGCTATTGAAGAGGCCGGTGACCGACTCTCAACCGACGAGCTCATCATGTTGGCGGAGGCGGTGCTGATGGCAGGAACTGACACCACGCGCAATCAACTCGCCTGCACCATGGCGCTGTTCGCTATGCACCCCGAGCAGTGGAGCATCCTCGTTCGGAATCCAGACCTCGCGACCCGAGCTGTCGAGGAGTCGATGCGGTATCTCGGTGCTGTGCGTGGCACGATGCGCGTCGCATCTGAACCGATCGAATTCCGCGGAGTGTTGTTCCCTGCCGGAACGCTCGTCGCGGTTCCCCTCGACTCTGCAAATCGCGATCCTGGCCAATTCAGCGAGCCGAACACATTCGACATCACCGCCGAGCGCAGCGGCGTACAGATGACGTTCGGGTCGGGGATCCACTATTGCCTCGGCGCGGCGCTAGCGCGATCGGAACTTCAAGAAGCGCTCGCCGTACTCGCCGACCGTTGGCCGACATTTCAACTCGACGGTCAGATCACATGGAAGCCCGACACCTTCGGGATTTGGGGTCCGGCGACGCTCCCCCTCAAGTGGTAGTCGCAACGCTGTTGGCTGGCACAGGGCTGGCCTGCGGTGGCCGATAGAACGCGAAAAACACAATAGCGCCGAGCCCGATCGTCACGCTCGAGGCGATCAGCGGCACGTTTTTATCGATGCTGGCGAGATAGCCCATCAACGCCGCGGGAATAGTCTGAGCAATTGCTTGCACGCTCGCATTGATGCCAAGCACCTCACCTTGGATCTCGGGTGGCGCGCTCGCACTCACGAGCGATATCGCATTCGCGAATACCAAACCTACGAACACAGGTATGCACCACGTGATGAGCAATAGCTGCGTGGTGTTGTTCGGGAGAAAACAGGTAAGGATCGCAAGCGACAGAAGCGGGATCGCAGCACGCACGATTTTCCAATTCGGAAATCGCTTCGCAATTCGTGGAGCAAGAAAACCCTGGGTGAATGCGATCCACAACCCGACATATGCAAAAAAGTCGCCGATGTTGTTGGCTTTGAATTGCAGCTTCTGTATGAGGTAGAGACTGAAGAACGTTGTGAAGAACGTAAAGCCGCTCTGGTAGAGAAACACCGTTCCGAAGATCGGTCGAAGTCCTGGCAAGCGGGCAGCCTTGCGGACGTTCGAGAACGACTTGCTCCAAACGATTCGTTTCGCTGCTGCTCGACTCGCAAGCGTTTCGGGAAATCGCACCAACACCAACGTCGTATTTATCCCCGCGAGACCCGCAGCGAACCAGAACGGTGTCGATGCGCTGAACCACGATGGCGTGTGCAGTCCGAGGCCAGAAATAACTTGGATCCCCGGCGATGCCAGTTTTCCACCAACGTACGGTCCGGCGATGAAGCCCAGGCCGAACGTCGCGCCAATAAGTCCGAAGTTTCGAGTTCGGGTCTCGTTGGTGCTGATATCTGCAACGGCGGCCTGCGCGACTGCAATGTTTCCGCCGGTGAGACCATCGAATGCGCGGGCCGCGAAGAGCAGCGGAATATCTTTCGTGATGATGCCGATCGCGAACACGACATAGCTGAGCGACGTGCCACACAGACTGAATGCAAGAACGGGCCGGCGGCCAAACCGATCCGAGAGTTGACCGAGGATCGGCGTCGCAAGAAACTGACCAAATGAATAGATAGCGGTGAGGAACCCGAGCAGAATTAAGCCGCTCGTGTATGTCCAGCCATGCGGCAGAAGGTATTCGGGCGAATGAGGGTTGCCGAGGAGCTGCGGGACAACAGGCAACAGAATCCCGACGCCGAGCATGTCGAGAAACACGGTAAACACCACGACCGGCATGACTCCCCGCATGCCGCCAGCTTCGACCGTGGACGTGTCGTTCATTCCGTCGCTCATCTCGTGACCCTTACTTGCCCAAACCGAAGCCGCGAACGTAGCGAACGCTGCTGGTCACCACGCGCCATTTCACAGCTGCGATGCAAGGCATTCGAACACGTCGAGATCTACAAGTGCCGTGTTGGCCCGCTCCGTCGCCCGCATACCGATTTCGATTGGCTGCAACGCGCTTCCGAATCCTGCTGTGACCACCGCGGCGATCCAACCAGTCACCATCTGCAATCGATACTGGTTCCAGGCGTTCTCGAGGCTCAGCACCACTCCCCGGAAAGCCAGGCCTTCGCAGTACCTGGCCACCAAAGCACGTTCGTGTTCGCGGCGAAACTCAGTGGTGACCGAGTTGCCAACGAAATAGGCGACATCGCGCATTCCCGGAGCGAATCCAAGGACTGCCCAATCGAGAAAGCCAACACCGCGATCATCGACATACATATTGCCGATATGCGCGTCACCGTGGACGAGCGTTCGTTGACCCCGCGCCAACAACTTCGCGACAGCATCCGGATCCCTCAGATAGAGCGCAACAAACTTGTGAAACACGTCGGGCATCTGGTCGCCGATTTGAGCGACTGCGTGTTGGACTAACGGCCCAGCCGATCCATAGCCCCGGCTGCGTTCCTCGATCCATGTCAGATCGCCGTTCGACGCGAACCGATCGCTCTGGTGGAATGCAGCATGCATCGACGCGAAATTGTCGATGACACCGTTGACGACGTCGATGAGGCCGGCGTCGTGTTGGGTCGGATAGTGCGCGCCGCTCGCGAGCAGATCTTCGAACACCATGATGTAGCGACCTGCGTCGTCGTGCTGGCTCGCGTACACAACAGGCGTGCGCACCGGAACCTCAAACGCCAGTTCCGAATAGAACCGCGCTTCGGCAACTCCCATTCCTTGTCCGTCGACGAATGCTCGACGCTCCGCGGTGAACGGAGCGAGCTTCACGAACAATGTCGAAGGAACCCGCGCATCTGCACATTCCACCTCGAGCCGAGCCCGGCCAGTCGTTCCGGAATGGGCGTCGAGCACGGTGACATCGGTCACGACAACGCCAGGAACGGTGCCTTGTAAGACATCAGTCAACCAACTCGCATTCAGTTGCTCAACTTCGACAGGAATCGTTGCCATCAGCCGAGCCTAGGCCGCGTTGGAAAGTTCACGTTCCGTGGCAATTTTCTGTCGCAACATCGGATCCAAGCCGAACCATTACCAATCGTTACCGATTGTTTACCCAGTTCAATTCAATGTTTGGCGGTACATCTCCCGATACACAAGTCACGGAGAGTGTGCACCGATTCGCGAAGTGCGACTGCGGACACACTGACGCAAGGGAGTGCCCTACCAATGTCATCACTTCAATTCGCGACCCACCGCAGCCGCCACCACTTCTTGGTACAGCGCTGTCGCACCATCGCCGCGACGCTGACGACGCTGGCAGTTGCAGCAGCTGGTATCGGTTCGTTCGTTGCGCATGATCAGTCGCAGGCAGTTGCAACAGCAACCACCTTCGAGGTCCCGACCGTCGCCGACACCGCGTACCCGATTCCTTCGGGTGCGCTGTTCGTCGCGACGACGGGATCCGATTCGAATCAGGGAACGCAAGCCTCCCCCTTCGCATCAATCACCAAAGCCATCCTCTCGGCTGCTCCTGGCGACACCATCGTCGTGCGCGGTGGTACCTACCGGCAAACCCTGGGATCAGTCTTCAAACGGATCACACTCCAGCCCTACCCACATGAAACGGTCTGGCTCAAGGGCAGCATCGTTGTCAACAGCTTCGCGGCATCAGGGAACGGTTGGGTACAAACCGGATGGAACCCGACCGGTGTCTGCGACAACTGTTACCCATCAACCATGATTGACCCGAACTATCCGGCGGCTGGGTACGCAGATCAGGTATTCATCGATGGCGCAACCCAAGCCCAAGTGCTCAGCAAGGGCGCGCTCGCACCTGGCAATTTCTTCGTCGACCACAGCAACAATCAACTCTGGATCGGTAGCAATCCCAACGGCCACACGGTCGAATCGACCGTCTACGACAAGGCCGCTCAATTCAATACTGCCGGCGCATCGGGTTCGATCGTCCGCGGCATCGGAATCGCCCAGTACGCAGGCCACTACAACATGGACATTCCGGCGGCAATGATTGCGAACACGCCCGACGTGACATTCGACCACGACACGTTCGCATGGAACGCTGGCCGCGGTCTGAGCATCCTGTACCCGCAGTCGACGGTGACCAACAACCTCGTGATCTACAACGGCATCAACG
>JBBRPC010000047.1:0-19932 GCA_038228615.1 Acidimicrobiia bacterium | reverse complement strand
CTCGATGTCGAATGGGTCCCCAAACCTGGTGGCGAAGCGAAGACCGCGATGCAATGCTTCCAACGCCTCGCACCCCTACTACCCGGCGCGCAAGGCGTCATCTACGACACCGCGCTCCGCGGCGTGCATCACCAACAACTCCTACGCGAACTCGGCTGGCTACCAATCAACCGAGTTACCGCAAAGAAAGCCAACCCAAAGAACGTACGGCGTAAAGAACGCCGAGAAGAAAAATCGACACTCATCGAACACAAAACCATCACCCTCAAAGACGGCACCGCGAAGTTGGTTGCGTTGTTCGCACGAGGCGGGACCCTCGGCATCGCGGAACTCAACGACCGCGGCGAACCCCAATTCGAACCGTTACAACGCGTCCGCACCCACCGCAACCAAGACCGCAACGGCCGCTACCGTTGGTATAACGACTACCGGCTCCCTGAACATCTCGGCGCCGCAACGATCACCGTCCGGCTCCACGGCAACGACGACGACACAAAACGCAAACTCAACCGCACCGAAAACCTCCGACCAATCCCGCCAGAGGACGACGACTTCGCGCGGCTCTACCCACGACGCAACGACGCCGAGAGCATCAACCGCAACCTCGACGACACCCTCTGGCTCCGCCGCGCCCACAGCGTCGGCCAAGCCCGACAACACGTCAACCTCCTCGGCTTCGCACTCATGGTCAACTCACTCGCCCGACACCGACATACCCAACATCGAAGCATCGGCCTCGCTGCCTAAATCCGCGCCGAACGATCGATCCGGCCACTTCGACGCGACCGAAACACAAGCGAGCCTCGAGAAATAGCGCCAACAGCACACAACACACTCGACGCGGCCCGAAACGCACAACGCGAGGCCACGACGCCAGAGCAATTATCCTCACCCAGTTGCCGAGACCGGGTTTTCTCCCAGGTTTTCTCCAACCCCCGCCTTCGTAGCTCAGGGGATAGAGCAACCGCCTCCTAAGCGGTAGGTCGCAAGTTCGAATCTTGCCGAGGGCACCATCTGCTGACGACGCTGCATGAACGTCGCTGCTCATCGCTACCGTCGCAGGAGCGCGCCAACGAGCCCGAATCGCTTGCATTGCATTGCGTCCTTATTCGGAGCGCTCGCCGTCGAGGCTCAGAGCAACGCGATCGTTGTAGAAACACATGCAACCCGCGATTGCAGCAACCGAATCGATCGGCTTTTCGTAGCTCCAGACGAAATCTCGATACCCGCTGTCGCTGTGACCGCCGTCATCACCGCCGTCGCTATCTCCAAGCGACCAATACGACGCTTCGCCTTTGTACGGGCACGTAGATTTAGTTGCCGAAGACGTCAACAAGTCCATGCGGACGTCGCCGCGCGGGAAGTAATACCGAGGTCCGTGACCAGGCTCCTCGACAAGCAATACGTTGAAAGAATCCGCGAGCAATATGCCATTGGCGATGACCAGCGCGTGCGAAGCGAGTGACGAAACGGCGACGACCTTCGTGTTTTCCATGAATGGCCCCAAGCCTAAGGCCGCCTCCTAGTTGGTCGCCGATACTGAGCGACTTTGTGCCGCGAATGCACCCTCAGTTACCGTGGTGATCGATGATTCATGATCTTGATGAACAGCTCGCCGCGCTCGTAGGTCAACCGATCAGCGACAGCGGCGCAACGCAGGCGCCGGATCCCGTCAACCAACCCATGATTCGACATTGGGTCGCGGCGTTTGAAGACGCGAACCCGATTCATATCGACGCTGCCGTTGCGGCAGCGTCTCGTTTTGGTGAGATCGTCGCTCCCCCGCTGATGCTCCAGACATGGACCATGGCAACACCCAAGATCACCGGCATCGCCGACCGTGGCGGCTCGCCTGTGGAAGGCGCTCGGGCGAAGGTGCTGAGTTTGCTCGACGATGCAGGGTTTGTTGGCACGTTGGCATCCAACTCTGAGTTCGAGATCGTGCGTTACCTCCGTCTCGGCGATGAAGTATCCGCGACGACGGTGCTCGAGTCAGTTTCACCGCCGAAACAAACACGACTCGGCTCGGGTTACTTTGTCACCTGGATCACTACCTATATGGTCGCCGCTGAGACGGTTGGTTTGCAACGCTTCCGAATCTTCAAGTTCAAACCTGGATCTACATCATGAGCGCTCGTTTGGCACCCACGGTTACCCAAGACACCGCGTTCTTTTGGGATGGCCTTATGGCAGAACGGTTGCTCATACAACGCTGCGAGGGTTGCGGAACGCTGCGCCACCCGCCGCGGCCGATGTGTCCGCAATGTCGATCGCTGACGTGGAACGCAAGCGAAGCAACCGGTCGCGGCACAGTGATCAGTTTCGTCATCCCGCGCCACCCGCCGATGCCGTTCTTCGACGACGGCTACATCGTCGCTCTCGTCGAACTCGACGAAGGCGTTCGTCTTGTCAGCAACCTCGTCGCCGTCACAGCAGAACAGGCAACCATCGGCATGCGTGTTGCTGTTCGTTACGAACGGTTCGACAACGACGTTGTGTTGGCAGTGTTTGCGCCGGAGCACACAACATGATCTTGCCACCGACTCTCGACCCTGCCGCACTCCGCGTCGGCGATCTGCTCCCGGAGTGGGCCATTGATATCAACGCCACCCGAATTGCTGCTGGCGCAATCGCGACGCGTGATTTCATGCCCGTGCATCACGATAAGGCGTATGCCAATAGTCAAGGTGCACCCGACATTTTCATGAACATCTTGTCGGATAACGCCTACACGAGTAGGTATCTGACCGACTGGGCCGGGCCCAACGCCATGGTGCGCAAGGTCGCGATTCGCCTCGGAGTCCCTGTGTTTCCAGGGCACACGCTGACGTACTCAGGTGAGATCACTTCGATCGCGGTTGACAACGCGGAGACAACGATAGGAATCGCGCTGCGCGCGGTCAACGAACTCGGAGAACACCTTGGCGGCACAGCCGCAATTTCGCTCCTGAACGACAGCGCAACATGATCGATCGCACGCTTTCAGGCAAGACCGCCATTGCCGGCATTGGTCAAACCGAATTCTCGAAAGACTCGGGTCGCAGTGAGCTCCAACTCGCATGTGAAGCAGTGACAGCTGCCATCACCGACGCCGGGCTCACACCCGGCGAAGTTGACGGACTCGTGACATTCACGATGGACACCAGCGACGAAATGGAAGTCGCGCGCAACGTTGGCTTGAGCGAGATCACGATGTTCAGTCGAGTTCACTATGGCGGTGGAGCTGCCGCTGGAACGGTGATGCAAGCTGCGATGGCGGTGGCAACCGGCGTTGCTGACGCAGTCGTGTGCTACCGGGCGTTCAACGAACGTTCGGGCAATCGCTTCGGCAACATGACTGGTCGGATCACCACGCTTCCGCCATGGATGTCGTGGTATGCACCGTACGGGTTGATGACGCCAGCATCGTGGGTCGCGTTACATGCGCACAGCTACATGAATCGTTATGGCGTCACGAATGCCGACTTCGCGCCGATCGCGATCGTCGACCGCGCAAACGCCGCGACCAACCCGGGCGCATGGTTTTACCAACGACCAATCACGTTCGAAGAACATCAGCAGTCGCGTTGGATCATCGAACCAGTGTTGCGATTGCTCGATTGCTGCCAGGAGAGCGACGGCGGCGTCGCGGTGCTTGTGACGTCGACCGACCGCGCTCGCGATTTGCCCAACATTCCCGCGGTGATCGCGGCAGCATCGCAGGGCGCAACATTCGACAGCGAGATGATGACCTCCTACTACCGCGACGATCTCACCGGACTGCCAGAAATGGGGGTCGTCGCCAATCGTCTGTGGTCACAATCTGGGCTCAGACCCTCCGATATGTCGACCGCTTTTCTCTATGACCACTTCACGCCGTTCGTACTGATGCAACTCGAAGAACTCGGCTTCTGTGGTCGCGGAGAAGCCAAAGATTGGGCAACGGTTGACCGCCTCTCGCTCGGCGGCGAACTCCCTATCAACACGAGCGGCGGATTGCTCGGCGAGGCATACATTCATGGCATGAACGGCATCACCGAATGCGTACGTCAGATTCGTGGCACGTCGTGCAACCAACTCAACAACGTGCAGCACGCGCTCGTTACTGCCGGGACAGGCGTTCCAACGAGTGGACTCATTCTTTCCAAATTCTAACGGCAACCCGCATCACTAGCGTCGCCAACGACGTCGCTCGCTCAACGGAGGACACAATGCAAGCTGCCCAGGTTGTCGACAATGTGTTGACTGTGATCGATACGGCTGATCCGATTCCCGGCCCAGACGAGGCGCTCGTTCGCCTATCCGCATCGGGCGTTTGCCATTCTGATTTACATCTCGCGCGCGGCGACTGGATGGGGGTGCCCCGCGGAGGCGGACTCGGGCATGAAGGTATCGGCATTGTCGAAGCACTCGGACCAGGCGCGGAGCGTTTCACGTCGGTTGGATCGCGCGTGATCCTCGGTCTCGGAGGCATGGGCGGATATTGGTGCGGAACGTGTGACTATTGCATGAGCGGCCGCCCGCGATTGTGTCCTTCCGGCCGACCAACCATGGGAACCTTCGCTGAAAAGATTGCTGTGTGGGCACCATCGCTGGTGGAATTGCCAGACAGCATCCCCGACCACGAAGCACCACTCGCGTGCGGCGGCCTCACCGCGTACAGCGCGATCAGAAAGCTTCATGGGCACGGCGTGCGCCCCGGACGCACGATCGGCATCATCGGTGCGGCCGGCGGCCTCGGGCATTACGCGGTGCAGATCGCCAACGCCTTCGGATATCGGGTCGTTGGTGTGGACGTGGGCCAAGATCGCCTCGCATTCATCCGTTCGCTCGGCGCCGAGCACGCGATCGACGCAAGCGAGGCCGGCGCATTCGCAACACAGCACGGCGGCGTCGATGCAGTGTTGGTATTCGCAGCGCGCCTCTCCGGTTTCGAACTCGGCATGGCGATGGTCAAGCGCGGCGGCGTGTTCATCGCTGTAGGCATCCCACCTTCGAGCGACGGTGCGCTACAACTCAACCCATGGCAATGGTTCCTCAAAGATACGACGCTCCTTTACTCCGCGGTTGGGACGGTGCAAGAGATGCGCGAAGTTGTGGAACTTGCCGCGGCAGGAAAAATTACGACTCATGTGTCACGACGTGGTGCCCTTTCAGAACTCGACACGATTTTCGACGAGCTCGAAGCCAGCGCCTATCTCGGCCGCGCCGTATTGACGGATCTCACCCGCTGATATGGACAGCGCTCCGCAACGCATCGCGATCATCGGGGCCGGACCGGGCGGGCTCTGCGCAGCGAAACGTCTGCTCGATGAAGGCTTGACTGACTTCACGATCTTCGAACAGTCGGACGGAGTCGGTGGCACATGGCGTCGCAATCAATACCCAGGGTGTGAGTGCGACGTGCCCTCTGCGTTGTATTCATTTTCGTTCGAGTTCAAGGCCGATTGGTCAAAGCCATACGGCACACAGCCAGAAATCTTGGCGTATATGGAGGCGATCGCCGTCAAGTATGGCGTGCTTGCACACTGTCGTTTCAACAACGGCGTCGTATCGGCACGCTGGGACGGCAACACCTCGATGTGGACTCTCGAATTGCAGTCGGGCGAGCGCGTCACCGCCAACGTAGTGATCAGTGCACTAGGAATGTTCAACGAGTTGGCATGGCCAGGAATCGACGGCCTCGACACCTTTGAAGGGGCGATGTGGCACTCGGCCCAATGGAACTGGACGCACAACCTTCGCAACCAACGCGTCGCGGTGATCGGTAGCGCAGCCAGCGCGGTGCAGTTCGTACCCGAGATCGTCAAACAGGCAGCGCATATCGACTACTTCCAGCGCACTGCCAACTGGGTACTCCCCAAACTCGACACCCCCTACACCGAAGAACAACTCGCAGCTTTTCGCGCCGATCCCGCTCCGCTGTTGAAGTTTCGCGACCTCGTTGAACAGAACATGAACCAAGGAATGACCTTCGCCGACCAACAAATGCTCGCCGAGCGCGAGGCCGTCGGACGCGACCACATTGAGCAAGTACACAACCCAGTTGCGCGCGAACAATTGCAACCGACTCATCCATATGGTTGCAAGAGACCACTGTTTTCCAACGCGTATTACCCCGCGTTTAATCGCCCAAACCTCGAACTCATCACGACAACAATCGCACGCGTCGAACGCGATGGGATCGTCACAGCCGATGGAAAGCTTCACGAAGCTGACGTCATCGTCATTGCAACCGGCTTCGCAACGACGAAGTACCTCTCTGCGATTGACGTTGTTGGGACCGATGGGCAGGCACTCGTTGATGCGTGGACCGACGGGCCCCTGGCGCACCTAGGAATCAGCGTCGCTGGTTTCCCAAACCTCTATATGTTGTACGGACCGAACACAAACAATGGCTCGATTCTCACGATGCTCGAATATCAGGTGGATCACATCATCGCGCACCTCGACTGGATGATCGCCGACAAACTCGCAAGCATCGACGTGACGAACGAAGCGCTGAGCGCCTACAACGACGACCTACAGCGCGCCATTGCAAACGTCAGCGTTTGGCAAGCCGATTGCACCAGCTACTACCGGGCGCCATCTGGCCGTGTCGTCACGCAATGGCCGTTTTCAATGACCGAATTTCGTGACCGTACGCAACACATTGTCCACGCCGACTACGTCACAACGCAACGCTGAACGCTCCGTCCGCACCTCCTCCGTTACCTACCCCACACTGCGAGAAGTTGGTGAGCAGCGTCGAGATCGGACGGAGCCGTCGTCGTCGTGAGAATTTCGACAGGCATCTTCGCGATCGTCGTGAGCGTGTGCTCTTGGATATCGCGACGCGCGAGGCCCTGCAAACTGACGTCGTCGTCGCCGGTGATATCCCAGCGATGCACTATGAGTTCACTTTCACAGTGGAGCAACAAACTTTGCGGTGACAACGCTATGCCCGTAAATTCAAGGTCGCGTCCGGCCTGTTCAAGCATGATGATCGCGGCCGTGGCGCGCATGCCTTCGCGTACAAAACTGCGGCGCAATTGCATTGGCCGCATCAACCGATACGGCGCTTCGCGTTCTTCGAAACCGCGCGTCGCACGCACCGGGCCTACGCCCTGCAGCGGAAGGTTCGCGAGATCCGCGATCTCAGCTGAACCTGCGGCAAGGTGTGCGAGGAGTTCATGCACGGTCCAGCCTTCGCAGCGAGTCGGATCCGTGTTGCGGACACGCCGCAACGTTTCGAGAAATGCTCCGAAGGATTCGCCGGCAGGCAGGCCCATGGCAGGAATCAATCTCGCTGCGCCTGGGACACGTATCAGCATCCAGGCATTGATGCTGCGAAATGCGCCGGATCGCAACGTCCAAAGAGGAATCTTCATGCGGTACATGGTGAACCATTACGCAAGTGAGCACTAGCGGATTCCAGACTTCGTGATGCGCCTCTTGGTGTCGGGTTTACGTTGGAGCGCGACAATGACGAGCTCGCGACGCCGATATCCTGGAGTCGTGGACACAGTGTTGATGGAATCACCTGCGAACCTTCTCGGTCGTTTGCCGACCACGGTGAGGATGACGCCGGGCCGATTGCGATTGGCCGATGGCCGCCTTTCCTTTGCGAACGAGGCAGGCGAGGTACTCCTCGACGCTGCCGTCGGCGAATTGCATTCTGTTGCAACGTCACTCGTGGGTCTCGCCGTTTGGAAAGGCGACAACCGCTACCGTTTTTCGTTCGGGAAATCGAAGGTGCGCCTCCGTGCTGGTTCGGGTTTGGTTGGATCGGCCGCTGCCATCGCAATACTCCCGCAGGCCGCCTCCGAACTCAACGACGGCTTGGCCTACATCGACACGTGGGTCGAGACGCTGACGCCGCTTATAGGGCCGGCACCACAAGGCCAGCGGCACGCCAAACCATGGGGACAGGCTGCGATGTTCACACTGGTCTTCGGGATCATGTTCGCGGCGCTTGTGATCTTCTTCGCGATCCTCTACGCAACCCAATAGCTGAAAGGCCTATGGACGCGACCAACCGTTGCGACTAGTTGCAGCGGGCCCAGAATCCTTCAAGCGCTCGGGCACCCTCGGTCGCACGTTCAAGCGGCCACCAGTGACCCGCACCGTCGATCGTTTCGAATTCCGCACCAAGCGTTGCCGCCACAGCACGCGAACGTTCGACATCGCCGAGCGGATCCGCGCCCCCTACCAACACAAGACCGTTATTCGCCGCGAGCGTGGAATGGCCCCAATCGCTGCCGATAGCGACCGCCGAACGGTAGAGATCGAGAATGGCATCCACCATGGTTTGATTGAGCGCTTCTGCCATCGCCAACGAATCGCCGTCCGGCACACCGACCGCGGCAAGCAACCCAGCTGCCTGCGGACGATCAGCGAGCAGCACAGCCCAGAATGCTTCGCCATCGCCAGGCGTTTGCCACCCACGTTGTAAGTCACCCCACACGAAATCTGGTGTAATCGCAGCCGCCGAGTCGCTCACCCAACTGCGCAACGGCACCCGTTTCGTTGCCGCAATCCGGGCGGTAAGAATGCCGCCCCAGTCGTGACCGACAAGATCGATCGACCCACCAATCGACGTGAGCTCAGTCGCGAGCCACGCCGCGTACTCGTCCATCGTCGCGCCGAATCCATCGGGACGCGCAGTGCCGAAACCCGGCAACGCCAACGTGACACTCTCGCAGTTCAGTTCACCTCGAAGACGGTCCCATATCGCTGCAGTTTCGGGGACACCGTGAACAAATACGGCCGTCATCGAGGGTCGAGAAGTACGAGGGGGATCTCACGCTCGGTTTTTGTTTGGTAGCCGGCGTAGTTCTTGTATTTCGCGGTGACGAGCGGCCACATGCGGGCGCGTTCCTCTGCATTTGCGACGCGCGCCGTCATCGGACGAGCGACACCCTTCATCGTGATCGTCACGTCGGGCTTGTCGCGAAGATTCAACAACCAAGCCGGATGTTCATCTTCGCCACCCTTTGATGCAACGACCACAATCGTTTCGCCCTCTTGCAGCGGCGAAGTGAGCATCACGGAACGCGGCTGGCCACTCTTACGTCCGGTCGTGGTGAGTTCCACCACAGGCATCCCACCGGCATCCCACCCAAACTTGCCAAAACTCGCCTTCAACAACACACGGTGAGCGCTATTCATGAACTTCAAAAGACCGTCACTAGGCATGGCTGATTCTTGCACGTCGCGCCCCGTCGCGCACGTTCTCAACACCGCGAATACATTGGCGGAGTGGAACAATCTCGCGACCCAATCGCCAAACGAACGTGGCGCGATCACTGTCACCGGTGTTCCACATGACGTTGACACGTGAATTGTCAGACGATGAGATTCACGTTTGGGTGCAAAACTGGGTCGCAGCGCACGTGCCGAGCGCATGGCGGAGCGCGGCGACCGAAGGACGCGCCGCGATTCGCGCAGTTCGTACCCGCAGCGACTACGAAGCGTGGTATCCCACATTCGCGCTAAGCGGACTCGCAGTCGCGACCTGGCCAGTCGCGTATGGAGGCCTCGATCTGACACCCCAGCAAGCTCGCGTCGCAGAAGAGGTTCTCGCGCCGTACAACCTCGGTCGCCTCAACCCCCTCGGGCTCAATTCCGCAGCCCCCGCACTGTTCGCACACGGAACCGAAGCACAACGTGAACGGTTCTTGCCTCCGATGGTTCGCAACGAAGAGAAATGGTGCCAGCTCCTCTCCGAACCTGGTGCGGGCTCCGACCTTGCGTCGCTCGCAACACAAGCCGTGAGCGACGGCGACGAGTGGCGCATCACCGGACAGAAAGTCTGGACGACGTGGGCCCACCTCAGCGACTTCGCGGTATGCCTCGCCCGTACCGATCCAAACATCGCGAAACGGCAAGGCTTGACATATTTCATCGTCGATTTGCACGCACCCGGGGTCACGATCCGGCCACTTCGCCATATCGGTGGAGAGATCGATTTCAACGAAGTGTTTCTCGACGACGTTCGAATACCCGACACCTACAGGATCGGCAACGTCGGTGACGGGTGGCGCGTTGCGGGATCATCTCTCGCTGGCGAGCGACAAATGGTGTCGGGCGCAGGTTCGGGTGGCGTTGACCGGATCGGCGGTGCAGGAATCGATCAGCTGCTGCGACGAGCCGTTGAACTCGACCGGACAACCAATCAAACAATGCGGCAACGACTCGCTGCGGTATACGCAGAGGAACGAGTGCGTGAGTGGACGAACCTGCGCGTTCGAGCCGTCGTGCGCGCTGGCGGCACGCCAGGAGCAGCCGCTTCGATCGGCAAAGTGCATCAAGGTGCGCTGAACCAACGCATACAACTCCTCGCAGCTGATCTCCTCGGCGCCGACGCGATGGCATGGCAAGCTGGCGATCAGTATTCGCTTCACATGCCACTCGAAGTTCGCGGAATGCTCCGGTCGCGCGCCAACACCATCGAGGGCGGTACTACCGAAATCAACAAGAACGTGCTCGCCGAACGAGTACTCGGACTCCCGCGAGAGCCAGACCAATGGGCCGATCAATCGTGGAAAGACACGCCGCGGTCATGAGCCTTGCCGAGCTGTTGATTTCGCATCCATTTGGCGACGACGATCTGCTACTGCACACCGTCGAGCGTTCGGTTTCGGCTGGCGACGCTCGCGTTCGAGCGCGCGACGTCGCCGACTCGTTGGATATTGCACCGGGCCAGGCAGTCGCGGTGCAGCTCCCGAACGGTCCCGAATTGGTTTCGACGATGGCAGGTGTATGGCTCGCTGGCGGTGTGTACGTGCCGATCAACCCGCGATTTCCCGATTCTGAAGTCGCCGACGTCGTCGCCACGACCCGGCCGGTCGCAATGATCACGTCGACAGGTGTCCGCACGCTTGATCAGGCAACGACCTACGGCGATGACATCGCGTTCATCATGTGGACCTCGGGCACGACCGGGCGTCCACAACCAATTCAACACACGCACGCTGCATACCTCGAACTTCTCGATCGTGTGTTGCAACCCCTGCGCGGCGCGTCGAATCCGGCGACGGCTGCGCGACCATCGCCGAATCTCATCCCCGTATCAATGGCGCTCAACGCTGGCCTCTACAACGTGTTATTCGGGCTTCGTGCTGGCGCTGCGCTCGTCATCATGGACCAATTCGTACCGGCGACATTCGCAGAACTTGTGCGACGTTTCGAGATCCGCTCAACAGTGTTGCCACCCGCAGCGCTCACCATGCTGACCGACTCGGATATCTCAGATCTCGAACCGCTCAAATATGTACGTTCGATCACCGCCCCGCTGTCACCGCTCCAAGCGCGGCGATTCACAGAGAAATTTTCGACCCTCGTCCTCAATGGCTATGGACAAGCCGAAATCGGTGAAGTGATTGGGTGGACTGCGCACGACGCAAAAACGCATCCGGAAAAGATCGGCGCCGTGGGTCGTCCGCACGCTGGCGTTGCGCTGCGAATTCGCGACGACGGACATTTGCTCGTCCGCCCGCCGAACACCGCCGTTGGCATCCGCGACCGTATCGACGCAGACGGCTTCATCGATACCGGCGATCTCGCACGCATCGACGACGACGGATTCGTTTGGATCGAAGGCCGCGCGACCGATCTCATCAACCGCGGTGGCAACAAGATCTTTCCCGAAGCCGTCGAAGAAGTACTGCGACTCCACGAAGCTGTCGACGACGCTGCGGTTGTGGGCACCCACGATGATCGCCTGGGCGAAGTGCCCGTGGCGTATCTCGTCGGACGCCCTATCCCCGACCCTGAGTTGGTAGCGCTCTGTCGCGACCACCTCGTGAGCTACAAGATCCCGACCGCATTTCACTGGGTCGACAGTCTCCCCCGCAACGAAGCGGGCAAACTTTTGCGTCGCGAGCTCGCGCGTTAATCTTCAACGTACCCGCGCATTCGTTCCACCCTTTTGCAACGATCGGACCAATCCACATGAAGACTCGATTGGCACTCGGCATCGCAGCACTCGTCAGCACGACGCTGCTCATCGCATCCGGAGCGCCAGCAGGCGCCGCGAACAACACCATCGATTTCGATGGCATGACCAATGCGCCGAAGCAAATACTGACGGTAATCGGGAGCGGTTTCACACCTGGCGAGTCCGTGTTGCTGCGTGAATGTGGCGATCTCGTTGGCGGAACCGAGATCTGCAAGGATGGCACCGTGACGACGATTGTCGGGACCGACGGCACATTTTCGGTCGGGCTCGCCGTGAACGTGCACTTCAGCACAATCTGCGGACCCGGCAACTGCGCGAGCCACGAACGTATTGGCAGGCGTTATTGGAGCGATTGTCGCCACCGATTGTGCGACGTGCAAGCAATTTCGAACGACGGTCTGACTGGCTTCACCATCAGCTGGGACTAGATCCCCGAACGCCGCCAACTTGCCACGCGTCGGCATCGCCGACCGGCCGCTTTCGACATAGGTTCCAGAGATGATCCTCGCCGCGCCGACAAGAACCCGATATCTCACCGCGATCGTTGTGGCACTTGTTCTGCTCGGAGCGTGCTCTTCGACCAGTCGTGGCACCTTGGCAACACCAACACCTGTGCACCCCACGGCGACCACTAGCAGCACGACCAACGGTGCCCACACCATTCGCGAAATGTTGCGGCTTCACGCCGTCGCCAGACCTCAGGGCGGGCGCATCGTCGATTCCGCGGGTCGTGACGTTTCGTTGCGCGGCGTCAACGTGAATGCGCTTGTCGAATACTGGAGTGGAACGAAGCGGTTCCCCACGGTCTTTCCCGTTGGCGTTGACGACCCGAAGACAATCGCTGGCCTCGGCTTCAACACGGTCCGGCTGTTGGTGTCGTGGTCGCGAGTCGAACCGCAGCCAGGCAAGTATGACGATAGTTATTTGCGCACCGCATCCGAACTCGTCGCCAAGTTCGCGGCGTTCGGTATTTCTTCGATCATCGATGTGCATCAGGACGCGTGGGGAGCGACACTCGCCGCACCCGATGGAACCAAATGTGCCACCGGAAAACCCGCCCTCGGTTGGGACGGCGCGCCCGGATGGGCGACGCTTGACCACGGCGCCTCACGGTGCGACGAGGTTGGGATACGTGAGACGACAGGGGCTGTCCTCGCGGCATGGGATGCGTTCTGGACAAACAAGCCAGGGCCAGGCGGCGTGGGAATCCGCAGCCGCTACGTCGCGATGCTCGGTCATCTTGGCGGCTACTTCGCCGCGGATGATCGCGTCGCCGGTTTCGATCTGATGAACGAACCGAACGCGTTCTCCGCGCCGCAGCAGGCGTCGCTCGCGGCGATGTACGGCGAAGCAATCATTGCGATCCGTCGAGCAGAACGCGCAGCCAACAGCTCCCCACACATGATTTTGTTTGAACCATCGGCGCTGTGGTCGAACGTAGGCAGCGGCGCCCCGCCCGCATTCCAACATGATTCGAACGTTGTGTATTCGCCACATATCTACAACGGAGGCCTCAATTCTGCACAGCTCAACGACGCTTCGTTCACGACGGCGATCACCGAGGCGGCGACATTTGGTGGTGCCCCAGTGCTTTCAGGCGAATGGGGTTCAGGTCCGAGTCGCGCCGCCGATCCCAGCGATCACTACTTCGAAGATCATCAACGTTTACAGGACAAATACCATGTCGACGCGACTCTGTGGACCTGGCGCGAAAGCTGCGGAGATCCCCACAAAGTCGCGGATCTTCGGTCTGGGAAAGTGCCAGATGTGTGGGGCCTCTTCAATGTCGACTGCGCGACCGGCAAGGTCAACGGCCTTCGCCAACCGCTCGCAAACGCCCTTCGACGTGGTCGGATCTTTGCGGCGCCCGGTTCACTTTCATCGATTGTCTGGGACCCGCACCACCGCACGCTCACCGCGTCGGGCGAACTGGGAACATCGACCGCACCACTCGCCACCACACTCGAAGGTTGGTTTCCGTGCGCGCCAGGCGAGCAGATCGTTGCGACCACTTCGGACGGTCTCACGAATGTCGCCGTGACACAACTGCCTTCAGGCGGTTGCAGCATTCGCGCCATCGCAAACGCCAATTGGAAGCTCGTCCTCGCACCGAAATAACCACCGAATGGTGGAGTTATGGCGCAACGATGTATTGCACTGCCGCTCGCTCTGCGATCATCGGCTTGAGCACGTCGGCGATCAACTTCTGGTGTGCTTCATCGTCGCGGTATTCGATGAAACGGGCTTCGTCGTCGAGATCGGCGACGATGACGAAGTCCCAGTTACCCTGAGAAATACCGATGTCGGCACCAAAGCGATAGTCGCGCAGGGCCTCGATCTTGTGAGGAAGCTCGGCCAAACACACGGCCGCGTTCGCCTTGGCGGCTTCGCTCGTGTCGGATTTCCACTTGAACATCACCACATGTCGCAGCATCGCGCCCACAGTACCTGGGTCGGGAGACGAACCATTGCCCACGTTCGGGTTACGAACGCGCTTGCGCGCGTATCGCAGGCAGCACGCGTTCCACAAACGCTGCATGCGAGGCGCGCGCCGCGTTGCGTTCGAGATTGAAACCTGCACCGAGCACAAACACTTTGTCGATGCCAAGTGCGAGCAACTGCGAGAGCCGCTCGATGCAATATTCAGCTGGTCCCGCGATACCGAACTGGTCGATGACATCATCGGTGAGGACCGTCGACTGCGGTGAACCGTGTTGAAAATGGTGATCCATGTCGTACGCGTCGTGCACGGCCCCGAGTACTTCACGCGCTTCATTGTCGGCTGGCCCATTGACGGTGCCGTGCATCACCGAAAACCGGGCGTACGACGCAACGCCACCGGAGATCATTGCCCGTGCCGCGACGCGATCCTCATGCACGAAGACAGGTACATAGACCCCGAGACCGAGGCCGGGCACGTCGAGCTGCGCGGCTTCACGCGCAGCACGCGCGACACCGATGGCCCAAGCAACGCGTTTCGGATCAGCGCCGACTGCGAACGTGACGCGCTCGGCAATCCGGGCGGCCAAAGCAATCACCTTCGGGCCAGACGCCGCGACATCGACCGGAACTTTGGCGAGTTTGCTTCCTGCGATCCAGTGCAACCGACTCGAGGTTGGACCACCCGCGAGGTCGAGGTCGGCCGAGGATGCCATGCCTCGCGTTTCGCCGCCGTACCTATCAACCGGCGTAGCAACCGGTGCATCGAATGGAACCTCACGACCCGCGAGATAGGCCTGCACGTCCTCGAGGTACTGCTCGAATCGAGCCACGGGAGCAGGAGCAAGACCAATGTGCGCCAGTGCCGAATCGCCGCGACCGATTCCCATCACGGCACGGCCATGTGATTCTGCATGCACCGTCGCGATGGCCGTCGCCGCGGCCGCAGGATGGCGCGTGAAAGGATTCGTCACCGCCGTCGCGAGCAAGAGGCGGGAGGTCACACCAGCGGCAATGGCGAGTTCCACGTACGGGTCACCTGCGAGGTTTTGCGAATCAACGAGTCCGAAGCCATCCCAACCATCGGCCTCGGCGCGCTGCGCGACGCGGACCGTGTAACCAGGGATACCAGCGCTCGCACACCAAAGCTGTACCCCGGTCATCGTGTCGCGTCTCGCAAGATTCGTTGCGCAGCAAGTTTTCCAGGGGCACCCATGACGCATCCTCCTGGATGGGTTCCTGAGCCGCATTGGTAATAGCCGTCAATGGGGGTGCTGTACTGATTCCATCCCGGCGCAGGTCGGAAGAAGTACATCTGCGGAGCGAAAAACTCACCGGCGAAGATGTTGCCTTCACTGAGGCCCACTACTCGTTCGATGTCGAGTGGCGTCACGACCTCGCGGTGCAACACAAGATCTCCGAAGCCTGGGAAGAACGACTCGATTGTGGCCTGCACGTTGTCGCCGAACGCTTGGCGCTCAGTATCCCAGTCGCTGCCCTTGAGGTGATAGGGCGCGTACTGAATGAAACACGACATGACATGTTTACCCGGCGGCGCCATATCCGGATCGACAGTCGACTGGATGCACGAATCGATGTAGGGACGTTTGCTGTACCAGCCGTATTTCGCATCGTCGTACGCGCGCTCGAGGTACTCGATCGATGGTCCGATGTTGGTGAAGCCGCGGAATTGATCGCCCCGATCCCCGAGTGCGGGATAGCGCGGCAATCCGTCGAGTGCAAAATTGACCTTGGCAGAAGTGCCTTGGAAACGGAATCGGCGAATGTTGTCGACGAGTTCTGTTGGTAGTTCGCGCGGATCAACAAGTTGGGTAAACGTCCGGCGCGGATCGAGCGCGCTCACGATCACCTTGGCATGAATTTCCGTTCCGTCGGCGAGTGCGACACCAGTGGCGCGTCCGTTGTTCGTGATGACGTTGGCCACGTCGGCATCGAGCATGATCTCAGCGCCGAACGCCTGCGCGGCGCGCGCGAGCACCTGTGTGAATCCACCGTTCCCGCCCTTGTGAAAGGCCCAGGATCCGAAGTGCCCGTCGTACTCCCCGATCGAGTGGTAGAGCAGCACCAAACCCGAGCCAGGTGACATCGGCCCGACGCGTGTGCCGATCACACTCGACGATGCGTACAAGCCTTTCAGGATTTCGGTCTCGAAATAGTCGTCGAGCCAGTCGGCGGCGCTCCCAGTGAGCAACCGCACGACGTTGTGCAAGACACGCGGCTTGAGGCTCTTCAGGTGTCGGGCAAGATCGGCAAGCTGCAATGCATCGTCAGGAGTTCCACCGAAGAGATTCGGTGGCGCGTTGTCGAGCAGCGGCTTGATTGCCTGGCAGATCTCGGTCATGTCGTGGTCGTATTGATCCATGGCATCTGCGTCGCGGCGCGAGTGACGGGCAAGTTCTTGAATGTTGAGATTGCGGTCTTGACCGAAGAGGAGATAGTCGCCGTTTTCCATCGGAGCGAACGACGATGGCATCAAGATCGGCATGAATCCGTGGTCGGTCAACTTGAGTTCGTGCACGATGTCGGGTCGCAACAAACTCAAGGCGTAGGAAAATGTCGTGAACTGAAAACCGGGGTATAACTCCTCGGTGATCGCAGCACCGCCAACAACATCGCGGCGCTCGAGAATCAGCGTTCGCATCCCAGCTTGTGCGAGATACGCACCGTTCACGAGGCCGTTGTGCCCGCCGCCAATGATGATCGCGTCGAATTCTCGAGAGTCTGTCATGCGTTCACGATGTCTTTCTTGGCGGGTTATACAGCGGCGTCTTCGATACCTGCGCCGGCACCGTGTAGTACTGATGATTCACTGTGACTTCAAGGTGCACGATGGATCCGATCGCACCGAACTGAGGCTGCACACGGGCAAGCGCGATGTGTCGCTGCAGCATCGGCGAGTACATAAAACTCGTAGTGAAACCGACGCGGTGCATGTCGTCGTCGTACAACATCATCTCGTACGTGATCGGAGGGTCGTCCTTTGGTGGCACAAGGCCGTTCGTGACATGCAACATGTCCCACGCTCGCCAGTCGATAATGAGACCAACTTGCTTCCAGCGTGCGGTCTTGTCGGCCACCGCCCGTTGAATTGCCCTGCGGCCGATAAAGGCGCGATCGGTAACAGCAAGATCTTTCAACATCCACCCCAACCCAAGTTCATTTGGGGTCACAGCGTCGTGATCGGTGAAGGCGAACCTGCTCGAATGAAAATCGACGTCGATCAACACGAGACCAGCCTCGATACGACTCATGAGCATCGCCTGGCCGCCAGCAGGGATCACACCGCGCCCCTCGCCAGCCTCGCTCAGCGTGTCGAAGAGTTCAATCGCATCGGCGCGATCGACCCACACTTCGTAACCGAGATCCCCGGTGTAACCAGTGCGCGAGACCGTGACCGCCACGTTGCCCAAGGTTGCGGGAGCGTGATGAAAGAACTGCAAGTTGGCGAGATCTGGGGCCAGCGACGCGAGGAGTTCACGCGACTTCGGTCCCTGGATCGCAAGCGCGCCGATATTCTCCGAAATGTCGTTGATCTCGACGCGGTCGTCACCGATCAGGTTGCGAAAATAGGCGAGGTTTGGCTCCGCCACGCTGAGGAGGAACCGATCGCTGCTGATTCGCAATACGACGCCGTCTTCCACCACGAAGCCTCGGTCGTCGCACCACAGTGTGTATTGCGCTTGCCCGTCGCTGCATGTACGAATATCGCGTGCGAGCACACCGCCAAGAAACTTTTCGGCGTCGCGACCTTCGATTGAGTATTTGTACAGGGGCGACGTGTCGATCAACGCCGCGGTATTGCGGATCGCGAAGTATTCAAACTTATGTGAAATCTGATATTTCTCGGCCCAGAGATACCCCGACCAGTGACTCCACAGATGCGTCTGATTGAGGGGCGCGAGTCGTTCATGGAAGGGCGTGAACTTGACCATGGCAGGCGTACGGTATCCGATCGTCGCAACGGTCGCGTCGCTCGCCTCGAGTGCTACATACCGCTACGTAGATTGCGGCGCAATTGCATTCGCGTGTTGCGGAGGTCGAGCGGTTCACCAGTTGTTTCGTCGATCACCAACGGTCGAATGACGGCGTTCGTTTCGGCGTTGACAAGGTCCATCGGAGGTCGCTTACCTTCTGGCCAGAACCAGTCGGTGCCGTAACGCCACATCGCCGCGAGCACATCCCACGCGGCACGTCCTTTGTCGGTCAGTCGATATTCGAACCGAGGCGGCCGCTGTTCGTATTGCGTTTTGACCATCAGCCCATCGTCGATGAGTCGATCGAGTCGGGCGGTCAGCACCGCACGCGGGATAGCGAGCCGCTCTTGGAAGACGTCGAAACGACGAACCCCAGAGAACGCCTCGCGCAGTACGAGGGGCGTCCACCAATCACCGAACAGATCGGTCACCCGAGCGATCGGGCACGGCGCGTCGTCGAAACGAGTTCTGCGCACCGCTGCTACCCGACCGGTTCCAGGCGTGCCGGAACGTGTTTGTGATGGGGGGTCCCCGCAAGCCAGTCGCGATCGGCGGAACTCGTCAGTTCGTTCGGAGCGATCCCTGCAGGATTGCCATCCTCATCGAGTGTGCCCAAACCATTGGGAAGACTCACGTGACCTTGGCGCAATCCTTCGTAGTGTTCGACTGTTGCGATCACCGACCCGCGCGCAGTCGTGACGCGAACCATTCCGCCGTTGCTCACACCAACGGCATCGGCATCAGCAGGATTGATACGAAGCGATCCGGTCGCGTCCTTCTTGCGCCAGTTCGGATCGCGAAAGATCGTGTTTGCCGTCGTGCTTCGACGTTCCCCTGCCGACAGCACAAACGGAAACGCAGGATCGCTCTCGGAGCCTGCATCGCTGAGGGATGCAAATTCCTCAAGCAATTCTGGGATCGCGAGGTGGACTCGACCGTCGGAATGATCGATGCGTTGCATCGTGGCGTCGTAGAGGTCGACCGTGAAGGTCACACCCTCTGGATGGTGCATCACGGCGTCGAACAACGCGTCGCCATCAGCGTGTCCGGCACGCTGTACGGCCTCGGGGTAGGTCAAATAACAGGTCTGCGCGAGTCCCCATACGGCGGCCGCGGCTTCATTGCCAGCCCCGAGGGTTGGACCGAGGGTTTCGTAGAGGACGAGCGCGAGATAACGGCTGAGATGCGGTCGCTCTGCGAGTACTCGCAACAACGCTTCGCTGTAGGCACCGCGACCGAGCGCCGCTGCAGCATGAAGTTCGCTGAGATCATCGTCGGTGTAGCCACCGAGCGCCCGCACCAGCCGTCGAAACATCTCCGGCTCCGACAGCGTTCCTGGCACCGCATCGAGCAGCGGTGGTCGCAAATGAACGACGTTGTCGGGGAACTCCAGGGTAAAAAAGGTTGCTTCCCACTTCTCGTACTGCGACGACGCTGGCAGCACATAGTCGGCGCAGCGAGCCGTTTCGGTCATCGCGACGTCGATCACCAGCACAAAATCGAGGGCGGCGAAGGCTTCGCGCATCCGCACTGAATCCGGAAGTGAATGCACCGGATTGCTCGACTGAATCATCATCG
>JBBRPC010000046.1:0-19969 GCA_038228615.1 Acidimicrobiia bacterium | reverse complement strand
GGGATCGTCTCCGCTGCTCGGTGAGGCCACCAACTGCGCAGCACCTGATACCGGCAATATGGAAATCTTGCTGCAATTCGGTACTCCCTTACAGCAGGAAATGTTCTTGCACCCGCTGCTCAACGGTGAGATTCGCTCCTGCTTCGCGATGACAGAACCATGGGTTGCGTCGTCGGATGCCACCAATATTTCGAGCCGAATCGAACTCGACGGCGACCACTACGTGATCAACGGACACAAGTGGTTTACGAGCGGAGCACTCGACCCGCGCTGCAAAGTCGCCATTTTTATGGGTGTTTCTGATCCCTCAGCGGAGACCTATCGCCGCCAGTCCATGATTCTGATTCCAATGGACGCTCCTGGCGTCACCGTCGTGCGTGGTCTCACGGTGTTTGGCCACGACGAGGGCCCAGGTCATGCGGAAACGTTGTGGGAAAACGTTCGTGTGCCAAAGGAGTACATGTTGGGGAATGAGGGCGATGGTTTCGCGATCGCGCAGGCGCGCCTCGGACCTGGACGTATTCACCACTGCATGCGCGCGATCGGCCTCGCCGAACGTGCTCTGGAGATGATGTGCGCTCGGGCGCAGCAACGCGTCGCATTTGCCAAACCACTCGCAGACCAGGGCGTTGTACGCGCGAGCATCGCCGAGAGCCGCATCGAGATCGAGCAGGCTCGGCTGCTCACAATGAAGGCCGCGTGGATGATGGACACGGTCGGCAAAAAGGCCGCGCAGATCGAGATTGCTGCAATCAAAGTGATTGCTGCACGGCTCGCCACCACGGTCATCGATCGGGCGATTCAGGTATTCGGCGGTGCGGGCGTGACCGACGACTGGCCGCTTGCGGCGATGTACGCGCACGCACGCACGTTGCACCTCGTCGATGGACCGGACGAAGTACACCTGCGAAGCATCGCCCGCGCTGAACTCGGTCGCTATGAAGGCTTCCGCCCGACCAGCGCCGGTCGCACCACCGGTGTGTGGTCCCACAAACCAGCCGACGCCATAGGGTCGGAGTTCAATGAAGGTTCGAATCGGATTCGGCGTGAGTGGCGCGGCCCCGATCGCCGCTGGGTATTTCTCCACCGTCGTCGACGGCCTCGAACGGCATGGCTTCGACTCGCTCTGGCTGTCTGAGCGCATCGGCGCACCTAGTTTCGATCCGGTCACCGCGCTGTCGTATGCCGCAGGGCGAACACAACGCATCAAGTTTGGCACGAGCGTTTCGGTACTCCCCGGTCGCAATCCAGCCGAACTCGCGAAGCAGTGGGCAACGCTCTCGGTCCTGTCGAACGATCGGGCACTTCCCGCGTTCGGCCTTGGTGTCGTTCACCCCAACGAACAGCAAGCCTTCGGTGTGCTCCGAGAGGAACGCGCCGAACGGTTCGATGAAATGCTTCCGCTCCTACGAAGGATCTGGAGCGAGGAAGTGGTCGACCACGACGGCAAGTTCTTCCACTACTCAGCGCTACGCGTCGAACCGAAGCCAACGAAACCGCTCGATGTCTGGCTTGGCGGAAAGGCGCCAGGCGAACTTCGTCGCGTCGGGCGACTCGGCGACGGATGGCTCGCCAGCTTCGCAACGCCACCGCAATGCGCCGAATCTCGTGTCGCAATTCAAGCTGCAGCAAGCAGCGCTCGCAGAACGATCGACCCAGAGCACTACGGCACAATGGTGTTCTACGCTCGCGATCCGATTCCGGCAACGCTGGCGGATCTCCTCGCGAAGCGCAACCCCGACGTCGACCCGAACGAACTCGTTCCGTGCGGCTGGGACGCAGTGCGCGCCCTGGTTGAGGCATTTATTGCCGTCGATTTCACCAAGATCGTGCTCGTCCCGTTCTCAGCCGTCGACAATTGGGATCACGAACTCACGAACGCTCGCTCGGCACTGCTCGATCTCCAAACGTAGCGGTCAGTCTTTTTCGTACACCCAACCGGAGTCTTTCGACATCAAGAATCGATGGCGTGCTCCGGGAACTTCCAGCAGCTCGACATTCTCGTACGCAACGTCGCCGTCGTAGATCGCGACAGCGCCACCACCTTCGAGAAAATGAAACGCTGGTTGAAAGTCGATCGGGTCCTCGGTCGCAAGTACTGCGAGCGCCTCATCCACATGATCGAATCGCGACAGGTGCAGCAGCGACACGAATTGCGGCGGTGCAATCTCAATGGCCCCCGCCGTTCGTTCCGCAAGCGCAAGTTCCGGAGTCATCCACCGCACTGCGTCACTTTCCACACCGTCAGCTTTCGCCTGATCGTGATCTGTACCGGCACGCCCGACAAAAAACCACGTCGCGAAGCGCTTTGGAGAAATGACAGGCGTCGTCCAATTCGAAAAATGGACGAGACCGTGTGAGTCGACAACAACCCCCGCTTCCTCCATCGCTTCACGGGCTGCAGCAAACCGCGCCGCGACGAGGATGTCGCCGCCGCTTTCGGCCCAGTCGTCGTCGTCGATCCGCCCGCCAGGAAATACCCAGCTTCCACCATGAAAGTCGAGTTTCGTCGCTCGCTTGCCCATCAGTACTTCGAGGCCGCCGGCTCCATCGCGTAGGAGCGCGACCGTGGCCGCATTGCGGATCTCCGCGCCGGTGGGTTCGCCACCTGTGGCTCGAAGTTGTTTGGTCCATTCGGTCATGCCGAGAAAATGACACTCCAACATCGCGACAGTCAATTCGAACCTGCAATCGCCGTTGGCGACCACTTCGCAAGATCCCAAGTAGTTCTCCAGGTAGTTTGGCTGTTCTATGACTGATGCTGGTGTGGTTGTGATCGAAGTCGAAGACGATCCGACCCCAATGGTGCTCATACTCGCAGCGACGTTGCGCCGGTCGGCGCGCGTCCCGAAACTCGCCGCGCGGATGGCGAAAGCCAAAGGCAACATCGCGATGCGTTCGACCGTCGATCCTCAAGCCGCGACGGTGCGCTTCGAACGCGGTCGCGTGCTCGTCGTCAACGGCGTCGCCCCGGACGCCCACGTCACAATCGCTGCCGATGTCAACAGGATGTCCGACGAGCAACCTCCTAAACCAAAGGTCGACGGCGCGTTGGGCCATCTGCGATTGGCACTACTCGCGAACAAGGTCCTCGAGCCGCCTCACGGAACTTGGCGCCAGGAAGGCGCAAACTTTTTCGCCTTCGCAGCTTCAAGCCCGGCAGCTCCTCGTGGTATGCGCGTCGTTTGCACCGACGACGGCTCGGAACAGAATTTTGGCGACTGCTCCAACATCGAATTCGAACTCCACGGCAGCGAACACGCGCTGCTCAACGTGTTTTGCGGTAACACTGTCCTCGGTCAAGATCTACTCGATGCCAAGTTGCATGCGGTCGGTTCGCTACAACACCTTGCCCAGCTCACCGGCCGCTCGATCGCATGGATGTTGGGGGGATGAACATGGACGCTGCTGAGGCCTCCGAATGGTTAGCTCAACGCAACATCGAGTGGGTGAAGACCGAAGGCATCTCCGTCGACGGGTTGGTGATCGGCAAACACATCCGACGCAACCAATTCGAAAAGTCGTTGCCGCTCGGAAACGCGATCACCGAACTCGTCTTCGGCTATGACCTCGGCGGAACTCCCTATCTTGCATGGTGGGACGAATGGCGCCGCGACGCGCTCGGAGATTTCCATCAACGACCCGATCTCGACACGCTGGTTGTACCAGCCGATCGCCCGCACACAGCGAACGTGCTGTGCGACACCGTGGATCTCGCTGGCGATCCGTTGCCAGTGTGCCCACGCAGCACGCTCAAACGAGTGATTCGACAACTTGATGAACTTGGATTCACCGCGAAAGCTGCCTTCGAAATCGAAGCGATGGTGTACACGCAAAGCCCGCAGGAGGCGCGGGCCGCTCACTATCGCGACCTGACCCCACTGGCCCACCCAGCGCATTTGGGCTATCTGCACTACAACTCGCGGCACCAACTCGCGTACATCGATGCTGTACTCGAACGACTCGACGCGCTCGGAATTCCAGTCGAGGGTTGGCACGACGAAGCAGGTCCTGGGCAATTCGAAATAAACCTCGACCCCGCCGACCCGCTGACCGCGTGCGATCGTGTCGTGCGACTCAAGCAAGTCTTACGCGAGGTCGCGCTCGAACAGGGACGCAGCGTGACACTGATGGCGAAGGCGAGCCAGGAATATGGCAACGGACTCCATGTACATCATTCTTTGAGCCGCGAGGGCGAGCCGGTGTTCTACGCGCCCGACGGAGAGCACCTATCTTCGACTTCGTTGCATTGGATCGGCGGGATGATGGCCACCATGCCTGCCGCGACCTCGATCTTTTGTCCGACGATCAATTCGTTTCGGCGCATGGTTGGCTTCGCGGCAGCACCAACAGTCGCGTCGTGGGGAGAAGACAACAAATCGACGGCCCTGCGGGTGCTCTCGCGAGCACCAAGGTCGGCGCGCATCGAAAACCGAGTTTCCGGTGGCGATGCAAATCCATATCTCGTCCTGGCGACAGTGCTCGCCGGCGGGATCGCCGGGTTGCGCCACACGCTTGATCCGCCGCCAGCGCTCGAGGTTTCGGGTTGGGGACTCCCCGACGGCTGGCCACATCTTCCAACTTCGATCACCAAAGCGGCCGACGAACTCAGCCGCGACGTCTTGCTGCGCGAAGTGCTCGGCGACGCGTTCTGTGATTTTTGGGTCAATACCCGCCGTTGGGAATGGTTGATGTTTCACACCACCGGCGGCGATGCCAGCGCGACCACCGTCACGCAGTGGGAACTCGATCGCTACTTCGAACTCGTATGACGACGCGCGTGACGACGGACCGGCCAAGGCGAGTAGGAATCATCGCGCATCCCGAACTTTTCAGCGATAGTGACGGCGACAAGATGCTGCACTTTGTCGCCGCAGCCCCGTATGTCAAGGCGGTGCACAAAGCTGGTGGACTCCCCCTGATTCTTCCCATCGTCGATGCAGACAACGTCGACTCACTCTTTGATGCCATCGACGCAATTGTCATCACCGGAGGGTGCGACGTCGATCCTGCAAGGTATGGCGCTGCCCCCGACCCTCAACTCGGTGCAATCAATCCAGCGCGAGATCTCAGCGATCTTGCAGTCGCTCGAGCCGTGGTCGAACGCAATTTCCCCACGCTGGCAGTATGTCGCGGAATTCAGGTCGTGAATGTCGCGCTTGGCGGAACTCTCACCCAACACGTCGAGCATCACATGCGCATCGATGCGTACAACCAAGGCGTGCATCGCGTCGACATCCAGCCAAGCTCGCAATTGGCAACGATCGTCGGCACAACTGATTTATGGGTAAACACGTTGCATCACCAGGTGATCCAGCGCCTCGGAACTGGCGTCCGCGCGACGGCATGGAATCCCGATGGCCACGTCGAAGCCATAGAGATCGACGACGCGCCCAATGTCAACGCGGTGCAGTGGCACCCCGAGCTCTTGCGACACGAACGGGAACACCTGGCGCTCTTCCAGCAACTCGTTGGTGCGTGAGCCGCGGGATCAACTCGAGGCGGATATGTTTTCGGGGGATATGTATTCGGCTGTTACGTATTCGCAAAATGCGCAACGGCTCGTTTGAGAATCGCAACTTGCAATTCCAAGACACGGTGCTCGCGTTGCAACGCCACGACGTCAACCGGCACGGCAGGAACTTCAGTCAACTCAAACACGTCATCTGGCATCCACTCGAGCAAGACAGCCTTTGGAATGCCCAGACCGGAAGCGACAGCATTGATGAGTTCGGCGCGCCGGGCCGCGTCGTCGGCGACCATGTGCGCGGCGATAGCCCCGCGCGCAGCGGCATCGACATCGGGGTTGCGATAGGCGTCCTTCACCGCCGATGCCGCGGCTTCAATCCGTGAGAGCGACTGAACGGCGTCGTCCGCGAGCGGGGTTTCAACGTACTCACATACTGCTTCTTCGCGAAAATACGGATCGGTATCGCTGGGCATGTCATCCTCCGTGGGGCCATCGTCGGGAACGTGCTCCGTCGACGATTCCGGTTGAATATTTATCGGCGCATGAATATTTATCGGCGCAACCTCGGCGCCCGTGAACGCTGCAGCCAAATGCTCGATCGCGACAACCAACGGTGCCAGCAGCTCGACAAGGGAATCAGACGCCAAGGCAACGGGCACCGGCGCGATCGTCGTCGCAATGTGCAATCGTCGACGCCGCGAGGCGAACATTTCATATCCCAGCCAAATGCATGCGGCGATGAGCACGACAAACACGAGGACGTTCACGCCAGAGAGGCCGCTCGTATCAAGTCCCTGTGCGGCCGAAGTGTTCGCGCCATCGAGCGGCTCGCCGCTTGCCCCAGAAGCCGCGCCAGAAGGTCTTGGCGTCCCAACCAAACCAATTTTCCCAGACCAACTCGCCGAGTCGTTGCCATAGTTCAACGTCAACGATGCCGAGACGCTCTCGGACCCGCCGTGCCACGGGATCGAAATCGAACGAGTTTGACCAGCCCCGACGGCGAGCGACAACGGCACGTCGAGAGCCTTCGCCAACGCAACGAAGCGGCCGCTCGCAACCACGCCGACATTCCCGTCGTTACGAACGTCGATCGACACTCGCTGTTCGCCAGCGCGGCCGACAGCATGCACGCGCAGTACTCGCAACGCCCCTCGAGTTGGGCCCGTCACCGCAAGCGATACGGGCAACGTCGCGGTAGCGGTGGGCGCGATTCCAGCCGGGTTGTTGGACGTACCAGCAGCGGCATCGCCCGCCAGCACCGCCGTCACAGTGAAGTTGTAAGTACCGCCAGTCGCTTCGGAAGGAACCGCGAGGCGCAGCGCCACGGGTGCCGAAGCATGGGCACCAATATCGATCACCGTGTCACCAACGCTGACCCAACCCGTCGCCGAAATATTCTCAGCACGAACGAGAAGTTTGACAGTCCCAGTTACGTCGGCGTTGTTCGCGATCGTGAGCGTCGCGTCGGCATGACCGCCCGGTGCGATCTGTAACGCAGTGAATGTTCGGCCCGTACTAGTGAGTGTCAACTCAGCGGTTTCCGAATTCGGGCGCGCAGCGACGGCTTCTACGGCGGGCACGGCCAAGGTGCACGCCGCAGTCAGCCCGATCACCGCGACGATTCGTCTCATGAGATGTCAACCGCTGCCGCGTGCTCCGATCTCAAAGGGGTGACGTCGCCGCCGCACGCGAAATGCAAGTGCGCTACACAACGCGATTCCCGCGGCCCCGCCGCCTAACGCGATCGAGCCAGGCATACCACTGTGCGTGTCCGCGCGAGTTGGACTCGACCGAAGTTGGCCGTTGAGTCGAGATCTCATGACATCGTCGATGTGCACAACGCCCGACCAGCGTGTGCGAAGTCCGTTGCCGTAGGTAAGCAGAACTTCAACGTTGTGATCGCCCGCCACAGCAAGGCGCGTCCACGGTACCGACATGCTAATTCCGGTGTGCGGCACGAACGTCGCGATGTCGAACTCGTGGCGGAATCCAGTGTCGGCCACGGTGACAACACCGTTGCCGCGCGCGAACGCATTCCCGCGATTCGCGATACCGACCAGCAGATCGACCATGTCACCATTCGCAGCCGGTCCCACACCGCTCACGACAAGCTCAGGGGCTTGTGGACCCGCGATATCTACTTCGACGGCGATGATTCGTTGGGCTTGCAACGAGACGGCGAAGCCAGCCTGGTTCTGACCTGGTTGAGGTTTCACGATGTTGCGGTCTCTCGGAACTGCAATGCTGAGCCCAGCCAAGTATTGCCCTGGCGCGATCCCAGCGGGAACACGTACCCCGAACGACACCGTCCGCCGTTCGCTTGCGCTGAGCTGAAGCTCATGTTCCGCGACGTCTATCCACGCACCGGTGCCCTTCGCGACGCTGCCTGGTGTCGCGTAGGTCGCCCCGGTGCTCGCACCCGTCGAAGCATCGACACCGGCAACGTCGGCCAAGATGCTTCGATCGTTGGGATTCTGAACGGTCACAGTCTGTCGCACGGTGTCGCCACCGTGGGCGTGCAACAAATAGAACGAACCGTGCGGATCAGCCTGTGAACCCGGCGGCACCGATGCGCTCACCAAGTCGGGGCTCTGCGCGGCGAATGCCGGTCCGCCGAAGGAACTGGCGCCGATCCAACTCAACGCCACTGCAATGCACGCAGTCGCCGCTCGCGTTCGGCGCATCATCGCTCCTGACGACTCTGTGAAATACGCATCGAAGTCTTGTGTCAAGACCTTCTCAGAAAACTCAATCGGCCCTGACGCTGTTCGCATCAGGGCCGATTGAAGATTCTTTCACCGACGGAACTCACCGTCTGCGCGATTGCCACGTCGCGTGGTCAACCTTGCGCCACCGCGCTCGTGGCGTGAGGTTCGGTATAGCTACGGTCCAGTGACGACCGCAATTGTCGCGGCCGACGTGTACGTACCCGTCAAGGCGGTGACCGGTACGGTCAGCTTCAAAATGCGGGGCGAGACGAGATATGTCCCCATGCCGTCGGTCAACGCTGCCGAGACAATCTTTTCGCCAGCCGCGAATCCACCTGCGGAATCGTTTCCGACAACACCGGTGATGTCGGATGTTCCAGCGGCGGTAACAACCGGCGCCGTCATCGCAACGTTCGACGCTGTAATCGTGCTGCCGCCGTTGACGAGATTCGGCACCGTCAACAGCACATTCCAGCCTGCGCCTGATCCTCTGGAGTCGACGATCGTGAATGGTGCAATCGTCAAGCTCGTGAGTTGCGGAGTGCCGTTGAGCGTCACGGTGGTGAAATTGCCAATGGCGGGAGCGCCAGTTGGGTCGAAGTCGAGCGACCCGGCCGTCACACCGACGTCAGCACCTGCGGCTGGGACAAACGCGGTAACTGCGATCGCAACTGCGCCGCAGGTCAAGAGGGTTCGTAGAAGTTTCATGGACATCCTTGTCGTATGAGTGTCAAAACAGTGAATGCACAGAATGTCGCATTCACGACCGATCTGCCCGAGATGCAAGTTTCGACCTCGCAGCCGCGCCCCTAAAGATCACGGCCGCGGAGAAATGCGAAAAAGGGCCGGTCGACCTATCTGTTTCAGACCGCAGTCGCGCCTTAGATCAGGAAGTCCGCAGCGAAGCGTGCGACAATCTGTTTCCACTCGGATCGGGTACTGGCGTGAAACTCGACTGGCATCCACGTCACGCCCAGCGCTGCAAGTTCGTGAATCTCGTCGCGCATCTCGTGCACGTCGTAGTCGTCGCCGCCAAACATCGTCAGAGAAATTGGAGCGAAACAGATATCGAGCGGTTCCGTTCTCCCCACTGCATCGGCGTGGGTACGCGCGATCTCGACGCGCAAGGCAAAGTCCGCCACCGTTTCAAGCTGCGGTGTTCGCGTCGCAGCCGCGGCAGCCGCCGGATTCGGAAACGGACACCATCCCTGACCGCGTTCAACAGCCCGTCGAATCGCCGATTTTGAATTTCCACCGACCCATATTGGCGGGAACGGTTGTTGCAACGGGCGCGGGCGCATCGTTGTACCACGTGATCGAAAATGCAGCCCTTCATAGGCAAACGCATCTTCAGTCAGCGCACGTTTGATCACATCGATGGCTTCATCAGTAAGTTCGTTCCGCTCGTCGTAGTTCACACCAAGCGAGTTGAACTCGCTGCGGAGATAGCCGGCAGCTACCCCCAATGTGAGACGACCACCTGACAGCGCGTCCAACGACAGGACACTCTTGGCGGTGAGCAAGGGATTGCGATATGCGAGCACCAATATGTGTGTCTGCAGACGTAAGACTGTCGTCGCCGCCGCGGCAAACGACAACGCGACAAATGGATCGAGCGCGTGATGCCCTCCAGTATTGAGCCATCGTTCGTCGCCGGCAGGATGATCGGTGACATACACAGCACCAAACCCCGTCTCCTCGGCATGCCGCGACATTTCCGTGACCGCTGCGCCAGAGACAAATTCCGTTGGCTTCTCGACATCGGAAACCGGCAGACCAAGAGAAAACTGCATGACCGTCGTTAGTTTCTCGGTACTTGGCTCCACGGAATGTCGCGGTCGTTGCGAGGTTCACCGGGGAGGCCGAGCACACGTTCACCAATGATGTTTCGCATGACGTTCGATGTGCCACCCTCGATCGAGTTTGCCTGTACTCGAAGAAATGCTTTCTGCGGTGTCGACATGTCGAGCGCATATTTGGGGCGAGCGAACGTGTACTCCCCGAACAAGGTTGCCTCCATGCCCATGGTGTTCATCGCAAAATTGGCTATGCGCTGATTCAGCTCAGCCATCACCAATTTTCCGGTTGAACCCTCGGGTCCTGGCGTGCCGACCTTTCGATTGTTCGCGGCCCGAATATTGGTGAGCCGCAACAACTCTGCATCAATCCAAAGCTTTGCGAGTTTGTCGCGGTAGACGGGATTCGTTCGCACAGATTCGTCGGCACGTTGAAATGCGTTGAGCGCAAGCGAAATCATTCCCGCGCCGCGAGGCGCGATCTGGCCGCCGATCGAAACGCGCTCATTCATCAGCGTCGTGAGCGATACATGCCAACCTTCTCCAACGTCGCCGAGACGATGACTGTCGTGCACGCGTACGTCGGTCATGAACACTTCGTTGAATTCGGCCTCACCAGTGATCTGCACCAGCGGTTTCACTTCTACTCCGGGCGCATGCATATCGAGAATGAACATTGTCATCCCTTTGTGCTTCACCGCTTCAGGATCAGTGCGGACAATCACGATGCCAAAGTTGGAAACGTGTGCGAGCGTTGTCCACACTTTCTGACCGTTCAGGATCCACTCGTCGCCGTCCCGTACTGCACGTGTCGAAAGTCCGGCGACATCCGAGCCTGCGCCCGGCTCGCTGAACATTTGGCACCAGATATCTTCCGCCGTAAAGAGACGGCGGAGGTACTGCGCCTTCACCGCATCGCTGCCGTGCGTCAATACCGTCGGCGCACACATCCCATAGCCGATCGGATTGCGACCGTACGGCGAGGGCGCGCCGGCTTTCCCCAACCTCGAGTTGATCGCGCTTTGCACTTTCGGCTCGAGACCGAGGCCGCCGAATCCGACCGGAAAGTGCACCCAACCAAGCCCAAGATCGAATTGCTGCCCGAGGAACGCCTCGGGCGTCGCCACCTTTGGATCGCACGTCGCGAGCAGTTCGTCGCAGAGATCCAACACGCGCTGTTCGTCGCTCATCACAGGCCCCTCTCCAAGGCAAACTTGACCACTGGGTCAAGACTAGAGAGTACGGAGCGTTGGGCGCACGTCGTAGTTTGTCGACATGGTTGGACTGCGAGAAATCGTGTTGGACTGCGCCGACGCCGACGCCCTAGGTGCATTCTGGGCCACGGCCCTCGGCTACGAAAACCTGGGGCGCGCCGGCTCCTACGTCGCACTGAAAGACCCCCACGATGGCCCGATGCTGATTCTGCAGGAAGTCTCTGAAGCCAAAGTCATCAAGAATCGGGTGCACTTCGACGTCGAAGCCGACGACATCCGAGCGGAAGCTCGCCGGCTCGAGGCAATGGGCGCGACATTGCTCAACGACCGCAAGCCGATTCAGGAACATTCAACGCAGTGGATGGTGTTGCTCGACCCGCAGGGCAATGAGTTCTGCATCTGTCAGATCGGAAAGGTCCCCGAAGATGACGACGCCTACCCAGCCGCAGCAAAATGACGACAGCAACACCGAAGTTGCGGACGTTGGGTCCGTCCGCATAGTTCCCGCGGCTCGGCGATTCCACACCCAACTCGATTGGCTCGACTCGTACCACTGCTTCAACTTCGGACCGCACACGTGGCCGCGCGATGAACACCACGGCCTACTGCTCGTCAGCAACGACGATCGAGTTCGCGGCGGGAGCGGTTTTGGCACGCACCCCCACCAGAACATGGAGATCGTTACGTGGGTGTTGCGCGGCGAACTCCGCCACAAAGACTCGACGGGGACCGATGGCATTATCTATCCGGGTCTCGCACAACGCATGAGCGCAGGATCAGGAATTCGCCATTCGGAAATGAACGCGAGTGCGACCGCCGAGGTACACCTGATCCAGATGTGGGTTCCACCCGATACCGACAACATCGAACCGAGCTACGAACAAGCCGACGTCTCATCGGAACTGGCGTTGGGTTCACTCGTGAAGCTGGCGGCGGGCGACGGTACGGGTGCCGTTGCGATCCAGCAACGCGACGCAGCGTGCTACGTAGGTGAACTTCGGGGCTCAGCCACCATCGAGCTACCCGTCGCGGCCGCGGTGCACCTCTACGTCGCGACTGGTTCTGGCACCCTCGTGGGCGTCGGGCAGGTCAACACCGGCGACGCGGCGCGGTGCACAAATGCTCCTGCGCAGTCATTCACCGCTGACCCCGACGGTGCGCACGTCGTCGTATGGGCAACCGCCCATGGTCTTCCCGGATGATCACATCCTCGTCGGCCAACACTGTCGGCGACGCGGACGAGAGGTCCAATCGCGGCTTCTTCTAGACTCGTACCAACATGCTGACCGCACAACTGAGATTCGTTGCGCTCGCGGCGGCGTTCGTCGTGGGAGCAGCGGCCTGCACACCGCCCCCACCACCGCCAGGCCCGGATCTCTACGCCGCGACGTGCGCACGGACGCTGAAGCTCGCGTCGGCGGGTCCGATCACCGATCCAGCGATGACGGAACTCTCGGGGCTCGTCGCGAGCCGTACGCAACCCAACGTGTGGTACACACACAACGACTCGGGTGACACGAACCGATTCTTTGCAATCGACAGTACCGGCGCCACACTCGCGACCTTCACGGTCACAGGTGCAACCGCAATCGACTGGGAGGACATCGCGATCGGTCCTGGCCCAACCCCCGGGCTGCAATATCTGTATCTCGCGGATATCGGCGACAACACCTCTGTGCGGTCCGAGGTGCAGGTGTATCGCATCGCGGAACCGGCGATCCCGGCAACGAACGGTTCCTACCCAGTTGCCGGCGCGGCGACGCTCCACTTGCAATACGTTGGCGGCCCGAGAGATGCCGAGTCGCTGTTAGTCGATCCTCGCAACGGTCAACTGACAATCATCGAAAAGCGGCTCAGCGGAGGCACGGTCGGGGTCTATCGAGCACCTGCGAACATGGCCGATGGTTCGGTGACCATCATGAGCAAAGTCAGTACCGTGCAACTGCCGTCGAGTCTGTTGGGTTCGGCAACAGGAATCGATATGAGCTCCGACGCAAGCGTCATCGCGCTACGTACCTACGGCGGAGTGCGGGTCTACAAGCTGGCGAACTCTGCTTCGACGACCGTGGAATCCGCATTGAAGTCGACGCCGTGTGTCACGGTCGTCGCAGGAGAACTACAAGGCGAGGCGGTTGGGATTCGCGCGAACGGAAGTGGTTTTGCGACCGTCGCCGAAGGTGTCGGTCCAACATTGCATTTCTTCGACGTCTAGGCGATCACCGTGGCCGCGCGAAGTTTCGGACATCGAATTCGCCTCCTCGCCGTCGCGGTCATCGCGGCACTAGCGACGGTGCTCAGCATCCGGTTGCACAAACAGCGTCCGCGCAGTGTCAAGGTCGACGCGTCACGGGCCCGGCGCACGGCGCGCATGGCGCAACTCGGTGCACGCCAGACCACGCACGCTGCGCTCCACAGGGCCCGCCGCACGTTTGCATCGACCGAACGACGCATCACGCTCGACGAAGCGCACCAGTTGCGATCGGCAGAAGACGTGGCCGCCGTCCTCGGCGAAATGAAAGGTGCATTGATGAAGCTCGGCCAAATGGCGAGCTATCTCGATGAGACCATGCCGGAACCGATGCGTGAGGCACTGGCATCACTCCAACAGGATGCTCCCCCGATGAGCGCCGAGCTCGCCGCCTCGGTGATCAAGAACGAACTCGGCGCGGCACCGGAACAGCTCTTCGAAGCATGGGATCCACACCCGATCGCATCTGCCTCAATCGGCCAAGTACACAAAGCGATCACTCGCGACGGACGCGCAGTCGCAGTGAAGGTGCAATATCCAGGTGTCGATATCGCAATCCGGGCCGACCTCGACAACACCGACATGTTGTTTCGACTGATCGGTCTCGCGTTTCCAGGACTCGATCCGAAGGCCGTCGTCTTGGAGTTGCGGGAGCGGCTGATCGAAGAACTCGATTATCAGATCGAGGCGAAGAACCAGATGCTCTTCGCCAATTGGTACAAGGGGCATCCATTTATCCACGTGCCCTCCGTCGTGGCGGAATATTCGACAAGGAGGGTGCTGACCACCGAACTTATCGCTGGCGCGCGCTTCGACGATCTCCTGACGTGGCCTCGGGAAGAACAGGAGCTCGCGGCCGAAACGATCTTTCGTTTCGTCTTTCGCAGCATCTACCGAATCGCCGCGTTCAACGGCGATCCACATCCCGGGAACTATCTCTTTGCGGCGGGAGGCCACGTCACATTTCTCGACTTCGGGTTGGTAAAGCACTACACCCAACCGGAAGTACAACTCTTTTCCGATTTGATCCGCGCCATGTGTTTCGAACGAGACATCCCGCACTTCCGAAGGCTCATCGAAAACGCTGGCATCCTGCAACGCGATACGACAATTACCGATTCACAAGTCCGCGACTACTTCGGCCATTTCTATGAGTTCGTGCTCGAAGATCGAGCGGTCACATTCGACTCGGCGTTCGCGTCTGGGACAGTACGCAAGATGTTCGACCTCACAGGTCCGAGTGCCGCGGTTGCCAAGGCGTCGAATGTTCCTAGAGCGTTCGTGATCACGCAACGCATCAATCTCGGCCTCCATGCGTTGCTCGCGCAGCTCAACGCGACTGCGAATTGGCGCCGGATCGCCGAGGAGCTCTGGCCGTGGGTGAGCGGCCCGCCGTCGACCGAACTTGGGGAGCTCGAAGCGGAATGTCTCGCCGCGAATCCTCGGCCCTAGACGCCACCGCGCAAGAGCTAGAACACCCATATCACGCAAATCTCCCCTGTGGCCTCATCCAAACGCAGTACAAGCCGATAGGTGAAGTACAAGATGTGGACGGGGCGAGTGGGTGGCGACACAGCCCGACGCCGCCCACGCCGGCGCCGCCCGCATTGAGTCCGCCGCAAGCGGACTCCGAACCTGCCCCGCTCGCGAAAGCAAGCGGGGCATCTTCGTACGCAGGTCCCGCTGTAACGAACCACCCACGCATGGCCACCGATACGCATGGCAAATTGGGTACAGGTTGCGGCATGGGCCGAGATCGCTGATCGAGTTCCGTTTCCAGTCCAAGTGGAGGGCGTGGATCTCGTCATTATTCGTCGCGACCAGCAGCATTCAGTGTTGTACGGGCGATGTTTGCATCGGGGAGCACTCCTCGCTGACGGTGAAGTGCGTGGAAATGATTTGATCTGCGGTTTGCATGGTTGGGACTATCGCATCGACTCGGGAGTCAGTTCCTACAACCATGCCGAGGTGCTCGAGCGTTTCCCAAGCAAGCTCGAAGCCGACAGCATTTGGGTCGACCGTGATTCGGTCATGAGTTGGCTGCTCAAGCACCCACAGCCCTATTCGCCGGACGTATACCAAGGTTTGTACCAAGACCCACACATGGTCGCGGAAGAACCGTTCGTGCAATACATCCAAGAACTTTCGCAACACGGCCTCACCAAAACTGGCCATCACGGACCAGTCGCGGCGATGGGTGTGCCGCGCGACGAACTTCCCAAGTGGGACTCGATTCAATTCGTCACTGCCCAACTTGCCCGCTTGCCGCACCTCGATGAGGTGCCCGTCGGCACCGAAGTCTGCATCGGTCCGAATGCGGAGCGACCGCTGAGGCTCGACATGCCGCTGTTCGTCAGCGACATGAGCTTCGGCGCGCTGTCGGCAGAAGCGAAGACGGCATTGGCACGCGGTGCCCAACTCGCTGGGACGGGAATCTGTTCTGGCGAAGGCGGGATGCTTCCGGAAGAACAAGCTGAAAACACCCGCTATTTCTATGAACTCGCTTCAGCCCGATTCGGGTGGTCGTTCGACCATCTGAAAAAGGTGCAGGCATTTCATTTCAAAGGCGGACAAGGCGCCAAGACAGGAACAGGCGGACACCTCCCCGGAAGCAAAGTACAAGGCCGAATCGCCGAAGTGCGCGGCCTCGCGCCCGGAACTCCGGCGATCTCACCAGCTCGATTCCCCGACTGGGACTCCGTCGATGATTTCAAACGCTTTGCCACGCGCGTGCGGGAGGCATCCGGAGGTATCCCGGTTGGGTTCAAGCTTTCAGCCCAGCACATCGAAGACGACCTCGACGCAGCGCTTGAGATTGGCGTTGATTACGTGATTCTCGATGGCAGGGGTGGAGGAACGGGAGCAGCGCCGCTGTTGTTCCGCAACAACATCTCGGTCCCAACAATCCCGGCGCTGGCTCGAGCACGCCGGCACCTTGATCGACGCGGTCGGCGCGATATCACCCTCGTTGCGACTGGCGGCCTCCGCCACGCACCCGACTTTGCGAAGGCACTCGCGTTGGGCGCTGACGCCGTCGCGATCAGCAACAGCGCGTTGCAGGCCATCGGCTGTCTCGGTATGAGAGCATGCCATACCAACAACTGCCCGGTTGGTATCGCGACCCAACGCGAACATCTCCGTGCTCGTCTCCCAGTAGACGAAGCGGCACACCGCCTCAATAACTTCTTGCGGGCAACAGTCGAACTCATGCAAGTGCTCGCCCGTGCCTGCGGGCACAACCATCTCAACCAATTCGCGCTCGACGATCTGAGCACCTTCGATCGAGAACTCCATCATTTGAGTGGCGTTCCTTATGGAGGCGTCAGCGCGTGACAAGCACACCAACATCAGTCGACGCCGCGAAACAACCATTGGCTTTGTCGTGGTACAAAGCTGCAGACCTCGACGAAATCCCGAACGGTCGGATCAAGACCGTGCAAGCCGGCCACGTCTCAGTAGCAGTAACGCATTTCGATGGTCGGTACGGAGCGCTGCACAACAAGTGCCCGCATCAAGGTGGTCCCCTTGCCGAGGGATCCATCGAAAATGGCTGGCTCCGCTGCCCATGGCACGGCTACGACTACGACCCGATCAGCGGGTTACCACCTGGTGGATTCGCCGACAAGCCAACGTCGTTCGAGGTCGAGTTGCGACCCGACGGTGTGTACATCGGCGTTCCCGCCGAATCACCTCGCGCGCGCACTGTCTCGGATGTCATGGTCGACACGATGATCAATTGGGGAGTCACGCACGTGTTCGGAATGGTCGGCCACTCCAACCTGGGGTTCGCCGACGCAATGCGCGTCGCCGAAGCGCGCGGCGACCTGACGTTCATCGGGATCCGTCATGAAGGCGCCGCGGCATTCGCCGCGAGCGCATATGGGAAACTCACCGGCCAGCTCGCCGCGTGTTTCGCCATCGCCGGACCGGGCTCAACAAATCTCCTCACCGGCCTCTACGACGCGAAGGTCGATCGTTCACCTGTGTTGGCCCTGAGCGGTCAAGTCCCTAGCAAAACACGCGGCCGCGGCGCATTCCAAGATCTCGATCTCCAGGCCGCATTTCGCGATGTCGCGGTGTTCTCCCAGACCATTGCGACGAACTCAGATCATGCCGAATTGATGTCGTTGACCTGCAAGCATGCCTTGCTGCAACGTGGGGTCGGCCACCTGATATTTCCCGACGAAGTGCAGGCTGCACCCGTCGCGAACCACGTCGTCGCATCCGGTCCCGATGGACGACTCGGCGATACTCGCGTCGCGCCGCCGGTCGCGCCCGCGCACGAAGCGATATCGCTGATCCGGTCGGCACAACGCCCGGTGATCGTCGTCGGTCACGGCGCACGATTCGCGATGTCGGAAGTGATCGCACTCGCGGAGCGAATCGGGGCGCCGGTCGTCACGACGTTCAAGGCGAAAGGTCAAATCTCAGATCATCACCCGCTCGGCGCCGGAGTGCTCGGCCGCAGCGGGACACCCGTTGCGTCGTGGTGCATGAACGAGAGCGACTTGCTCATCGTATTTGGCGCTTCGTTTTCTGACCACACAGGTATTGCTCCGTACAAGCCCATCATCCAGATCGACAACGACCCGGATGCCCTCGGTCGATTCCATCCAGTCACTGTGCCGGTCCTCGGCGACGTGGGCGTCACCGCGTCGCAATTCACGACAGAACTCGCCGACTATCGCCCAACAACTGATCAACGCGCGGCGGTCGCCGCGCGATGGGAAATTTGGCGCGAAGAAAAACATCGCAGAATGAACGACGATCGCGGCCACGGGATCGCGAGCGCGATCGTGTTCAACGCACTGAGTCGCGAGGTCGATGCCGATGCGGTCATCGCCGTCGATGTCGGCAACAACACCTACAGCTTCGGGCGCTACTTCGAATGCGAACGCCAGAGCGTATTGATGAGCGGCTACCTCGGCTCGATCGGTTTCGGGATGCCGGCGGCGATGGGCGCGTGGGCAGCAGCCGGAACGACGCGACAGATTGTGGCCGTTTGCGGCGACGGAGGGCTCGGTCAATATCTCGCCGAATTCACGACGTTGGTGAAATACAACATGAATGTCACCGTCGTGGTGCTCGACAATGCGCAACTTGGCAAGATAACGAAGGAACAACGCGCTGCCGAGTGGGATGTGTGGCAAACAAGTTTGCACAATCCAGATTTCGCGGCCTACGCCGAGTTGTGCGGAGGGCTCGGCGTGCGCGTCGATCGAGGCGACGAACTCGACTCGGCGTTGCGCAGGGCACTCGACCACGTCGGCCCAGCACTCGTCGCGATTCACTGCGACCCCGACCTCATCTGAGGTGTAGCCCCGCTCAACCAGACGGTGGGGGCGTCGGCGAGCAGGGCTACAAGACGGATCGTATGGGAAACATTGCCAGGCGAAACACTCGACGCCTAGCCGGTGCTGGCGGCGGTACAGGGAGCGCCGCCGCAGACATCCACGATGGTGCCGTTCGTTTGTAAGAACAACGACTTTTGTTGGCGATTGTTCGGATCGGCCCGCGGGTCTTCGTGCGGATCGACACCGTTCGACGGCGCGATGTTGACGGTCGGCGGAGCAGGCGTACCGCTATCCCAGAACACGATGCCGCTCCCCCGTTCGTTATCCGCGGCCGGATCGATGCAGGCCACACCCCAGAACGGATCGACGCCCGGCATGCGATTCGGCGTCGTCGCAGGACACTGCAAGCGGGCACCGATCGTGCGCGCTTCCACCAATGCCGCCCAGTTGCTGACTTGGAAATCGCCGATGGCAATTTCCATCAACACTTTGTGGCGTGGCGTTCCCGGCAACGGCGAGTTCGTGATGTGGTTCGCGTAGCCATCGGCCTCGCCCCGGTCCCAGAGCATTTGCAACAACGACAGGCCGATCCCGCGCTCGATCACATTGAGATACGACGGGTCGTACACCGCGCGGTATGTGGCCCAATCCACAGACCGTTGCAACAGCGACGAATAGTTCATCGCAGTAACACCGAGCACCGACCGCGTGAAGTCGGTAGCAACGGCCGTGAGTCCACCACCCATGACGCCACCCTGACTGTTGCCGTCGTAGAAGACAGAACCAGTCGCGATGACGGGCTGACCATTCGGACTGCGAAACGCTGCGTTACTCACCAAGCCGCCATCGAGTTTCATCAATCGACCAAGCACCAATGCGTTGAGCATTCCCTGTTGCAAACGGTCGGCAGTCGTCACCATGTTGGAGATATCCGACAGCGTGGTGATCGCATTACCCACATCTTCATCGCTCAGGCCAAGCCACTTCGTTGCACAAAACACGAAATTGTGTTCGGCGCTCATCGCTCGCACATTCCCGGCATTGACCTCATCGTTGCTGCCAAGCAACCCGTGGCCATACACGCCAGCGCGCGCCGGCGTGGTCATCGCCGAAGCTGGAATGTTGCAGATATACCCAGCCTTGTAGATCCCGGTCTGTTGGGGGAGTCCGTTTGGTCCGTACGAAAACCGCGAGCCGGGAACCCCACCATTGTCGAGGAACAACGGCACGTCGAAGGTG
>JBBRPC010000045.1:0-20116 GCA_038228615.1 Acidimicrobiia bacterium | reverse complement strand
GTCGAGATATTCGGGACGTTCCAAATGCTCGATACCAGGAATGTCCGAGGTGAGCTCGAGCGTGTTGCGATCTATCAGCAACCCAACCTGGTTGGTCACAACCTGTTCGGTATCACTCATCGCTCGTCCGGCTGAGCCGAGCAGGCCAGCAGCGACTCCAACGATGACCGCCGCAACCGCAGCCACAGTCCAGTCGCGTTCGCTCGCCGCATCGACGATCTTCTTCATCGCGAAGCTCTGCATGGCGCCAGCGAGCGAACTCAGTATCAAGGTCGAGAGAATTACCGCAGCCAGCTTCGCCTTGGCCTGGCGCACGACGCGCACCAGCAACCCGACGCGTCGCCGCATCGAAGCGACCGGAATCGTGATCGCGCTCACAGGCCAGGCTCAGAAGACGAAGAGGACGCTGACGTCGCAGACTCGTCGTCGCGAAAGCGTTGCGCCTGCAGGTTATACAGACGTGCATATTCGCCATCACGTCGCAGTAACGACGTATGCGAACCGTCCTCGATGACGTTGCCGTCCGCGAGGACGATGATTCGATCGGCGCGCCGAACCGTCGAAAATCGATGCGACACCACGATCGCGGTCCGTCCTTCTGCATGGGTGATGAGTTGGTCGAAGAGCTCGACTTCAGCCCGAACGTCGAGGCTGGCCGTTGGTTCGTCGAGTATGAGCACTTGCGCGCCAATACGCGCTCCATACAACGCTCGAGCGAGGGCAATCCGCTGCCACTGACCGCCGGAGAGCTCGACGCCACCGCGATACGACCGAGACAAAATTGTGTCCCAACCGTTGGGCAGATCCGCCACGATTTGTCCGGCACCCGACGCGAACGCCGCTGCTTGTGCGTGACCACGCGCATCTGGATGTGCGGGGTTTGCAAGAGCAACGTTTTCGAATGCGGTGAGTTCGAAGTGAACGAATTCTTGGAAGATCACAGAAAGGCGTCGACGCCAGGCTGCCGGGTCAAGAGTGCTGAGATCAAGACCATCGACGAGAATTCGGCCGCTCGTTGGGCGGTAAAAGCCAGCAAGCAACTTGAGCAACGTCGTCTTACCTGCACCATTCTCGCCGACGATGGCGATCGATTGCCCTGGCTGCAGCGCCAAATCAAGACCAGTGAAGATCGCTCGATCGGTTCCTGGATAGGAGAAGCTCACGCTCTCAAATTGGATTGTCGGGGCCGACACACCCACGACCTGCACAGTGCGCTTCGGCGCAGCCGCTGCTTCCTCGGTGTGAAATCGATCGAGACGCTCAAGCGCCGCAAGTTGCGGTGTCGAAGCCTCAATGGAGAACGCTTCCCACCCCATCGCTGACAGCACACGCGCAATCGCAACGACGCCGCCAAGCGCAGCGGTCAATTGGGCTGCAGTCATCGCACCGTCGACGGCGCGCTGGGCGAGCAGCAACATCGGAAAGAATCCGCTGCACGCGTTCAACGCGAAGACCGTCCAATGCAGCGAATAGGCACCGAGTAACACCCTCGCCAATTCGTTCACTGGAACTTGGCCGTGTTCGGAGAACGCCGTGAGCGCCCAGTTTTGGAAACCGAAGAGGCGCAGTTCTTTAGCTCCACTAGCCGTTCCGAGCACTTCCGACCAATAGCTCGCGGCACGACCATCATTAATTGTGCTCGTCATCGCGCCCGCAATTGCCTTGGCGTAGTGACGCCGCAACACAGCGCGTTGCCAAGCGACAAATGCAAAGGCAGTAATCGCAGCCACGATTGAATAGCGAGCAACCACCAGCGCTGCCGCTATCGCGCCTACGAATCTGGTCAGTAACCAGAGTTGACCTTCAGCGCCAGCCCCGAGATTGAAGAGATAGGCGTTGTCGATGGGCATAGTTGCCGCATCGCGCACCGTTTGCAGTTCAAGATGATCTACGCCCGGTCGAATCGAAACCGCGCCGCGTACGCGTCGTCGGATCGCTCCGTTGACTCGAGCGGCCGTCCAGTCTCGAAAGGGTTTGATCATCGACTGTGTGACCTGATCGAATGTCAGCAACGAACCTACAACAACGAGTGGCCAAATCGTTTCGCCAAGGCCTGTCTGATGGCGTGACGCATGAATGGCACGGGCGACGAGCCACGCAACGGCGAGCGCTGCGGCAGCAGGAATCAACGAAGTAATCAGCATGGACACGGTGAGGGCCACGAGCGCACGGCTCGGAATCGCCCCAAGCAACCGCAGGAGCGCGATCCGGTCGCGCAAAAACTCACGCAATCGCTGCAACGACGACGCGTGGGCCGCGGCAACCGTTCGAGGCGAAGCCACTCGGGCAAGCCAGGCGCTCAACCCAACAATCACAATCACCGTGGTCCATCGGATGAAGTCAGCACCCATGCCGTGATGCGTCCAGTAGGGATTGTTTGCAATACCGAGGTGAAACGGGATTGCATGGCGAAACAGAAAGCCGATACACACCGCGTACCCGGCGAATCGAACAAGGCGCCGCGCGTGACGAGCACGCGCGGCGACGGCGATGCACCCCACTGCCGCAACACCAACTCCCAGCAAACCAAGCGGATTGAACAAGACACCTGGGAACGTGGCACTGCGGTCGTATCGCAACTCATCGACCAGATGAAAGAGTTGGACGAGTGCGAGCGCACCACTCCCAAATAGCAACGACCTGCGTCTCGACAGCCTCACCAGCGTCGTCTGTTCGTCGCCAGCGTCAGCACCCATCGCTCCGACTGTAACAACGCGGCGGTTCGATGGTGTCGAGCTTAAACGGCATTCGCGCTCTATGACCCCGGTACGATGCCGAAATGCTGATTTCACCTCGATACGGAAGTACGTCGCCGTTGCACATTTTTGGTCCCGCTGACGACCAACTCGTGCCGCTATCGCGGCAACGTCGCCGACTCGCCGACTCGCTCGCCGAACTCAACGACGCAGAATGGGACATGCCCAGTCGATGCTCCGGCTGGACGGTGCACGACGTCGTCGCGCACCTTGTCGGCGTCAACGACTTCTGGCGTGTCTCTGCAGAAGCTGGTACGGCTGGCACACCGACGCGCTTTCTTGAATCGTTCTTCGACCCTGCCGCGACGCCCAATCAGTTGATTGAACCTCTGCGAAGTCTCGAGCACCGAGAGATACTTGAGAGCTACGTGACGTCGACAGATCGACTGCTGAACGTGCTCGATGCACTGCCGATCAATTCATGGACAGCAACTGCTGAATCTCCTGTCGGACACGTGCCGGTTCGGCTGATGGCGCAACACGCACTGTGGGACGCTTGGATCCACGAACGCGACATTCTGTTGCCACTCAACCGTACACAATCCGTCGAGGCCGACGAACTCCAATGGTGCTTGATTTACGCCGCGGCCGTATCGCCAGCACTTGCACTCGGATTCCCCAACACAGTGCAGGGTTCGTTCGCCGTCGATGCAACAAGTCCGGCGCTGACATTTACTGTCGTCGTGGATTCCTGCGTCACGGTCAGCGAAGGAATCGTGCATCCGTCTGATCCAATCCTTCGCGGCGACGCACTGGAACTGATCGAAGCGTTGAGTTTGAGAACGCCGATGCCTTCCTCCACCCCCGAGGAGTGGCAACAGCTCCTCACCGGACTCGGCACAGCCTTCAGCGCAAGCGCCTGACGCCGAGGTCGCCTCTGCTGTCCAAGCGCAATATGTCGGGCCGTGAATAGTGCCCGACCGGGTCGAACTCGCGGCGCGCCGCTCGGAGGCTGTCAAGATCAAACGTCGCGATGAGCAAGCCAGCTTCGCCAATCAATGGCCCGTCGATGAACGAACCTTCCGGGCTGACGAGCGATGTGTTGCCTTTCGAACACCAGTCGTGTGCATCTTGATAGATGTCGTCGGCCGAGGGAAATGCTGTCGGGAAGCCGTGTCGCACATCGCCCGCGTGCATACACGTATTCGTCCCGATTACGAATACGCGCCCCTCTCGTGCAATGTGCTGGAGAGTCGCCGGCCAAGCAGGACTGTTATCCCAAGTCGGTGCAAGGAAAATGTCGACTCCCTGTTCGTAGATCGCGGCGCGCGCCAGCGGCATGAGGTTCTCCCAACAGATCAGGCCGCCAACACGCGCAAACCCCATATCGACAACTGCGAATGAAGGTCCGTTCCCGTTGCCCCACACCGTTCGTTCACCTCCGGTTGGGATGAGCTTGCGGTGCAATCCCGCTATTGCTCCGTCGGGTCCGATGTAGAGCAGTGAGTTGTAGAGCGTCCCCGACGCGACTCGCTCGGTAATGCCAATGGCAATCCACATATTTGCGTCGGACGCAATGGCTCCAAGTTGGGCGGTCGTCGGCCCCGGCACAACAACGGCTTGGTCGTAGAGTCGCGCATAGAATTCAGCGTCAGACCATGCAGGTCGCCGCCACACCCAATCCGGATATCCGGGAAGGATCGCCTCCGGGAACACGACGAGGCGAGCACCCGCCGCCGCCGCTCGGTTGACATCGCGTTCGATAACTGCGACGGTCGCGTCACGGTCGAGCCAAACTGGCGTTGTCTGTGAGGCGGCGACGGTGACACATCGATCACCGATCATCGGGTGCCGGACCCCACGAGGAGCTCACACGGGCCAACGAACCCTGTGTCGCCTTCGAAGCGTTCAAGTGCGACCGCAATCTCCGCCCACACAGCGGAGCGTTCCTCGGGCGCGACACCGGAGAGCATCTGATGTAAGGCACCGAATGACTCGCGTTCGAATCGCACGCACTCCGATGCGGTCGGCAACTGCACAGACGCGACGACTGACTCGACCGTGACGTCGCGAAACCCGCCATCAACAAGCGCGCGTTCGAGTACGCCAGGTTGGCCAAGACTGAACGGACCCGGCTGACCAGGAGCGGGCGCCGGGAGCTGCGCATGTGAACGAATAATGGAGACGGGAATCGAGAAGAACTCGTTTCGGTCAGCCGTCGAATACACAATTGCACTGACACGACCGCCCTCGCGTAACAAGGCGCGTTGTCGCGACAAGCTCGTGGCTTGGTCGGGAAGATAGATCAAACCGAGTCGCGAGATAACGGCATCAAAGATGCCGTCTGTCGGTCCTTCGAGAAGTTCCCCGTCGGCTTCTATTGTCTCGATGTTCGCAAGTCCCGCTTCGGCTGCGGCCTTCGCGGTGAATGAGAGGATGGTCGGCGATATATCGGTCGCCACCACGCGACCGCTCGGACCGACTCGGCGAGCAGCAGCGATCGTTTGTCCTCCGGCGCCGGCAGCGACATCCAGCACAGCCGAGCCTGGGCCTACGAACGCGGCATCGAGCATCCGTTGCGTGGCCTCACCGAGCCACGCCTCAAGCAGTGGACCCCAACGGTTCCAGGCGTCGGCGGCCTCCTCCCATTGTTGGCGTGTATTGCGCTTGTACTCGACAGGATCAAAGCTCACTAGTTGCTCCTTGATAGCGGAAGTTGTTGCCTCCATGGCGCCAGATGGGGTGCTCGAATTGCCAGATTGCACCTAGCGATTCGCCACGTGCAATCGGTGGTGATGTCGGCTACAACTATTCGGGTGACGCACCCGGTGGAAGATGCCCTCGTCGGCCGCGACCTGCTGATCGAACGGTTCAACGCGCTCATCGCGAGCTCTCAAGGCGGGAACCGCGTCGTAGCTGTTGTGCGGGGTCCTGCGGGGATCGGCAAGACGTCGCTGGTACAGCGGTGCCTACGAACCTACGAAGACGATGAGGGCCACAACATTGCAGTTCCCGTCGTATGGGGAACGTGCGTCGAACGAGGCGGAGCACCTGCATATTGGCCATGGACCCAAGCGTTGATCGCGCTCGAGCGAACCATTGGGCGCGATCCATTACTCGCCGCTGCGGCAGATGATGCCGTTCAGCTCTCAGCCCTACTTCCCGACCTCGATCATCGGGATACGACAGGCAACGCAACCGACGCAACGGAACGCGATCGGTTGTTACTCTTCGATGCAACCGACCGCTGGCTGTGTGCCATCGCAACTCGAACGCCGCTCGCCATCGTCTTAGACGATTTGCAATGGGCCGACGAGTCGTCGCTCGCGCTGTTCGAGTTCTTCGCACGATCTCCACATGCCGCCCCGCTCCTTCTCGTCGGTCTTGTGCGCCCCGACGAAACGACTCCGGCTTCGGTGGAGACCTTCCGTCGGATGGCGACAAGCGTCGAACACGTGGAAGTCGAGGGGCTCGATGCCGCGGGCGTGACGGCCTTGGTCTCGCAAGTTGTCGGGAGTGAAGCGCTGCACCAAATCGCGGATTCGATCTATCACCGCAGCGGCGGCAATCCATTCTTCGCTCGCCAACTGGCGCTGACGATTGGCACCTCATCACTCGGCGAGGTCGTACCGGTCGCCATACGCGAGGTCCTCCTACGTCGACTCGATCACCTTCCGTTGCCGACAATGAAGGTCCTCACAGTCGCCGCAGTATGTGCGAAACAAGTCGCCTTTGATGTCGTCGCACAAGCTCTTGACACCAGCACTTCCGACGTGCGCGGAGCCCTCCAACCCGCCATCGACACAGGTTTTCTCACCCACGACAATGCCGCAACAAGTTTCGCGCATGATCTCATCCGCGAAACGATCTTGAGTCGGCTCAGTACGACGGACCGCGCTGAGATACATGCCTCGGTCGCGCGCGCGATGGAACAGCGGAGGATGCGCTGGCGTGACATCACTGTGGCAGAAATCGCCATGCACTACACGAAAGCGCTGCCTGCAACCCAACCTGAACCTGCCGTGAAATGGTCGTTGGCGGCCGCGTTCGAAGACGCAAGATCACTCGCATTTGGTGATGCGGCGACCAATCTTCAACGTCTGCGAAGCGCGTTGAGCGAGGCCGGCCACGAAATACCGACCACACGCAAGATCGAACTTCTCATCGTGGAAGCTGACATGCTGGCTCGGTCTGGCGAGACCATCGATGCACGCGGGCTGTTGCTTCATGCACACGGCATCGCGACGCAGGCATCGGATAACGCTTGCCTCGCCGAAGTCGTACTCGCGACGGTCGCGCTTGGCGCGCGGTTTTCAATGCGCCGCGATGACATGATCGCCGACCTTGAATCTGTTCTCGCGAATCGGCACGGGATCGACAACATCCTCGAAGCAAAACTCACCGCTGCGCTCACCCGCGAACTTCAGCACTCCATCTCCGCAGACCGCGCCAGAGCCATACCGCTCAGCGAACGAGCGTTGCATCTCGGACGCGCGGCAGGCGACGCGGCTGCCCTTGCAAGTTGCCTCCTCGCGCGCCACGACGTGCTCTGGACTCCTGGCCGATCCCAGGAACGCGCCGACCTCGCGTACGAAATCGTCGAAGTCGCTACGAAATTGGGCGATCGCGAGCGGCAAGCTCAGGGCTATCTTCTCCTCGCGAATGCACTGCTCGAGCAGGGCTCCGTCGCGTTCCGCAGCGTTCTCGATGATTGCATCGCAACACTCGAGGAACTCGCACAACCACGGCATCGGTACACAATCGAAACTCGACGAGCGTGTCTTGCGCTCATCGACGACAATCTGTATGAAGCACGGGACCGCATCCAGCAGGCGGCAACGCTCGGTGCACACATCGGTGAGCCCGACACCGGAAATGTGTTTATGTCGCAAAGCATCGAGCTCGTACGAGCCGAAAGCGACCCGACAGAACTGCTGAGGTTCGCCGATTCGGCAGTTTCACACTGGACTGGCGCGCCAATTCATGCTCACGCGATCGCCGCAGGTTTCTGCGCTCGCGCTGGCGACATTGCACAGGCACGCCACCACATCGCCGCGGTCTGCGATCTCGGGACATGGCGAGCCGACGATTCATACCTGCGATCGGTGTTTCTGCGAGAGTTGAGCGTCGGGGCCATCGCCACGAACGACGCCGCGCTCACGGCAGACCTGCTCGGCGAATACAAGAAATTGGCCAACTCGTGCGGAGTGAATGGCGCCGTCATCGCCTTTGCGGGAAGTCATGCTCACACTGCGTCGTTACTCGCGAAAGCTACTGGTGACGAGTTAGCCGCAAAATATTTCTACGAACGCGCAGTTGCAATCTACGAAAGGCTCGGCACAAACGGCTGGCTCACCTCACTACACCGCGACCACAGCGTCACGCAGTCGGTTGTCGCGCAAACAAATGCCGCGTTGATCTTCGATGAACACTCGGTCGAGGTTCGGCTCCGAGAGAAGGTAGTAACACTCGCGAATTCGAAGGGCCTCACCGATCTCGCGACACTCCTCGAACGGCCGGGTGTCGAGGTGCACGTGCTCACACTCATGGGAGACATACAACTCCAGGAACGCAGCGACGTTGTCATCGACCGCCAAGCGCTCGATGCGTACCGCCAGCGAATTGCTGAACTGGATGAGGCCACACAGGTCGCGACTATTTCAGGTGACTTCCTGCGACTCGAACGTGTCGAACACGAACGCGACGCCCTCATCGACGAACTGCGAAGGTTGCAACGCACCGGACGAACGTCACGGAATTTCTCCAATGTCGCTGCCGAACGCGCTCGCAAGGCTGTCACCGCACGAATACGTGATGCAATCCGGCGCATCGACGCTGCCCTTCCCGAGCTTGGCAGCCACTTCGAAACGCATGTCAGCACCGGTACATATTGTCGCTACCGCGCCACTAGCGACTTCGCATGGTCAATTGAACGGAGATCGAGATGACGTCGTGCGGCGGATAGCCGTTCACAGCGGCGAATTGCTGTGGCGCCGAGCCACAGGTTTGATTCGTTTCATGATGAGTGTCTCCAGTGCGTTGCACAAGACGCCGCGCGTGTGTTCTGGCGCTATGACATCGTCGATCAACCCGTGTGCTGCGGCCTCCCACGGGTTCAGAACACGGGCTTCGTATTCACCTGCAGTGAGACCCTTACTTCCAAGGATCTGCAGCGCCGCGTCGGTGCCCATGACCGCGATTTCTGCCTCGGGCCACGCGACACAAACATCATTCCCGATCCCACGTGAATCCATCACGATGTACGCGCCGCCATACGCCTTGCGAAGCACCACGCAGATCCTCGGAACGGTCGCTTCGCAATAGGCGTGTACGAGCTGGGCGCCATGACGAATCATGCCCCGCCACTCAAGATCGCGTCCTGGTTCGAAGCCGGGCGTATCAACGAATGTCACAAGGGGAATATTGAACGCGTCGCACCACGCAACGAACCGTGCACCTTTTTGAGACGCTTCGATATCCAGCGTGCCGGCCCGCCAACTGGGCTGATTCGCCACAACACCGACGCTGCGACCACCGAGACGAGCGAAGCCCGTGACCATATTGGGTGCATAGTGTGAACGCAGCTCGAAAAACGATGCGGAGTCGAACACATCCTCGAGAACAAGCCGCACGTCGTATCCGGACGACATCGAATGCGGAACTGCGGCGGCTGCGAGTTCGCAACATCGCGAAGCGTCATCCAAGTACTCCAAGGACGGTGGGTCATCGAGTGCATTCGACGGCAGGTAGCTCAGTGCAGTCGCGACAACCGCCTCGATTGAATCGTCGTCACCAACCACGATCGATGCAACTCCCGACATGGATGCGTGTACGCCGCTTCCACCGAGTTCCATTCGAGTCACGCTCATTCCCGTAATCTTGGCAACATCTCGCGGGCCGCTCACATACGAAAACGCGTCACTTGTCATCAGCACAACATCAGCGAGTCCCAACAACAGCGCCGGTCCAGAAACACACGCTCCCGTCACGACGAAGATCGACGGCACCACTCCAGATGCGGCAACGAGTGCACGCGCCATCATTCCCCAGCCATGCAATGCACTGACACCTTCATTGACATCCGCGCCGCCAGAGTCAATCACGACAACGATTGGTATCCCTTGTGAGATCGCAAGACGAATGGCGCGATGTCCAACCTCTCCGCCTTGCAAGGTGATCGCCCCATGATGTTTGCCACCCGCAATCTCGAGCCACATCACTCTGCGCTCATCCAAGATCCGGATTGTGGCCTTCACAGCCGAATCGGCAAACGCAGCGATCCCCACCGACAATGCCGACTCGGTCATGCTGTCGTCATCAGGCGCAGATCCAAGCGATTGGCTGGCCCGATCGCACGCGTTCACCGTCGCGTGCCAGCACTCCCATCAAACGCCCCGAGAACGCACTGCGAATATCTCGCGCCGATCCGGTGCTTTCGACGACGCCGATGCATTGACCCTCATCGACGAACGCGCCGAGAAACGCGACCGACGTCAGGCGAAATAATCCAATCGACGGCGCAACAATAAGACGTTCCGCCATGCTGGTCGTTTCACCGCAATACTCGTGAGCGATACCCATAGTCTCGAACAGTCCTTTACACGTCGGCTCCACTGGTTCGACTCGGGAACACGCCAGGAGTTACGCACAGTAGGAAGATCCGCGCGCCGACCACGTGTTACCAACCAGTATCTATTTCCGAACGCGACTACGCGCGATGTTTCGCGATGGCAATCAGGGCGTCGCGAACGGGGCCAACGACACGTGTGCCGAGCTCGCTGATCTGCTCGCGCGCCGCCGTGGGCGAAACACCCGGCACGTGCACACGTAAATTCAGCGCATCAGCTCCAGCACGCCTCGCGACCCCAACCAGCGCGTCGACAATCGTCGAGGTGTCGTCACTCGAGATCATCTCATCGCTCCCCCAGTGCTGCGGTGCAATTACCGGTGCGTAGCTTCGGTACACGTCGAGTTGCGCATCCACGCTCCGGATCGGAGGAGCGCCTGCCCAGACACGGCGAACGAGCACGACCGGTTGGTTCCCTCCGGCACTCCGAAATGCATCAGATAGTTCCCGACAACGGTGCGGCGTCGTCAGCGAATCGAACAGCACTCCAGCTCCGCAGGCAGCCGCGCGTCGGACAGCCACCTTGCTCGATGCGGCACTCAACACTGGAACGGGATGCAACGCGCACGCAGCAAGCGCTGGATCACCGTCGAGAATTCCAAGATGTTCGCCGCGGAGCAACGAAGTCAGCGTTGCGAGTCCGCTCGCAAAACGTGCGGTGAGGTCGTGCATGGTCGAATCCAATACATCAAAATCGCCAGGTAACGCACCAGCCGCGACGCCGATTCCGACACGACCAGGGAAGCGCGCGGCGAGCCAAGCAACTTCCTCCGCCACAAGTGCCGCGGGACGGACCGGCAGCAAGAGCGGACACGCCGCAGCCCAGCCCCTCGCCATCACATCGAGCAACCATCCCGCAACCTGCAATGGGTTGGGGAGGTATCCGGCAAAACCACCATGATGTTCGCTCGTCATCACTCCATCAAATCCGGATTCGGCTGCGATCGCCGCCTGTACACGCAGCTCCTCAACAATCGCCGGCGCGGGGAGATCAAGGTGTGGATAGATCCGCAACGAAACTGATCCTGCAGCAAATGCGCTGTCGCTCATCGGGTGACTCGATGGGTCATGTTCCTACAGTCCCATGAAACGGCCGCCATCGACAACCAACGTCTGTCCGGTGACATATCGAGCGCTACTGCTCAGTAGGAACACCACCGCCGGTCCGATATCGGTTGTGGGATCGCCGTAATAACCCATCGGAATCCGACGAGCAAGGCGCGGCTCGAGCTCAGGATCTTCCCGAAACGCATTTTCGAGCGCCGGCGTTTGCGCCAGTGGCGACACAAGGTTGACGTTGATACCGAGCGGACCCCACTCGCGAGCCAGGCTTTTCGCGAAACCGCGCAACGCGCCTTTCACCATGCCGTAACACGGCAGAGTTTGACTCCCTTCCATCGCTGCCGGCGAGGTCATCAACACAAAGTGGCCCGAGCGTGCCTCAAGATGCGGGAGTGCTGCTTGCGCGCAATGAAACGCGCCACGCAGCGAAACGCTGACGTGCTCGTCGATCAACTCCGAGTCAACATGCTCTACTCGCGCTGGTTCGCTCGATCGCCGACTCGTCGCGTTGTGGACCATCGCGTCGAGCCCACCTGCAGCACCGACACAGGCAGCGATCGCGGTGTCGACGTCGCCGCGCACCGTCACGTCACAGGCCGACCAGCTTCCCGAGCCGCCAGCTGCACGAAGCAACGACACCGTCTCGGCACCGTTGTCACGCGGTGTCGCGACCACAACGAATGCACCCTCACTGGCACATGCAAGTGCGATTCCTCGACCCAGTCCCCCGCCCGCACCGGTGACTACCACGCCTTTGCCTGCAAGAATTCCGCTCACGGCTGCATCACCACACCGCCATCAACAACAATCGTCTGGCCTGTCACAAAGTGCGCTGCATCATCCACCAGCAGCGCGACAACCGGCGCCACGTCGCCTGCAATCGAAGGCGGTCGACCCAATGCCAGCTTTTCCAAACTCGCTCCCCCGATCGCGACACAATTGACTCTCACGCCGAACGATCCCCATTGCCGCGCCATGGACTTCGCAAGTGCGCGAACACCTTCGGAGACGGTTGCCATCGCGACATTCCCGCTGGCCCCTACCAGCGCGTCAGCCGAAGTGACGAACACGATACTCCCACCGCGTCCCTCGAACTTTTCAAACGCGTCGACGCCAGCAAGGAGCGCGCGGGCGAGCGGTTGTTCTGCGGTCACTTCCCATGCGATTTCAGCTATGGCGTCGAACATTTGCGTCACGCCGGCGCCGACCACCACATGAACAAGCGCGTCGAGACCGATTCCGGCGGGAAGTTCCCCAACGATCCCATTCGCACCGAGGGTGCTCAGACCGGCGCCAAGATCGCGCATCACATGGGGCGCATCACCGCTCACGAGGACGACGCGGTCGGTCAGCACCCGCGCATGCTAACGACCGACGAGTTTCTTATCCCTCGATCCAGCGCGCGAACATGCTTGGACGACATCCGAAGCCGATTTGCGACACCCGTGGGCCATCAGTCCAGAAATGAGTCAACCCATGTTCCACCACGAAGATCACGCTCCGCAGACGCTTGTTGGAATCTCCTTCGAGACCCCATTTCGCGCGCAGGAGTTCCTCACTGCCGCGACAGGACTCGCCGCCCAGGGCCACCTCGTGTTGAAAGACGCAGTGACCGTCATCAAAGACAGCGAAGGCAACACGGTTGTGCACGAGACCATCGATCCCCAACCTGGGCGGGCAGCCGTCTCAGGAGGAATGTGGGCTGGCCTGTTTGGCTTGATGCTCGGCGGTCCGGTCGGCTGGGCCGCAGGCGCGGCGATCGGAGCTGGTGTCGGGGCAGTCGCCGCGCACATCGTGGATCTCGGTATTTCGGATGAGTGGGTGAAGTGGTTCCGTGAATCCGTGAAACCCGGCACTGCAACCCTGGTGTTGCTCGTGACCGAACTCGACCGCGGAGCCCTCATCGACGAAGCCGCTCGGTTCACTGGCGCGGAACTCGTGTACGCGAATCTCGATGCCGACACGAACGCCAGGATCAAAGCTGCGCTCGGGGACAAATAGCAACCGGCAGTAACTGATTTAGTAAAAGTGGATGGAAAGCCCGACGACGCCGACGGTTGTTGCAGCCGACATGAGATACAGCGGTACCGCTCCGCGAACGTACGGTCGAATCGCTCCTCGTCCGAGCGCGATCACAATCAATGCCAAACAGGGAAACAGATATCGACCCTGAAATTCGGCGATTTGCGAGGCGCCAACAGGATTCCAGCCAACGTAGGCAAGCAGAAACACAGCGCCGGCAATGAGTCCGCCGATTACCATTGTCGTGAGTACAAACGGCCGACGGCAGGCCGCGAAGACGTTGGCCAACCGGCCGGTCGACAGCACCAGCCCCACGATCACGAGACCCGTCGTACCCAATAGGAACACGAACGGCGGATTCCATGCGGGGGTCGGAATCAACACTTCGTGTGCGATCCGACCACCAGAATGCCGCAACGTTGAGACGATCGCACTCAGGAACTTCAATGGGTGTCCTGCGACGAACTTCAACTGACGACGGGTATTGACCTGCGGCGTCACGCCGCCAGGGCTGTACAGACCTTGCGCGTACAGATTCCAGGCCAACGACGCTGCGAACCCGGAGCCAATCACCGCGATACCCAATCGACGCGCGGCATCCCGAGAGACCGCCACCGGAATGAACAAGAGCAACAACAAGACATACGGTGGTTTCGCGAGGCCGAGCGCAACTGCAATCGCGATCGCCTCGACGACCATCCCTCGTGACGGTGGCTCAGTCTTCGTCGAGATCAGCTGAAACGCCAACGCGATTGCAAGGAGCACAAGCGCGTTGGTCACACCATCTGCCGAAATCGTCGCTGCTTGCAACACACAGAGCGGACTCACCGCAACCGTTGCCATCAGCCATCCGCGAGCTTGCAAGTGATAGATAGCGCGAGCCGCGATAGCGACGTACAAACACAGACCTGCGATGCGAGCCAGCCACAAGGTCGCCAGTGTTGAAAGGTGCAACCATCGTCCGATTCGAATCCCGACGGCCACCGCGGGATACAACACTGGCGAGTACGACGCCGTAGCGGGAAACCTCACGAACGCGTGCGCGCCGGTGGGTGCTGGGTCGGCGAGGTACTTGAATGCCCGAGCTGCCTCGCCTGGGGTCCCTTCGCTCGAATACTTCAACTGCACAATGTCGTTGACCAGCTTGGTCGGTATCTGACCGCCATAGGAATGCTCCCCGTGCGCGCCGAGCCCGGGAGAGCTGAACATTTGACCATCGGAAATCTGCCAAGCTCGCAGAAAATGCGAGGCCTCGTCGTATCCACCTTGGTCTCAATCGGTGAACGCAGGACTCAGCAATGCCGCCCCGAGGCCAATCGCCAGCGCGAGCACGACAAAACTCATGATCGGCGATTTCAGTAGTCGCACGCTCACCATTATGTCAGCCATCGTTCGCCGCCATCGCGGTTCCGAAAACCGTCCCGCCGAGAATGACGGCGGCCACATCCCACGGGACCCTGAAGCGCGTCACACCGTAACCCAGCATGCTCGCGAACAACACGATCCCAAAGATCTCCACAAATGGCCAAACGGCCATTCGCGCCCGACGCAACTTAACTATCCCGAAGATGGCGAGGACCTGCAACGGAAAAAAACTGCCGACATTCACCCACTCGACCCAAGGACTACGACCGTCGTCGTTCCGATCGTCCAACGGGCGAAATACTTCAAACGTTCGGCCGACTCGCGCCAACGCAACGATCGGTATACGGCTTTTGTGCGCACGCGCATAGTCGAGCCCGCGCTCCAGAAATGCCTTCGATGCGACCGACTCATCTCCTTGCGGTTCTACGCCCTGACAACCAATCGTCCATGATCCCAGGAGAGGCCCAGAATATGTTTGTGCACAATTCGCGCCGGCGATCATCGAACCGATGTTGGTTGACAACGCCACAGATTTCGCAAACGCGCGCTCGTTGCGAATCACCCATGGCATCAACACCAGTGCGACCGTTGCACCCAAGAGCACGACGCGACGCGTCGCGCGCTGCCAACTCGACCGATCAGGCAACGGGTCCCGCAACATCAGCGGCACCCCAAGCACAGGAGCGAAAAGTAAGAGTTCGGAACGCGTGAGTGCCGCCGCACCACACGCCACACCGAGCAGCACAATATTCGCGAACGACCGATGATCGCGATACCTCAACACCTGCAAAATCACCAACGCAACGACGAGTGCAACAAGCGACTCGGACATCACGACTGCGTCGTTCGCCCAAAATGCGGGGAGAGCGCAGCCAATCAGCGCTGCGAACAATCCTGCTCGGTCACCAGCGATGCGGCGCGCTGCACAGGCGACCGCGACCACCGCACACGTGCTTATGACCGCACAACACAACTGATGAAAGCGAACGCCGTCGGCCGCGGTGATACCGATTGCCTGGGCGAGCCGCGTTGCGCCTCCGAGCACCGTCGAGAACAGAGGCGGATGCACTGCACTCGCCACCGCACCGCGGAGATACCCGAATCGAATCGGCTCGATGTAGCCATATCCGTTCGCGATTGTCAACGCTTGTTCGTGGTAGAAGAGCCCGTCGCCGAATACAAGCGTTGACCGGCCCCAGACCAACACGAACACGACACGCCATACAAACCCGGTCCCGGCGATCGCCGCTAGCCGGTAGCGGTAACGACTGAGCCGCTTCACGACACGCCTACAATGCGTTTCCGACGCACCTGCCGGAAACGTCGGGCGATCGCACAGAGCACAGCCAGGCTCGCGATTGCCACAACAGGATCAGTTTCGAATCGAAAGCGCATGTTTTCGCCGAGTTCGAACATGTTCGAAGCGAACACGCCATAGGCGACCGTGATTGCCACATACGCGACCGCGAGTCGAGCACTCGACATGTGCAGCGACCGCCGTTTGAGCGCACCAATCACGAGGATGACACCACAGGCAATCACCCCCAAATACGCCAACGCCACAACCCACTCAACGTTTTCGGATTGCGGTGCGTACCTCGCAGGATCGAGCTCGGCGATCGGGTAGGTCTCTTGTCGTTGGCCCAAGACTTTGTGTTCCAGCTGCGCAAGATCGAAAATGGCTCGGTGGTTCACATCAATCCACGAATAGTCGGCGGGCGACGTGAACATCGTGCGAAACGAAGCATCGACCAGTTGAAGATACCGACCAGGGTGTCGCTCGATGTAGTGCAAAGAGTCTTTGAAATACTGCTTCGATATCTTGAGATATGCGAAGTTGTTGAGATTCGGATCGTTCCCCTTGTTGGGGATATCCAACGCAGCCACGCCGGTGCGCGATGGCGGAACTCCGTAGACGGCCAATGTCCCAAAGGGACTGATCGTCGCGTAGCGCGAAAGTTTGCCCTCGTCGACTTCATGGCGCACATCTACTGCGTTGTTGCTCAACACCATGTGAGCCAGGTTCATCCCAGCCCAACTACTCATCGCAGGTTGGCCAAACAACACCAGGTTCTTCACCTGGAGTCCGGCTACGACGACGACGGGAAGAACGACTGCGACCACAAACGCACGTTTCCGCACACGACCAACGAGACGAAACAATACGAACACAACGACAAACGCGCCCGCGACGTGATACGTCGAACGAGTCAACGTGAGGCCTGCCAGTGACAATCCGAACACTGACATATTGACAGCATTTGGTCGACGTGCGGAGCGAGCAAAATAGAGCGTTGAAAGGGCGAGGAACAACAGCGTCGGATACGTCGAAAACACCCAGTTTTCATAGAGGACGAGCGACGGACTCGCTATCAACAACCCAACTCCCACGGTTGCAACGCTTCGGGGCACTCGCAACTCAAGCGCAAGAAAATAGAGCACAACGGTCAGTGCGACACCCATTGTGAGAAACACTCCGTGCAGCGTGGTCGAGAGATCCCATGGGCTGTGCATCGCGACCCCAACAACGAGGTTCATCAATGGTGGCTGCGAGTGCAAATACCAAAGACTTCGTAGCAGTTCGTCGCGAAGGAGATGCGAAGGAAGAATCTGCCAGCTCTTCGCCACAGGGGCAATATCGAAATGCACACCAGCGTGTTGGTACAGCACCCGAGACACTCCGAACACGAGCAGCAGACTCGTGACACCGACCGCATGCGGCGACGCCAACCATCGGTATAGCCGTCGCACGTGGGAATGTTAGCGGTGTGGCGGCGCGCCAGCGTCCGGGGCGATTCCAAGCTCATGCGCGAGATTCGTAAGCTCCGCGCGTCGGCGGGCCCCGGTCTTGTCGCGAATCCGATCTAGGTGCGAATGCACTGTGGTAATTGCGATTGTCAACGCCTCAGCAATGTCCTGATCGGTTTCGCCTGCGGCCACCAACCCAAGAACTTCACGTTCGCGTCGTGTCAGCCTGAAGCCACGATCGGTTTGATCGGAGCGAAGGAGATACGACGCGAGTGTCGGGGAAATGTAGGTAGCACCACTCGCGACAATCCGAACCGCTCGTGTGATCTCGCTCGCATCGGCCTCTTTGGTGAGGTATCCGGCTGCACCTGCCGCAATCGCCGCGACTACATCCGTGGGTGTCGCTGATGCCGAGACCACAAGTACTCGCCCCACTCGCTCACACACATGCGCGACGCCGGCTGCTCCCTCAATTCCTGGAAGATGAAGGTCGAGGAGCACGACGTCTGGAGTTGCCGCAAGCGTGTCGAACATCTCAATCGAACTCGCCTCACCAAGGAGCAACAAATCGTCGGCCGCATCAACCGCCAACGCAAGACCCTGGCGATACACGGGATGGTCATCGACAATCACGATCGAAATCAATTTGGGCCCCACAACAGGACGCGTGTGCCAACACCCTCAACACTTTGGATATCAGTCCGACCACCGATTTCCTCGAGCCTGCGTCGAATGGATTCCGTGATCCCAAAGCCCACGCGTTGTTTGGTATCGAAACCGTTGCCGTGGTCTTCCACAGTGATTTGTGTCCCGTCATCGAATGCCACGACCCGAACCGATGCAAAACCGGTGCCAGCGTGTTTGAAGACGTTGGTCAACGCCTCATGGCATGCCTCGGACAATGCCGACGCAACTGGTTGGGTCGGGTCGCAGATTCCCGAAATCTCGACATCGACGTGCCGTTGTGGCCCAGTATGAACGCTGGCGATGCGCCGTAGTGCATCGCTCAACGACTCCCGAATCTCTCCAACTCCAGCGAGTTCACGGGTCAACCGTGAGCCTTCTGCGACAGCCAGAGCATGTATCGACACAACATCACCTCCGCGGTCCTGGCCGATTGATTCGAGCGTCTGTAGCGCGCTGTCGTGCAGGAGGCGAAGTTGTCGTGATCGTTCTCGCTCTGCGGCAAGCATCACTCCTTCGTGCACAGCCGTGCGCTGCGCCGTCTGCATGCGTCGCGAACCGCCGCGAATCTGCGACGCGAGTACACGACCCCCCACGAACAAGCCCGTCATCGCGGTCATGTTCGCGCGGAATTGTCCTGGTTCGATGCTCAGCGCCGAGCTGCCGACCGAACCGACCGCAATCGCCGTCGCGATCTGTCCAGCAGACAGTTCGGCGGATGTCATTGCCTGCGAAGCCACCGAGGGGGCGGCGAGACCCCACGGCGCCCAATTGAGATACGTCGACGCGTCGCTCCGGACGAGGTTGCGCCGACCAAATACCACTGCCGCTATCGTCACCACCGCGTCGACGCGCGAGCCCAGCGAGTCGTCACCGCCTCGACGCCACAATCTCCGTGCGGTCCAAGCCGTTGGAATTGCGGTGCCGACAAATTGCACAGCGGCTGCCGTCGGGCTACGAAAGCGCCGACGTCCAGCTACTACCGCGGCAAGTCCCGTTGCGAGGCCCGATACGCGATACGACAGCAACGCCGCGGCGATCGCACGACCAGCGAGTGGTTCGGCCTTGGGTTGGTCGACACCGTGATGCTCGCCGTGATTTTCGCCCCGATTGTCGACTGGCACGGCCGCGTCGCCATCGAGCGGAACATGCAACGTCACACGAACCCCGCGGCCGACGGCCGACCACACCTCTGCCGTCCCACCGACAGGTTCCAACAACCCACGAAGCATTTCGAGTACCTGTTCGTGTTCTGATCGGCTCGAAGGCTCGAAACCGTGGCCGTGATGTCGGATCGTGATCGTCATAAAAGGGGCATTGTCAACGACGCGCACAACGGCGTGATCAACCGCATCGAAACGTCGTGCAGCTTTCAACACAACCGTGAGCGCGTCGCACAACGCCACAATCGAATCAGCATCAATAACTCCAGCCAAGTCTGCATCCACAAGTTCGACACGCACCCCAACACCCGCAGCGGTCTCAGCGACCTGACTCAACCCGAGTTCAAGCCGAGTCCGATCCTGTCCACCGACGCGAAGCGCGTGTCGCAGACGCGTGGCCTCGCTGCGCGCGACTCCCACGCATTCAGACTGGTCAGCAACCGTCGCAAGACGTTCCAGCACCTCGACCGTCGTGTGATGCAACATTCGGTGTTGACGTCCTCGTTCAGCCTCGCCCGAAGCGGCCTCGGCTCGTGCAAGTGCAACGCGACCGGCGGCTTGCGCGAGCATCGCGTAGCGACGATGCGCGTTCACGTAAACGCGCGCACCCGAGTGTTGACCGACCCAATTGATCACATCGTTGGTCGCCAAGGTCCATCCGGCAACTCGCGCATCTCGACCGCGAGCGCTCACACCGCACCACAAACCTGACGACGCCAATATCGAAATCGCCAGCAACCGCGCACCGG
>JBBRPC010000044.1:0-20298 GCA_038228615.1 Acidimicrobiia bacterium | reverse complement strand
GTCGTCCGGTACGCCTTGGCTCGGTGATGCGTCGTCGTTGGTTGCAGCGTTTCGACGCGGTGAACGAAGTCCGAAAGAGGAGCTTGGCGCGTCGTTGGCTGCCGTCGAGGCATCAGAGCTGAACGCATTCAGTTTTGTCGATGCTGAGCGTGCCTACGCATGGTGTGAACAGGCCGACATCTCAAAGCCATTCGGAGGAGTTCCGTTCGGTGTGAAGGAGCTGACGCCCGTACAAGGTTGGCCGGCAACAGAAGCCTCCGTTGTCTTCAAAGACCACATCGCCGACGCAACATCGACGATGATCGACCGCTTGATCGACGATGGCGGAATGGTGCCGTTTGGGCTCACAACTGCCTCTGAATTTGGCGGCATCAATCTCACGTACACCAAGCTCAACGGCGCGACCCGCAATCCTTGGAATCTCGCGCATACTCCTGGTGGATCATCTGGCGGGGCTGCGGCAGCGGTCGCTGGGGGATTGTGTTCGATCGCTTCTGGTGGGGATGGTGGAGGATCGATTCGAATACCAGCCGGATTTACAGGCCTGCTCGGGCTGAAGCACACCTATGGCCGGATCCCGAAAGGGCCGCGGATGGTCATGGCGTCACTCACGGCAGTTTCCGGCTGCCTCGCCCGTTCGGTGCGCGACGCGGCGCGCTGGATCGATGTGACGAACGGTCACGACTCCCGCGATCCGTATTCGCTCCCACGCGTCGATGGCTGGGAGTCAGGACTCGGTTCATACCGCGAATCGCTGCGCGGAAAACGTGTGGCGATTGTTCCAGGGCTTGGCCGCGCGGTCGTGCATCCGGAGCTCGCCGACGCGGTGCGTACACATGGCGAGCAACTCGCCAACGATGCCGGCATCCGCATCGTCGATGTTCCAATGGAGCTTCCTGAACTCTCCTGGGAGTGGGCCATGGCAGGGATGTCCGAAATCGTCATGGAGCTCGGTGATCGGTACCCCGACTGCGCCGACGACCTCACGCCTGAAATCGGTTTCGGTCTGAAGATGGCGCACAAGATCTACGACGTCAAAGCACGGGGCCGCATCGAAGCCCAGCGAGTCGCGATGAACGAAACGATGGCAGCAATCTTCGACCAGTGCGATTTCGTGATCGCGTCGACGAACCCTGATGTTGCCTTTGGGGCGACTGGCCCGATGCCGCAAGAGGTTGATGGCAACCGCACCGAACTTGGCAACAACGGCGCCTTGACGATCCCCGCGAATATCTACGGCAGTCCCGCTGTGTCGATTCCGATTGGGGTCTCGCCCCGCGGGGGTCTTCCGTACGGCATGCAAGTGTTGGCTCCGCACCACCGCGAAGCCTGGCTCCTCGATCTCGCGCTGATCGTGGAAGCCGAGCGGCCGTGGAAGATGGTGGCGACTCTCTGAAATGGGCTACTCGCCGGCGGCTTGAGCGAATTCGTTGGCGTCGGGGGCACAAGTCGGCGAGACTGGCTGCATGCACAACACGGTTGTCCACGTCGGCTCGACGACGTTGACGCGGGTTTCCTATATCGACATCTCGGTCCCTTCGGAAGTGATGGGGCTGGATCCTGTCCAGTATGCAGAAGTCGAGTGGCGCAACCCACTGTGGGTCGACGGGGAACAAGTCAAGGTCGGCGGCTCCATATGGTTCGCTGATACCGCCGACGGGCGCATCGCGTTCGATCCCGTGCAGGCTGCCGACGCGGTGTTGCGTGCAGACCCTGAGACGGAAATGGCGCAGCAACACGCCATTGCGCAGTGTTGCGCCGACGCAGGATTTCCCCGCGAATCGGTTGATTCTTTAGTGATGACCCACATCGAGGGCGTTGGTATGGCGGCCTGGCGCGACGAACAGCGAACATGGTCGCGGTTCTTTCCGAACGCGCGAATTGTGGTGAGCGAGGTTGGGTTGGCACAGTTCCTGTCGTCGGATGCGGCGCTGGTCGGTTCGCTCGCATTTGAGGCATGGCGTTGTCTTGTCGATGCCGGCGTGGTCGATACGTTCACGGATCAACAGCAGCTTGCTCCTGGCGTGCGCGCCGAAGTGACAGGTGCCCACTGTGCTGGGCACGCCGCACTCCATTTTGCTGGCGATGATCCCGAAACAGCGCCGGCCGCAACCTTCCTCGGGCATTTGACCATTTCGCCGTTGCATCTCGCGACGGGCGAGTGCCCACAACCACCCATCGATCCTGCTGATGCGTGGGCTGTATTGCACGCGTGTTCCTACGATGGCAGTTTTCTCATCGGCCCGCTGTGGCCGTCGCCAGGATGTGGATGGTGGCGCAACGAGGAATTTGTGGCGTTTGCGTGAACGAGATTTCTTCGGAAATTCGCGAACCGATCCGTGTCGCGACACGTCGAAAGGGATGTGACGGGGGAAACCGACGAACTCAACGACTGGCTCGAACGTAGCTACACAAAGGCGTACCGAACTGCCGCGATGATTTGCGGGAATCCAGACGATGCGCGCGAGGCGGTGCAAGACGCATTCCTGCGGGCGTGGAGATTCCGGGCATCGCTCCCAGCCGATGATGGGCGCGAACCGTGGATGTACCGCGTGCTCGTGAATGCGTGTTATTCCAAAATGCGGCGCGAGGTTCCACGCCGAAACCGTGAACGCGACCGCGTCGATGAGACGTCGCCGATGGCTGCGCCTGCCGACGGTCCCGAGGCGAGCGCGGAACATGCAGTCTTGGCCGACGCGGTCGCGTTCGCGTTGAAATCCCTCCCGGAGGCGTTGCGTGTTCCTCTGGTATTGCGGTATTGGAGTGGCCTCTCTGAACGCGAAATTGCGTTGGCGATACGACGTCGTCCTGGAACCGTCAAATCACGTTTGCATGAGGCGCGACGTCGCCTCGCGAGCGATCCGAATCTGTTGGGCTACGCGGCAGAAATGTTGGGAGCAACGACATGAGCGACGAACGCACGACAGACAACTCGCGTTTCGAATCGTGGCTCGGCGCGGCAGGCGCCGCCATTGCTGTGCCAGATGACGGTGCCGCGACGATTTTGGAGCTCGCACACGAACGCATTGGAAACGTCGACGGCGCGAGCTCCTCGACGATCGGCTCACGCGCAACGTTCGACCGGGCCAAGCGTTGGCAAGTCGTGGCCGCGTGCGCTGCAGTGTTGACCCTTATGGGAGGAACGCTGGCCGCACTCACAGGCCAGACGTCGAAGTCGGCCGTTAGGGCCGAGAGAGTTCCACCGGGTGCACAGTTTGGGTACTCCAGGGGTCGAGTTGCAGATGCTGGTAGCTCCGTCGTCGGCGCGACTCGCAATCAAAGTCTCAGCATCAAGACATCGGCGACGAACGGTTTTTCTGTGGAGCAGCGCTCCGCGCACGGTACAACGGGTGCTGATAGTCCCAAACTTGAAAAGAACGGTTCGATCGACGTGCAGCTTGTGCGTGGTTCGCTCACTGCGCAGTATCGCATGGTACGAACGATCGCAACCGCGAATGGCGGGTACTTGGCTGATGGAAAGACCGATGAAGCTGGCGATACGCCAAGCGCTTCGGCAACGATCAGAGTGCCAGTCGAGCGGTTCGATGCCGCAGTTGATGCAATCGCGCACATCGGTGCGCTCCGCGGCAACAAGGTAGTGAACCGCACGTCAAGCAGTCGCGATGTCACTGCGAGCTACGCCGACCTGCATGCTCGGCTGCAGGCCGCGACCTCAGAACGCGATCAGGTCTCGCTTGTGCTGACGAAGGCACAGACCATTGGCGACATTCTGGCTGTGCGCGACCGCCTGAACAGCGTCCAAACCGAAGTTGATCAGTTGCAAGGCCAGATCAACGTGCTCGATGACCAAACGTCGTATGCCGCTGTTGCCGTGTCGCTCCACGAGCAACCGGCTCCGCTTCCGAAGCCAGTCGGTCCGGCGAAGCTTCCCAAACCCGCGACCGGATTGGTGAAGGCATGGGACGACGCCCGGCACGGGTTCAGCCACAGCGTCGAATGGTTCGTCGCTCGCAGCGGCAAGGCGCTCGTGATCCTCGGAGCGCTCCTCGCGATGTTGTTCCTCGCTCGATATCTCTATCCAGTCGTCCGGCGCGGGCTCCTCTAAACCCGATAGATCTGGGAGGGTGGGGTACCGTCCTGACAGTATGGAACTGACAATCCTCGATGGCGAACACACCACGGTCTGCAATTCGTTCGATGGCACCGCGATCAGCGCAGATGACTTGACGAGCGCAACTGGGTGGCAGCTGAAATCGCAAGGATTGTGTCGGAGAGACGTGTGCGTTGCAGTACGCGATCGGTCGGCGCTGACCGATGGTGACATGATCAACATCGAAGCGTTTGCGGCTGCGTTGCGCCGTCCGGTCGTCGTTGATCGCCAAGCAACAGTTGTGGCATTGGGGGAGTCGATCGCCGACCTCACTGCCCAATTGCGCGACCGGCGCGCTCCCGATTTCACGCTGAACGACATCGACGGCAACTCGGTCACCATGTCGAAGATCGGGCGCAAGAAAAAGGTGCTCGTCGCGTGGTCGAGCTGGTGAGGCTGCCGCTACGAACTGCCAGGTTGGCAGTCATTGCAGCAAGAGCTCGAACCCTTCGGTTTCACAGTCGTTGCCGTCGCGCTTGATGAAGCTGGCGCCGCTCGTGAGTGGATTGAGCTCGCACACCCGACGTTTCCTTCTGTTGTAGATCCAAATCACGTTGTCGCGCAACGCTATGGATTCATCAACGTTCCGACCACAGTGTGGATCGATGAAGACGACCGGATAGTCCGACCGCCCGACATCACGCCAGGCACCGACATGTTCAAGGCATTCACCGGGATCGAGTCCGAAGTCCACCACGCACAGCTCCGTGCGTGGGTGCGCACCGGCGTATTGCCGATCGAGCTCGACAAGGTCGCCGAACATCAACACATCCCGACGGAAGATGATGAACACGCGCGTCTTCATCGACGACTCGCCGCGCATTTACATCGCACCGGGAACGACGAGGCAGCGGCGCGCCACTTCGCAACGGCCCGCGCCCTGGCTCCTTGGGACTGGACGATCCACCGCGGCGCGCTCCCGCTCGAAGGCGGCGATCCATTTGGGCAGGCATTCTTCGACTACTTCGAGCATTGGTCCGACAGCGGCGCACCCGGATATACGTTTGGAAATCCCGCGATGCGAAAAGATGTCGGCACCGGCGACTAAAACTGCCGCATGGATTCACACGTCGAGTGGAGCGATTTCGACAGCATCACAATCCGAGATCTGTACGCAATTCTCGCCCTGCGGAACGCGGTCTTTGTCGTCGAACAATCGTGTGTCTTTCAAGATGTCGATGGTCGTGACCTCATTCCCGGGGCGCAGCATGCGTGGATTCGAGACGGCGACGAGATCGTTGCATATTTGCGGGTCTTTGCGTGCGACGACGCGCTGAAGATTTCACGCGTCGTGACGGATGCGAGGGCTCGGAACCGAGGCCTGGCCGCGCGGCTCCTCACCGCCGCACTTGAACATTTCGTTGAAGGCGATCTGATCCTTGACGCTCAGACGCAGCTTGAAGCGTGGTACGGCAGTTTCGGGTTCGTAGCCGCTGGTGACCGTTACTGGGAGGATGGAATTCTGCATTGCCCGATGCGTCTCAGTCGATGACGGCGAGCGAGATCCGAATCTGAAACTGCGTATCGGGGGCCATGGTCGGGTAATGGTCGGGGATAGCGGTGTGATCTGCGCGACGATGGTGGGATGCTGTCGATTCGCGACGTTTCTGTGGAGGTAGGTGGGCGTCTCACTGCCGTGGGGGCCTCGTTCACGTTGCGCGCTGGCGACAAGGCAGGCTTGGTCGGACGCAATGGAGCAGGAAAAACGTCGCTGCTCAAGGTGATCTCCGGTGAGAATCCCCCGGCAGCAGGTGTGATTTCACGCCCGAAGGCGTTCGGTTATCTGACCCAAGATCCAAAAAAGCGCGGTACGGGTGTCGAAGCCAACGGCCTTTCGCACGTATTGAGCGGGCGGGGTCTCGATGTGCTGGCACAACGACTCGAGAAGCTCCGTCTCGACATCGAAACGGATCCGTCTGATCGCAACATCGGCAAGCTCACACGGGCGCAAGATGAATTCGAACGTCTCGACGGGTACGCGGCGGAATCGGAAGTGCGCACGATTGCCGCTGGCCTTGGTCTCAAGAGCGACCGACTCGACATGGCGATCGACGCGTTGTCGGGCGGTGAGCGTCGTCGTGTCGAACTCGCGCGTATTTTGTTTGCGGGCAGTGAGGCGTTGATGCTCGACGAACCGACCAACCACCTCGACGTCGACGCGAAACAGTGGCTCATGGCTTTTCTTAAGTCGTATCGCGGTGCGCTGCTTGTGGTGAGTCACGATCTTGAATTGCTCGACCAAGCCATCACGCGAGTGTTGCACCTCGATGAGGGTGAGCTCATCGAATACAAAGGCACCTACTCGCAATATCGCGTAGCTCGCGCCGCTGATGAGGAACGCCGTACGAAAGTTGCAACGCGCCAAGAGTCGGAGATCAGACGACTGTCGACGCTTGCCGATTCGATGCGCGGGCAAACTCAGAAGCGGGCGCGGATCGCCAAGACGCTCGATCATCGCGTCGACAAAATGGAAGCCACAAAGATCACGGCATCCAAAAAAGAACGTGTCATGCGCGTGCGACTTCCCGATCCGCCACGATCAGGCGAACTCGTGCTCGACGCAAAAGATCTCGCCAAGGCGTTCGGGAACAACACGGTGTTCCAAGATGTCACGTTCGATGTCGGGCGCGGCGAGCGAGTGCTCGTGATGGGATTGAATGGCGCGGGCAAAACCACATTGCTCAAACTGCTCACGGGAGCGATCGAACCAGATCTTGGGGAGTTCAAACTCGGTCACAACGTCTCGATGGGCTACTTCGCGCAAGAGCACGAAACTGTGCATGCTGGCCAAAATCTTGTGTCGCATATGCAGGAATACGCGCCAGCCCTCACAGACCAGCAACGGCGGGATCTCTTGGGCATGTTTGGGCTCTCGGGAGATATGGCCTATCAAGACGCCGCGACGTTGAGTGGTGGCGAAAAGACCAAGCTCGCTCTGGCCATGCTGGTGGCGGGCAGTCATAACCTGTTGTTGCTCGATGAACCCACGAACAATCTCGATCCGCCCTCACGCACCGCGGTCGGTACGGCGCTGCGAGGTTGGAAGGGCGCCATGATTCTGGTGAGCCACGATCCGCAATTCGTCGCCGAGTTGGCGCCCCAACGCGTGCTCATGATGCCCGACGGCACCCTCGATTACTGGTCCGAGGACTACCTCGATCTCGTCGCCTTGGCCTGACGCTTGTCACTGCGCTTGACGCACGGCCGCGATGAGGGGAAACTGACGTCAGCGTCAGGCGACGCGACACATCGGAGGATCACTCGTATGACATCTCGCGTGAAATCGACTCGGAAATGGGTCGTTGCGACGGTTGCAATTTCGACACTGCTCGCGGCGTGCGCGAGTAGTACGAGTGGTACGTCAAACACCACCGTCAAACAAGGACTCGGCACGACGTCCTCGACCGACAAGCAGCCATTGACCGACAGTTTTCGCGGCGTGACAAAGACGAGCATCAAGGTCGGCATCATGATTATCGACCAGGAGTGCATCAAGGATTACGTCGACAGCTCGCGCGGGCCGCAACAGCAGATTGCGCAGGCTGAAGTCGACGACATCAACTCGCACGGTGGAGTGCTCGGACGCAAAATCATCCCGGTCTTCAAGAAGTATTGCCCGATTCCAGGACGTCAGCCCGACCCGCTGACACTGTGCACCTCGCTGACCGACGACGACAAAGTGTTCGCCGTGCTTGGCGTATTTATCGACTTCAGCGGTGACGGTCAAAAATGTTTGACCAAGGACAAGGCCACGATCATGATTGGGCACGAGATCAATCAGTTCATGATTGATGCTGCAACTCCTGGCCTGTTGTTAACGCCAGATACGACAAAGGAAGGCGTCGCGTCGGTCGCGATCAACCTCGCATACAAAGAGGGCAAGCTGAGCGGCAAGGTGGTCGCGACCCTCGGGGATCAAGACACGGCCGCGAAGGTCAACAAGCCGATCGTGTTGCCCCTCTTGAAGAAGCTCGGTGTGAAAACTGGTTCACCAGCGACGATCAGTATCAGCGGGACCGATACGTCGGCAGCTCAAGCACAGATGGATGGATTCATCGAGAAGTGGAAAACAGAAAAGGTGAATGCGGTGTTTATCTCCGGCAACCAGGCAGGGGCTAAGCAATTTGTGGAGAAGATCAAAAAGGAAATCCCTGACGCGCTGCTGATGACCGATGTGTCGTCGATCTCATCGCAAGCCAAAGATGAGACGTCCGCGTTGAAGGGCAAGGGCACACCGAACCCTTACGAAGGAATGCTGAGTGCCGACGGCCAAAGTGCCGAAGATCGTTGGGCGCATCAGAATCCGCTGCTGCAGAACTGCATTGCGGCGTACCAAAAAGCAACCGGCGACACTGTCCTCGGCCCTGATGCTGTCAAGCTCGACAAGAATGGCGATCGCAATGAGGTCTACGTCGGTGTCACCGATTTCTGCGGGGAGCTGACGATGTTGAAGTCGATCGCAGAGCGTGCCGGTGCAAACCTCACGAACGACACTTGGATTGCGGCGGTCAACGCGTACGGACCTATCAAGCTCGTACCGACCGACTATGCGTCGTTGTGCACGGGCAAATACGCGGCCGATGATGCGGCACGCTTGGTATCGTTCGACTCGTCGATCGGCGCCAAAGGTGATTGGAAACCGCTCACCCCGATCGGTGACTCGTCGAACGGAGCTTGCAAGAAATCGGCGTAGCCGTGCGGGTAACGCGGTAGCGAAGGCAGTGCAGGAGCGACGGAGGAGCAATTGTATGCCGAGCTGCTCGCTGCACCGGGCAACGCAGGTGCCATATACAGGTGCTAGGTGGGAGCGTTGCTGCGCTCGATTGCGCGTTCGTCGGTTCCGAGGTAGGACGCGATCACAAGTGGATTGTTGCGGATCTCGACTGGGGTTCCTTCAGCAATAATGCCGCCGGCCTCGAGGCAGTAGATCCTGTCGCTGATCGACATGATCATTGGCATGTCGTGTTCGACGATCACGATGGTCGCTTCAAGTTCGCGTTGGATGCGTCGGATGAGTGGCCCGAACGCCTCGGCTTCCCGCTGGGCAACGCCAGCGGTTGGTTCATCGAGACAGATCAGCCGCGGTTGCACGGCGAGCATCGCAGTGAGTTCGACGATGCGACGCGTTCCTGTTGAAAGTTCGGCGACGTAGCGGTCTGCATACCGGCCGAGGCCAAGGAAATCGATGAGTTCGCCCGCCTCGACGAATCGTCGTTTCTCGCGGTGCACCGAAACGGGCAGACAGAGCGCGCTGCTCCAAAACCCGGTGCGTTCCCTCGCTTCGAGCGCGAGCTCAACAGTTTGGCGCACCGTGAGTTCTGGAAACAGTTTTGCGGCTTGGAACGTGCGGCCGAGCCCAAGACGGGCTCGTTGATGCGCTCGCATGCCCGTGACGACCTCGCCGAGCAGTTCGACTCGTCCGGTGCTCGGCACGTAGCCGCCGATCGCGTTGAGCAACGTCGATTTGCCAGCACCATTGGTACCAATGAGGCCGACAACTTCGCCAGGATTTGCAACGATCTCTACGCTGCTGACCGCGAGGTTCCCACCGAATCGGACGCAAAGGTCGTCGGTTCGCAACACGGATCCATCGGGATTGAGCGTTGCGAGCGCGGGTTTGACGCGAGCGACTGAACGCGGTGGTTCGACAGCACTCGCCTGTTTGGCTGGTGGGAGTCTCCGTTCGAGCCAGCGCAATAACGAATCGCGCGTATAGAAACCGATTTGCGTGAAACCGCCGGGAAAGTACAGGAGCATGATCAACAGGCCGAGGCTCGATGTGAGGAGCGGAACGATCTTGTTTGACGGCCAAAATGATGGGAGTCCGATGACCCAGACGGCGCCGAGCACTGCGCCACTCAAACTTCCCAGTCCGCCGATCACGGCCATCGCGACCAGGGCGAGCGAATCTGTCACGAGGAAATAGCGGTCGCCGGGACCGAACGAAGTGTTGACGGCCCCGAGCACCGCGCCACCAAGGCCCGCCACGAAACCAGCGAGCGCGAATGCCGTGAGTTTGGCTCGTGTCGGTGAGACGGTCATGGCCGACGCGGCGTGTTCGTTTTCGCGCACGCCGACGATGATTCGCCCGATGCCGGTGCGCTTGATGCGTCCGACGACCAGCAGCATGACGACGAGTATCAACAGCGCGAAGTAGTAATAGCTACGGTTGCTGTGCGTGAGTTTGAACGGACCGAGATCGGCGCGTGGCACGCTCGCATTGGTCGCGCCGCCCATGAAGAACGGCCGATTGAACAGATATGTTTGGCACGCGATCGCGAACGCAATCGTGGTCGCGGCGAGTAGCAACCCGCGGACTCGTAACGCCCCGAGCCCGACGACCACTGCGACGAGACAGGCGAACACGGCTCCGATCAACAGGCTCCACGGGAACGCAATCGGCTGCAACCGTCCCTGGATCAAACGGGTGCTGTGCCAACCGATGTTGACTTGAAATCCACGCGCTGCTGCTGCAGCACTTAACGCGCCGATACCCGCGAACGCCATCTGGCCGAGGGAAAGTTGACCGCCCCAGCCAGTGAGAATCACCACCGATACTGCGCAGAGCGCGAAGCCGAGGATTGAGGACCACAGTAGGTGTCGTTCGGAAAGGTTGGTGAGCAACGGTGCAACGAGTGCGACCGCAAGGCCGACGACGCCGACCATCATTGGCATCCGTCGTACCCACCAGATTTCGCGCAATCGTTGTGGCACCGTGGAGACACGGGGAGCGAATTGAAAGCTTTCTCCGCCGGCGTCACCGTCGCGACTGTTGCGGGCGACGAGGAGGAGCACCAGGACGAACATGACAAAGTCGGCGACGGTACCGTCGGGAAGGTTCTGGTAGAAGAGCTGTTGTCCGATACCGATCGCGATCGCGCCTGCCACGGCCTTGGGGAAGGATCGCATGCGTCCGAGCAGCGCCGCGGCGAGCCCTTTCAGCAACATGTTCGGACCGATGCTCGAAATATCAGCGGAGCCTGAACGGGTATTTTCGAGAATGAGTACGAGCGCCGACAGCGTTCCAGCGATGGCCCACACCTGCGTCGTGATCCATTTTGGGCTGATCGCTGTCAGTCGTGCCAAATCGGCATTCGTGGCCGCGGCGTTCACCGAATCCCCGAAAGCAGTGTGGCCCAACACCCACCACATGACCGTTGCAACGGCGGCGACAACGCCGAGAATCAAAATGTCGTTCCCGGTGATCAGCAAATCGGCGCGAGGACGGAACTCCGCTGTGAACGGCACTGGGAAGCCACTCGAATACGCACCAGTTTTGTAGCCCGGAATTTTCAGATATATCGCCTGACACACCTCGGCGACGCCGATCGTCGCGACGAACAAGATCACGCGGGGACTCTTCGACAGGCGACGCAACACGAAGGCTTCGAGCAACGTGCCGGTCAAGGTTGCAACCATGAGACAAATCAACAGCGACGGCCAATACGGCAGACCCTGTTGGGCCACCATGTATCCGAGGAGCGCCGTCGCGGGCAGGCCAATCGCGCCCGCCGCGAAATTGATCACGCGACTCGACCGGTACACCAGCACGAGGCCCATCGCGACCAGGGCGATGACAGCTCCGTTCACAAGACCCTTGAAGAGTCCTGAGATAGTCACGACCGACGCGAGCATCAGCCGCCCTCGGAGCCGAAAAAGACTGCGCGAGCAAGGTCGTCACGTTCGGCAAGTACCCGCGCATCTCCTTCGAAACGCACCTCGCCCTTTTCGAGGAAGATGGCACGATCCGCAACGGCCAGCGCGACGTTCAGTGATTGTTCAACGATCACCATCGTTTGGCCGCGTTGTTTTAGATCCTCAACGATCTCGAGCAAACGCTGCACGACGACAGGCGCCAGACCAAGCGACAACTCATCGATCAACAAGATGTCGGGTTCGTGCAGCAGCACACGGGCGAGGGCGAGCATCTGTTGCTGGCCCCCTGAAAGACTGCCTGCCACCTGGTCGGACCGCGCTCGGAGTTCGGGAAACGATTCGAGCACGGAATCGATCTTTGCGTCCACGATCGTTCGGTCTTTGGAGTGCATTCTGGCGCTAATCGCAAGGTTCTGGGCGACGGTCAGCGCCGGAAATGTTCCGTGCCCGCCAGGTAGCTGCATGATGCCCAACTTCGCTCGGGCTTCGGGCGACACGTAGGTGACATTGCGACCGTGGAATCGGACGACGCCTCGTTCCGGTACTCCCAGACCACTGATGCATCGAAGAATGGTGCTCTTGCCAGCACCGTTTGTGCCGAGCAGCGCGAGGGTCTCGCCTTTGCGGACTTCGAAATTGACGTCGAACAGGACTTGAACTTCGCCATACGAAAAGTCCAAATTCGCGACTTGGATGACGGGCGTTGCCTCGGCAAGCTCGGTGCGCTTGCGATGTTCATCTTGTTCTTCGAGCAGTTCTTCGACGACGAGCGAAAGGTCGTTACGGATGAACCGGGCACCGTTCATGAGGAGCAACCCGCCGATCACGCTGCTCGGTATGCCAAGGGCCATGACCGTGGCACGAGTGCCGATCGCGTCGTCGAGGAAACCGGAGAGAATCCCACCGCCGAATCCACCGATGAAGAAGATGTACATCGTCGACAGCGACGCACCCATGCCGCGTAATCGGTAGGGGCATACGGCCTGCATCACCGGCGCGACCATCGCGAATGCTGCCGTGGTGAGTACCGATTGTGGAATCGCGAATGCCGAGAACAACCACACGTTTGGCATCGAGTATTGCAGCGGTGTGAAGAGCGCGCTTGGCACGATCATCGCACCGACGAGCGCGAGGGCCTTGGCGGGGTCCTTGCGGTAGATCCTGTCGAAGTAACGGCCGATGAACGGCAAAAACGGCAGCGCAACGAACCCGATGACGCTGCCGCGGACCCCCCTGGCGAGCAAATCGAGATGGAAATGCTTCTTCACATAGAAATTCTCGAGGCTTCCGACCGAAAATAACCCGAAGCCGAGTGCGCAAAATGCGACGAGTACTGAGCGGATTGTGCGGATGCGTTTGAGACGAGCGAAGGCGGCCTCCATCGACATCGGAAGCGGTGCTTCATCCTCGATGACCTCATTCAAGACGTCCATCTTCTCGTATTGACCTCTGGGTGGTTCCTTGAGGCCGAACGCGAACAATGCGACGACAAATGCCGGAATTCCAAGTAGCAGCCACGCCCAACGCCATCCGTCGCGGCCACCCGCGGCGTTGACAATGAGCGCAGTTGCGATCGGGCTGACGTTGCCGATCAGCGCGTGAGCTGACCCGTCACTCAACGCCGAGAGGCGAGCACGTACACCGATCGGGTAGTTGTCGGCGAGGAGCGACCCGTGCACTGTGATCGTGCTCGCCTTCGCCAAACCGGTCAGTAGTCGCGTCCAGAAGAACATGAACGCGTTGACGGCGAGCCCAGACGAAAATACGAAGAATCCGAAGAGGATTCCGGTGATTCCGACGATCGGAACCCGTTTCATCCTGTCGGCGAGCCACCCCATCGGTACTGCCCCGAGGACGAAGAACGCGCTGGATGCCGTAGCGATGAACACGACGGTGCCCTCGCTGACTCGGAAACTTTGCTGGATATTCGGTCCGAGCAGATTGATCGCCGCGCCCTCGAGTTCGTCGAGCGACTTGATCAGGGTCAGGATCAGGAACATCGAAACGCCGCCAGCTGCAAAACCCTGTTTGATCGTCAGCGGGGCCGAGTTCACGCCTGGAAGCAAATCGTCGGGAAAAATCACCTGTTCGCGCGCGGCGTCCTGCGCGGCCTGCCGTCGCGCTTCCTCTTCGAGCACGGCGGCAACAAGTGATGCCGCCGACTCGTCTGCTCCTTCGTCGTGGAGCTCGTTCACACTGTCCCCCCGGGAATTGTGATCCCGGACTCTAACCAAGTCTGACGCTCGTGTCAGGTGATCGGACACAGAAGAGCAACTGCGGGTCGAGAGGCGTTGCGCGCCGGTAGGGTCGCTGTGAGTATGAGCGATCCGAAGAGCTTCTTTTTAGGTACCGAAATCCACGACTATCTCGTCGCGCATGGCACGCCGCCCGATACGCAGCAACGCGCACTGATCGACGCCACCGCGGCACTCGGCGGAATATCGCAGATGCAGGTTGCGCCGGAACAGGGAGCATTCTTGACCCTGCTCGTTGCCGCCGTCGGTGCGCGTAATGTCGTCGAGGTCGGCACGTTCACCGGGTATTCGGCATTGTGTTTAGCTCGCGGCTTGGCCGACGGCGGCAGGTTGTTGTGTTGTGACGTCAGCGAAGAATGGACGGCGATCGCTCGCAAACATTGGGCCGAAGCCGGCGTCGCCGATCGAATCGAATTGAAGATTGCGCCTGCGCTCACGACCATCGCTGCGCTATCGAAAGACCCAGTGATCGATCTCGTGTTTATCGACGCCGACAAACCGAACTACGCCAACTACTACGAGGCACTGTTACCGCGGGTCCGCCAGAATGGTCTCGTACTCGTCGACAATGTCCTCTGGAGCGGTGCAGTGGTGGATCCGAATGCAAATGATGAGAACACCGTCGCGATCCGTGCATTCAACGACAAGGTCGCGACAGACGACCGGGTCGATACCGTCATGATTCCGCTTTCCGACGGGTTGACCATCCTGCGCAAGAGGTAGCTAATTACACCGCATGTAGTCCTTGTACACCGGCGCCATTCGTTGCACAGTTGAATCGGGGAGCGGCACGACCGTGCCGAGCGCGCGGGCGCCCCACACAATCTCAGCAGTTCGCTCAACGAGTTGCGCCAGCTTGAGGCAATCTGCTGGATGTTTGCCCACAGTCAACAGACCGTGGTTGGCCATCAGCACAGCGGCGCGGTCTCCAACATGACGGGCAACTTCGACGCCCAACGCCTTGCTCCCTGTCATTTTGTATTCTGCAACTTCGATGTCGCCACCGACGTACGCGTGGACCTCTTCGATCACGCACGGGATCGGTTGGCGCGTGAGCGCGAACATTGTGCAGTACTTCGCGTGACAGTGCATCACGGCGTTGATGTCGTCGTGCGTACGTAGACATTCGAGATGCAGGTCTTTTTCGCTGGTGGGACTCCGAGTGCCGCTCAGCACATTTCCATCGAGGTCGCAGATGACGAGATCTTCGAGCGTCATGGTTTCGTACGCAAGGGAGCCGGGTGTCAACACCACGTTGCCATCGGGAAGGCGAGCGCTGAGATTGCCCGACGTTCCCTCGACGAGGCCGTCGGCAATCATCTGCTTGGCGGTCGCCAACAGCATGTCTTTGGTCTCTTGATCGTTCAGTTTCGTGGCCATCAGCCGAGTACCTCCGGGTTGACGCAATGCAGCGGGCGTTCGCCGCGCAGGATTCGTGCAATATCGGCCGACACCATGAGCGCCTGGTTTGCCTCGACGTCGTAGGTGGCGCCACCGATATGCGGAGTCAACACAACGTTGTCCATCGTGGCGAGCGGGTGATCGATGGCGAGGTTCTCACCAACGAAGTGATCGACGCCTGCGCCTGCGAGATGACCGCATTGCAGTGCCGCGACCAAGGCGTCGGTGTCGTGCAACATGGCGCGTGCGCTGTTGATGAAGACGGCACCGTCGCGCATGAGGTCGAACTGTTTGGCTCCCATCATCGCTTGCGTCTCGGCGTTGACTGTCGCATGCATGCTGACAACATCGCAGTGCGCCAACATGTCGTTGAGCGCGCTGTGTGTCGCGTCTGGGTTGAACGGGTCGTAGCTCAACACATTCATGCCGATGCCCTCGAGGCGCCACTTCGTCGCCCGTCCGACGGATCCGAGCCCAACGAGGCCGATTGTCTGGCCCGCGAGTTGCCAGGCTCGATACCGTTGGTAGGGGATAACGCCATTCGCGTATACCGTCCCGGCACGTACGTCTCGATCCGCTGGAACTACCCAACGGTTCAACGAAAACAGCAAGGCGAGCGTCATTTCTGCAACTGCGTCGGCATTGCGACCCGGCGCGTTGAGAATTGGGATCCCCGCCTTGGTTGCCGCAGGAATATCGACGTTGTTCGGATCGCCACGGCAACTCCCGATGACTTTCAGTTGGCGCTCAAACACCGGACCTTTGACCTGGTCGGATTCGACGATCAGGATGTCGGCACCTTCGGCGTCGATGCGGGCCGCGAGGTCATCGGCCTTGTAGAGCCGCAGCGGGCGTTGTTCGATCCAAGGGTCGTAGACGACAGTGGCGAGCGCGCTCAGCGCTGCCATTCCGTCGCCGCGAAATGGGGCAGTTACGAGTGCAGTGTGGGTTGACGTCATTGTGCGCGAGTCTGCCACGCGCCTGACGCGATCGTCAGTTTGGCCCGCCCGGGCACCCACCCCACCACCCACCCCACCCAGTTTTCTTCAGGCGACCGTCGGGTTTTCTTGACGGAACGCTGAACAAAAGGGTGAATCGTGATCTGGCTGTCGCAGGCTCGGCGTATGTTCGCCAGAGCTTCCCCAGTCGTGTCCCGAGATTGCGCGAGGAAGTCGACCAATGTCCGGTCAAACCGAGTTACGTGCACTGGTCGATTCGGCCTCGAAGAGCCACGGGTTGTTCACGAGGCAGGACGCATATCGGCACAACGTCAGTCGGCAACGACTTCACTCGCTCACGCAACGGGGAGTTGTTGAGCAACTTTCGCATGGTGTGTTTCGAGTGGCTGGCAGCCCGGCTTCCTGGGAACAACGCGTCTTGGCGACCGTTTGGGCAGGCGGACCCGATTGCGTCGCGACTGGAACCACGGCCGCCGTGCTACATGGTTTCGACGGCGTACGGCGTGGACCAGTCGAGGTTCTCGTGCCAGCGTCGCGGCGAGATTGGAAGTTCGCGAATGCTGTCGTACACACGACGACTTCGATGTTAGAAATTGACCGGGCAGTGGTCGGGTCGATACCGGTCACCGATCCCATCCGGACCTGGTTGCTTCTCGCCGCGACATTGCAGCCGCGACGGTTGGAGGAACTGCTCGACGCCGCGGAACGCGATGGTCTGATTCAACGTCGAGAACTGATGGCGCGTCTCGACGGTCTCCGCGCGTCGGGCCGCAACGGTGTTGGGGTCGCGGCGACATTGCTGGAATCCCGTGAATGCGTTGCTGAGATCGCGCAGTCTGTGTTGGAACGTCGCTTTGCCCGCCTCTTGATACTTGCAGAGCTGCCAGGCGCTCGTGCGCAGCACCCTGTTCGCCGAGGGGACGGTCGAATGGCCTATATCGACTATGCCTGGCCAGAGTTGCGGTGCGGTGTCGAACTCGATGGTCACGGTGCGCATGCCACTCGAGCCCAGCGGAGCAACGATAATCGCCGCCATCGTGAGCTTCTGCGAGTTGATTTCGAGATCATTCGATTCACTTGGGAGGAGGTGACTCGCACGCCTGAATTGGTCGTCGCGAGCGTCCGGTCGATGTTGCAGCGGCACAGCAACCGCGTCGAACCCAACCCTTTTCTTCAGCCGTCCGTCAAGAAACCGTGACGCTGGGCTGAACAAAACGGGGGGTGGGTGTGGGCTGGGTAGAGTCGGCTATGGCGATTCACTACGAACACGACGCCGACCATGTTGTGCTCATCACGATCGACCGCCCGGAAACTCGCAATGCGGCCGACATGGAGCACTTCAAGTTGTTGCGCGAGGCGTGGGACCGTTTCCGTGACGATGATCAGGCGTGGGTTGCGATCGTCACCGGCGTCGAAACGTCGTTCTTTTCCGGCGCGGATCTCAAAACGTACATCCCCCAAATCACCAAGCTGAGTCAGGCCATCGCCGCAGGCGGTCGGGACGAAATCGACGGCTACCGCCTCGATGATGGGACGAAGGCGGTGTTGCGAAACTATGAACTGCACAAGCCAGTCATCGCCGCCGTCAACGGATTTTGCACCGCTGGCGGTATGGAAATGTTGGGTGGCACCGATATTCGCATCGCCTGTCCGGAGGCGCAATTCGCAGTCATGGAACCAAAGCGGGGCCTGTTCGCTGGCGGTGGCACGACGGTTCGACTCCCACGCCAAATTCCGTGGTCGTTCGCGATGGAGTTTCTCCTGTGTGCCGATTTGATCCCGGCCGAGCGTGCCTTTGGTATGGGTTTGTTGAATGCTGTTGTTCCACGAGATGAACTCCTCGACGTTGCACGCGCGTACGCCAAGCGCATCGTGGCCAACGCTCCACTTGCGGTCCAGGCCACAAAGCAGAGCGCGTTGAGCGGGCTCTATCACGACGAGCAGGAGATCAAGATCGCGCGAAGTGGGATGCGGCGTATCGCTGAAGCGCTCGATGACGGCAACGCGGCGAAGCCGTTGCTGTTGCAACTTGCCAAGGATCTGCGAACTGCATTCGAACGCGAAGCCGCAACGGCGAGCCAGATCTTCGCCACCGAGGATGCAAAGGAAGGCCCCGCGGCGTTCGCCGAGAAGCGACCGCCCCGGTGGCAAGCTCGGTGAGCCTGTTTTCTCGACCCGACGGACGCCACCCCTGCGTCATCGGCGTCGCGGCGCACACGTGGCGTGGTGGCGATGCCCCAGAACCGCTTGAAATGTGGCAGCACGTTGTGCGCCACGCCGCCGCCGATTCGGGGCGTGCTTCGGGTGTGCTCGCGGCGGTCGATGAGCTGGCGATCACCTACTGCCAGACATGGCAATACGACGATCCGACAGCGCGGCTTGCCAATGCGCTCCAGCTCAGTCCGCGACGCAAGATCTACAGCGGTGTCGGCGGAACGTCGCCGCAGCAGCTCCTCAACGATGCTGCCGACGCGATTCGACGAGGCGAACTTGATGTCGCGGTGGTTGTCAGCGCCGAGGCGCTCGGGACCCAACGCGTGTACAAACAACGTGGCGAGCGCCCCGTGTACTCGTATCGTCCCCAACACAAACCGGACTTCCCATGGGAGTCGCGTTTTCTTGCGACCGAACTCGCACACGGCGTGTTGCCCGCGTGGTTGACGTTTGCCATGCTCGACAACGCCAGACGAGCTCACCTCGAGGTCTCACTCCTCGACTACCGCCGAGAACTCGGCGAGATGATGGCCAAGCTGTGTGCTGTCGCTGCGACCAATCCTCACGCCTGGTTTCCGACGTTGCGCACTTCCGAACAGATCTGCAATGCGACGCACGAGAACCGGCTTGTTGGCTATCCATATACGAAACACATGGTCGCAGTGATGGACGTCGATATGGCCGCTGCGGTCGTGCTCGCGAGTACGGATGCCGCTGACGAGCTTGGCGTGGCGACCGATCGTCGGGTGTTTCTCAACGGTTATGGCGCGTCGACCGATGCGGTGTATATCGCCGAGCGACCAGACCTTTGGCGGAGCCCGGCGATGGTCGTTGCGTCTCGGCGCGCGTTCGCGCAGGCCAACGTGGCAGTCGATGATGTCGGCGCGTTCGATCTGTATAGCTGTTTTGGATCGAGTGTGAATTTTGCACGTGATGCGCTGGAGCTGGCAGACGACGACCCGCGGCCTCTCACGGTCACGGGCGGCCTTCCGTACCACGGCGGTCCTGGGAGCGGCTACATGACCCACAGCATCGCGGCGATGGTCGAACGGTTGCGGGCCGATGCCGGGTCGATCGGATGCGTGAGCGGTGTGGGAATGCACATGACGAAACACGTGTTCGCCGTCTACTCCTCAGCGCCTCGATCCAACCCGAACGTGACCGACCGGCCCGCTGATGAACACGAGCTGCGCAGGCTTTCGGATGGTCTCGCCGACGGAGGGCACATCGCGGCGTATTCAGTCGTGCATGGCCGCGACGGCATCCCAACCCATGCGGTCGTCGTGTGTGATCTTGACGAGGGCGCGCGTTGCTACGCCATGAGCGACGATCCGGAGCTGCTCAGCGCGCTCGAAACTGAGGAATTGATTGGGACCGAAGTCGACGTGCGGCCGCAGCCGTGGAGCACGCCTGTTGGAGACACAACAAAAAATGTTGTGCACTTGCGTTGACAACAGCGACACCCGTTCCGTAGGTTGCACCGCTATAGTCCCGGCGTGACCGGCGTCACATCTGTGAAACAATGCCAAATCGGGCACTGGTAAGTCGCCACACATCAACCAACAATCCAACAGGTATTCGTACGCACGGATGCCACGAGGGGGATCTCGTGACCCATAGTTATCGTGCTCGCTTCGCAAAGGGCATCGCCGCGGCCGTTTCGGCCGGGGTGCTTGCTGCAGCATGCGGCGGCAGCAGTACT
>JBBRPC010000043.1:0-20484 GCA_038228615.1 Acidimicrobiia bacterium | reverse complement strand
TTGCCTGCAGGTTGTCGGCGACCTGTTGGGCGAGTCGTTCGTTCTCGTCGCTATCGGCAACGACAACAATCCAACGCTCGCGCGCCAATCGTTCGACGATCGCTTCGCCGACGCCGGACGCGCCCCCAACAACGATCGCAACGCGCTGTGATGTTTGTGGCGCCACGAACACTCCCAATCTTCGGTGACGCTTGCGACCGTACGAAACTACCCACCGATTGTCAAGCCCATCGCCGGAAGTCGGCGCTCCTGCAATTGGCCCCCGCAGCTGGCGCCCCTACAACTGGCGCCAGGCTTCTGGATCGAAATCATCGTCGTCGGTCGCGACCGACGCGCGTTCCACGTCGGCGGCCGTCAGGTAGAACCCTGCATTGCGAAACACCAGCATCGCCGGGCGACCTTCCAAGGGAGGTCTGAGGCCGCCACGTGCAGTGTCCACGCGAACGCGGATGGTCCGTTTGCCTTTTGCGGTCGGCAGCGCGACTTTGCCGTCGCTGCTCCATTTGAACGCGCCGGCCGGCAACGTGAGCGACTGGTAATTGGAGAACTTTGGTTGTTTGCCAGCCCGGCGGGTGAGCGATGCTGCGACGCGCTCGGTGATCGGAGTGACAAATGTGTCGGGGAGTTTTTGTTGCTCCGCGACTTCTCTGACGACGTCGCGCAGTTCTTTGCCAGCGAAGGCGTTGCGCTGCATTGCCGTCGCTCTGGCAAGATTGCTGGCGCGGTTGACTCGTTCCAGCGTGGCGCTGAGGAGTTGGTTGGTGTCAGGATCCGTAAGGATTTGCACTTCGTCGATTTCAGCCATAGCGAGTGCAGATCGTAGATGCTGAGGCCGAGTACGGCGGAGGTGAATACCGGACTACGACCGCTTGCCCGCGAGGGGCTTCTTACCGTGATTGGCTTTTTTGCGCTTGGCGTTGAGTTTGCGCATTTTTGATTTCTTACTCACGGTTTGCTCTTTCTTCGGGACCGAAGGCGAGAGCCTACCCAGCGAACCCTCGATTCTCCCAAACGGCTTCCTGGCGGGCGCGTCGGTACCCTTGGCGGCGATGGAGACATTCCTGGACCGTCGCACAGCATTGCAAGACATCTGAGGCGCGGTCGTCATGGCGTGGTTGATGCGTGGCGGTGACGTTCTTGCGACGGCCGAGATCGCCTCGACGCGAGCCGAACGCCGTCGGGGGCTCATTGGGCGTACCTCGGTCGACGGTGCGTTCGTATTGCGGCCGTGTCGCAACGTTCACACCTTCGGTATGTGTGTGGCGATTGACGCGATCTTTTGTGATCGCAACGGTGGTGTGCTTCGAGTCGTGACGATGCAACCCCGGCGCGTTTCCCCGATTGTCAGACGCGCGTGATCTGTCGGGGAGGTGGCCGCAGGAAGCGCCGACCGATGGCAAGTCCGAGTCGGCGAGTGTTTGGAAATCCGTCAATGACGATCGCGTCCTGTGGGCGCCTGGTATTGGTCGCGACGCCCATCGGCAACTTGGGAGACTTCAGCACGAGAGCGATCGAAACGTTGCGTCTCGCCGATTGGATCTACGCCGAGGACACTCGGCACTCTCGTGTGCTGTTCAACGCGCACGGCATCAACAGTGCAGGCAAGGTGCGATCACTTCATGCGCACAACGAGGCCGAACGCGCAGCCGAGATCGTGGAGTTGTTGCTCGGTGGTGCGAATGTCGCATATGTCAGCGATGCTGGTACTCCTGGAATCAGTGACCCAGGGGAGCGGCTCGTACGAGTGTGCGTCGCCGCTGGCGCGCGGGTCGATGTCGTGCCGGGGCCGAGTGCGGTCGTGGCCGCGCTTGCGGTGTCAGGACTGCCCACGACACCGTTCGTGTTCTTGGGATTTCTCGAACGCAAAGGTGGCGAACGGCGGGAGCAACTGCGCGCCGTCGGAGTGTCGAGGATGACGACCGTGTTCTTTGAAGCGCCGAAGCGGATCGTGGCGACGCTGAGCGAACTCGACGAATATTGCGGAGGTGAACGTCCGATGGCGATTGCTCGTGAGTTGACCAAGCTCTACGAGCAAGTCGTGCGCGGCACGATTTCAGAAGTGCGCGCCGCGTTTGTTCGCGATGAAATCCCTGAGCGTGGCGAATACGTTGTTGTCGTCGGGCCGGGAAGCGAAACATTGCGAGTCGGTCGTACCGCGACGCCCGAGGTCGTCGATGCTGAAATCGATGAACTGCTGCGCGATGGACTGCGGGTACGCGACATTGCCGACGCGCTGAGCGCCCGTCACGGCGTGCCGCGCCGCGCCGCGTACGAACGGGTACTGACCCGGGCAAAACTCAAGTAGCGATGTTGAGTGTTTCGACGCAATTTCGACAGACGTGTTTGTCGCGGAATTCGAGCAGCGTGTCGGTACCGTCGCAGAGCGCGCAATGTTCAAACGCCTTGCGAAGAATTATGTCGACACCATCGACCTCGATGGCCAACAGATCGCCCGAATTGAGCCCGAGAACCTTGCGCAGGTCGGCGGGCAGGACAACCCGGCCCAATGCGTCGAGTCGTCGCGCTGTTGCGAACATTGCCATCAAAAAACTCCCCACCGCGGCCGGAACAGTTCGCTCCGAGTGCACCGAGGTAAAAATCTAATACAGCGCTCGCGCCGGGAGCATAATGGCGTATGGCCGAGCCGTTTTTTGTCACGACACCCATCTATTACGTCAACGACGTGCCGCATATCGGGCATGCCTACCCAACTGTGGCTGCCGATGTGCTCGCGCGGTGGCGTCGGATGCACGGCGACGATGTGTTGTTTCTCACCGGAACGGATGAGCACGGCCTCAAGGTGCAGCGTTCGGCCGAACAACACGGAGTGTCACCGATTGAGTGGGCTGATCGAACGTCGCAGCGGTACAGAGATACTTGGGCCGCACTCGATATTAGCTACGACGACTTCATCCGTACCACCGAGCCGCGACATCACACGGCAGTACAAGAATTCCTCCAACGGATTTATGACCGCGGCGATATTGAACTCGGAACGTACGAAGGCCAGTATTGCGTTCCCTGCGAGGCCTACTACACCGACGACGAATTGGTGGACGGTAACTGCCCGATTCACAAACGTCCGGTCGATCATGTCGTGGAGGAGAACTACTTCTTTCGCCTCTCTCGTTACGAACAACGATTGCTCGACTACTACGAACAGCATCCCGATGCCGTACAACCGGAGAGTCGCCGCAACGAAGTGATCGGATTTATCAAAGGCGGTCTGCGCGACTTCTCAATGAGTCGAACCTCGATCAGTTGGGGAGTTCCGGTGCCATGGGACGATCGTCACGTCACGTACGTGTGGTTCGATGCGTTGATCAACTACTGCACTGCAGCGGGGCTCGGATCTGATCCCGAGAAGTTTTCGAGGTTCTGGCCGGCCGACGTTCATGTTATTGGCAAAGACATCTTGCGTTTTCACGCTGTGTTCTGGCCGGCGATGTTGATGGCTGCAGAGCTCGAGCTTCCGAAACGCATCTTCGCGCATGGGTGGTTGCTTGTCGGTGGCGAAAAGATGAGCAAAACAACGGCGAATCAGATCGCACCAGAGGAACTCATCGCCGAATTTGGTGTCGATGGCTTTCGATACCACTTCATGGCCGATCAACGATTCGGGCCCGATGGCGACTTCAGCTTCGAATCAATGGTGGCGCGGTACAACGCCGACCTAGCGAACAACTATGGCAATCTGGCCAACCGAGTGCTGAACATGGCATCGAATTACTGCGCCGGGTCAGTGCCAGCGAACCGCGCGAATGGTCCGCTCGTCGCGGCAGCCGAAACTGCCGTTGCGGTCACTACCGAGTGCATGCTTGCGCTCGACTATTCCGGAGCACTCAACGCGACGTGGGAACTGATGCGCGCGACGAATGCCTACATCGAGGCAACCGCGCCTTGGAAACTCAACAAGGCCGGTGACGACGAGGCGTGTTCGGGTGTGCTCGGCGACTGTCTTGAAGCGCTGCGGATCGCAACGTTACTTGCAGCGCCAACGATCCCACGCGCGACTGCATCGTTGTGGAAACGCCTCGGTTTCGTCGATACGCCGAGCGATCGATCTTTGCCGGACGCGCTCTCCTGGGGACAGTTACCAGCGGGCAACATGCTGACCAAAGGCGACCCACTGTTTCCACGCAAAGAAGTGAAGGACACCGAGAATGTGGGTTGACGCCCATTGTCACGTGCAGGGTGAATACGCACGGGAGGTCAGCGCCGATGTCGTGATCGAGCGCGCGCGAACCGCTGGGGTGGAATGGATGGTGTGTGTCGGAACCGATTTGGCGTCGTCGCTCCAGGCGATCGAACTCGCGGAACGCCATCGCGACGTCTTCGCAACTGTCGGATTGCATCCGCACGACGCGCAGCGTTTTGGCGAGGAGTGGCCCGGACTCGTTGCGGCAGCGACGAGCTCCGATCGCGTGGTTGGAATCGGCGAGGCAGGTTTCGATTTGTACTATGAACATTCATCGCTCGACGCGCAGCGACTCGCCTTTCGCGCCCAAATCGAACTTGCACACGAACTCGATCGAGCCTTGGTGATACACACGAGAGACGCTTGGGACGACACGTTTGCAACGTTGGTGGATGTTGGCGTCCCGCGCCGAACGGTGATCCACTGTTTTTCTGGCGGCCCAGTGGAGGCCGAACGGGCCCTCGACCTTGGTTGTTGGCTCTCGTTTTCTGGCATCGTCACCTTCAAGGGTGCAGACGAAGTGCGCGCTGCAGCGGCAATGACTCCGACGGGGAAACTGCTCGTTGAAACGGACGCACCATTCCTTGCGCCGGTGCCGTATCGGGGCAAGACGAACGAGCCTGCCTACGTCGCGGCCGTGGGAGCCGAAATAGCGAGGGTGCAGGGCAGTTCTGTGGATGAGATAGCTGCGATCACGGCCGCGAACGCCGCAGAGGTGTTTGCCCGCTGAGTTGTTTGGCGGCTGGGGTGTTTGGCGGCTGACGCCAGATTGGCGCGGCGGGCGTGATCGGGTTACGTTCCCGTGTGCTGCGGGCGGAGAGGCCTTTTCGGTGGTTCCGCGCGCATCCAACACGACAGGACGGCACCACGCCGACGGGCAGGAGTAGCGAGATGTTCGATCAGCGCCCAATTCGGGCTGCGCGAGCAATTTCAGTTACAGACGACGCGGAATCGACGCGTGAAAGTGGCGCGCGTCGGAGCGGAACAACAGAGGCAATGGTCGTCACGTCGACGCCAGCACGACGCAGAGCGACATCCGATATCGCTGCCGACGCGAAGGTCGGAGACCGCGATCGGGGAAAGCGCAGTGTGGCGGCCTTGCACCCCGCGTTGCGACAGCTTGGACCGCGCGGCCCGCGTTACCTTCGGCGCGCGCATCGGCGACGCCAAAGAGAATTGACGCGACGTTCGGCGACCGTATTGTTGGTGTGCGGTGTCGTCATCGCAGGCCCGATGCTGGCGATCACCAGCGGTCCAGACGCGGCGGCGTCGCGGTCGGTTCCGGTTGCTTCGCACCGAATCCGCTCTGGCGCAAAACGATCTCCGACCACTGTGCGCCAAATCTCTGGGGGCGAGGCGTTCGTCGCTGCGCCACAGTCCACAATTGCGCCGATCACTCACCGCTTCGCTGGCGCGTACGCGGCGCGCAGCGGCGAACGGCGCTGGATCGCGTACCCGGCGAACCGCATGCAATCGTTCCTGTTCTGCACGCGGTCGTACGAATCCGATACGGCAGGTGGCTACCACGCCGTGAGTCGCGATGGCCGACACCGAGGTGCGTACCAGTTCAAGGTTTCGACATGGAATACCGTTGCGCGCCATGTTGGCCGTCGTGATCTTGTTGGCGTTGATCCTGCGAGGGCGCGCCAAGCTGATCAAGACTGGATGGCTCTGTATCTCTACAAGTGGCTGGGCGCAAGCCACTGGGAGGGTCGCTGCGCCGGGAAGTGAGTGAATTACTCACACCGGCGTCGATTCAAGCGTTGCTCACTCGTCATGGGCTGCGACCGAGTCGCGCGCTGGGACAAAACTTTCTTGCCGACCCGAATACCGCTCGACGAATCGTGCGGCTCGCCCAGGTCGACGCGCTCAGCCGGGTTGTGGAGGTCGGGCCGGGACTTGGGTCGCTAACGCTCGCGTTGTGTGATTCGGGTGCGAAGGTCACTGCGATCGAACTCGATCAGTACCTCACCACCGTGCTGCGCGAAACGGCGCGAGATTGTGATGTGGAGATCGTCCAGGGCGATGCCCTCACGATCGATTGGCCGCAACTCTTGAAGTTTCCGAGCTACGTCATGGTCGCGAACCTTCCATACAACATTGCGACGCCGATGTTGATGCGTGCGATCGAAAATGCGCCGATGATCGACCGGTATCTCGTGATGGTGCAACGCGAAGTTGGTGAACGTCTCGCTGCGGGTCCTGGTTCCAAGGTGTACGGCGCGGTCTCGGTGCGCCTGGCGTATTGGTGCACTGCGAAGGTTGTGGGCACAGTTCCGGCGACCGTATTCGTGCCGAGGCCAAATGTAGAAAGTGCACTGGTGCAAGTCACGAGGCTTGCGGTTCCTTCGGTCGATGTTCCTCGAGATCGGCTTTTCGCGTTGATTCACGCCGGATTTGCGACACGAAGAAAATCGTTGCGCCAATCGTTGCGCAGCGTGCTCGGCGATCGGACCGACGCCGTGCTTGCAGCTGCAGAAATAGCACCATTGACTCGTGCAGAAAACCTCGACATTCACGCGTTCGCTTCGCTCACGCGTGCAGATGCGGAAGTGCGATGATCGAGTTTGCGTTCGCGAAACTCACATTGTCGTTGCGTGTCACGGCGGTGCGTTCCGACGGCTATCACGAGTTGGATGCAGTCGCTGTATGCGTCGACCGTCCCTGTGACGAATTGCGGATCGATATCGCGCGACATGGTGTGCGAGTCGTGCCCGCAGGTTCAGCTCCAATCGGTGCGGAAAATCTCGTGTCGAAGGCGATGGAGGCACTTGGTGTCGAGGCACAGATAGAACTCCATAAGCGCATTCCAACTTCTGCAGGACTTGGCGGAGGTTCGGCCGACGCTGCCGCGGTATTGCGCGCACTCGCGCCTCAGGCAACGACTGAAGTCCAAGCGCGGCTCAAAGAAATTGCCGCCGGACTTGGTGCCGACGTGCCAATGTGTCTCGGCGGTCGCACCGCTCGCATGCGTGGCGTTGGCGATGTGCTCGAAGCGCTGACTCAGCCAGCCCCATTGCATCTCGTGATTGCGACTCCGCCATTTGGGTGTGACACCCCGACCGTGTATCGCGCATGGGATGAACTCGGGGGTCCGCCAGGGGATCGGGTCGTTGGTGCACCACCCGGATGGGAAGCGGAAGTACCGGAGCTCCGCAACGATCTGGAACCAGCTGCGTTACACATCGAACCGCGTCTTTTGAGATTCCGTGACGAATTCGAAGCGATCGTTGGCAAGCGCGCGTTTCTTTGTGGCAGCGGATCTTCGTACGCGACCTGGTGTGCCAGCCGGACTGAGGCCGATGCCAGCGCAGCAGATGTGCGCGCGTCGACGCTCGAGGTACGAATGGTCACCGGCGCCACCGCGTTATGAAAGCGGAGCACTCGAACGGCACCCACCTCGCTGCTGCGTCTGTGGCGGTCGTTGCGTGGGGGATAGGACCATTGTTCGTCAAGGCCATCGGACTCAGTGGGATCACGGTCGCTACGTATCGTTTGTGGTTCGCAGTTCCTGTGATGTACGTCATTCTGCGCTGCACCGGCGGCAAACTTACGTGGCCTGTGTTTCGAGTCGCGGCTCCCGCAGGGGCGTTGTTCGCTGCCGATATTGGATTCGGATTCTCGTCGTTCCAACATACGAGCATTGCGAACGCGACGATCATCGGCGCGTTGTCGCCGCTCCTTGTGCTCGTTGCGAGCGGCCCGCTCTTCGGTGACCGAATCCGGCGTATCGATGGGTTGTGGTTCTCGTTCGCGCTGGGTGGCACGTTGTTGGTCGTGCTCAGTTCGCGAGGTGGCGGCGGACACGACTGGCTTGGAGATGGGCTGGCGGCCGCGAGCCTTGTGGTCTGGACGGTGTACTTCTTGTACATCAAGAAACGCCGCGTCGATGGTGTCCCAGCATTCGCGTTCATGACTGCCGTTATCTGGTGTGGAGCCCTCGCGCTCACGCCGTATGCGCTCTTCGCCGCGGATCCCGTGACGGCGTTGCACGGGACGGATTGGCTCTGGTTGTTCTGTTTGATTCTCGGTCCTGGCGCGCTTGGTCATGGCTTGATGACGTGGGCGACGCGCTACCTGAACGTCAACCTCACGTCCCTGATGACACTCGCCGGTCCTGTGGTATCGGCGTTGGGAGCCGCCGTCTTTTTCAGTCAGGCGCTTGCCGCGATCCAGGTGGTTGGCGGTGTGATCGTGCTCATTTCGATCGCAATGGTGCTGATGGGGCATCGCAGCTCGGCGATTACGCCGCAACCCCTAGAGGCCGAATAGCTGCTGCAACGAGACTGGCCACCCGCGAGGGGTGGCCAGTTCACAAGTTTGGGGCTGGGCGCCTCGGGCTTATTTGCCCTGCGTGCGACGCTGCCAGCGCGTCTTTTTGAGAAGCTTCTTGTGCTTCTTTTTGCGCATGCGCTTGCGGCGCTTTTTGATCAGGCTTCCCATAGCGGATCGCAACGTAGTGGAGGTCGCCAACGTTCGGCGAATTGATCCGGTGGCGAGGGGTGCGGTGGCGAGAAGAATGCACGGAAGCGGCGGCGAAGCCAGCCCGGGAGCGACGAAGGAGCGACGCGGGTGGCGAGTTGCTCGCAGCACCGGGCGAAGCAGGTGCAGAAGACGGTGCGAAGCAGGTGCAAGGAGGATGCACGGAAGCGGCGGCGAAGCCAGCCCGGGAGCGACGAAGGAGCGACGCGGGTGGAGAGACCCTCGCAGCACCGGGCGAAGCAGGTGCAGAAGAACGCGCAAGCTACGGTGTTGGCATCCTTTCGGGGATGGTGTAATGGCAGCACGCGGGTTTTTGGTGCCCGTAGGTCAAGGTTCGAGTCCTTGTCCCCGAGCGAGTTCGACGTCGAAGGAGTTGCGCGGGCCGTGAGCAAGTATCGACCGATCAACGCAATTGTGCTGGCGGCCGGTGAGGGCACACGAATGCGCTCTACGTTGCCGAAGGTGCTCCACCCGCTGTGTGGTCAGCCCATGCTTGCGCATGTGCTTGATTCGCTTTCTGCGTTGCCGTTGGAGCGAGTCGTAGTGGTTGTCGGGCATGGCGCCGAGCAAGTTGTTGCCACAATGCGTCAGCTGCCTCCGGTCGCGAAACCAGTTGAATTTGTTGAACAGGTCGTGCGACGTGGCACTGGTGATGCAGTGGGCACGGCTCTTGCAGCTGCTGCGTTCGACGAAGATGCTGAAGACGATGTGATCGTGGTCGCTGGCGACCAGCCGTTGCTGCGACCTGAAACGCTCGCTGCACTGGCCACGACGCATCGCGAACAGGATGCTGCCGCGACGATTTTGACGGCGTTGATCGACGATGCAAATGGGCTTGGTCGGATCGTGCGTGATCGAGACGGACGCGTGTCGCGCATTGTCGAGCATCGTGATGCCACCGAGGAAGAGTTGGCGATCAACGAGATCAATACTTCGATCTACTGTTTTCGTCGCAACTTGCTCGCGCCGGCGCTGCGTCGAATAACGCCAGGAAATTCGCAAGGCGAGTACTACCTGACGGATGCCATCGCGGTGCTGCGGAACGCCGGCCATAAGGTGATTGCGTCCGTGACGAATGATCCGGATGAGGCACTTGGTATCAATGATCGCGCGCAGTTGGCCACGGCCGATTCCGTACTTCGGGAGCGGATCAACCTCCGGTGGATGCGCGCCGGAGTCTCGATGGTCGACCCGGCGCGCACATACATCGATTCCGGTGTTGTGCTTGGTGATGATGTGGTGCTGCTGCCTGGGACGATGCTCGAAGGTTCGACGGTCGTTGGCGGCGGTTGCGTGATCGGACCAGACACCCGGGTCGTGAATTCGTCGCTCGGTGAGCGTGTCAAGGTCGAGTGTTCTGTTGTACACGATTCGGTGATCGGGGACGATTGCGTAGTGGGGCCGTATGCCCATCTGCGTGCCCACACGGATGTTGCGCCTACGGCGCGTATTGGTGCGTTCGTTGAAACGAAGAATGCCCGAATCGGGGCTGGTTCGAAATTGCCGCATCTCGCGTATGTTGGAGATGCTGACGTGGGTGAACGGGTCAATATTGCGTGTGGGACCATTACGGCGAATTACGACGGCGCGAACAAGCACGACACTGTGATTGGCGACGACGTGCATACCGGGTCGAATTGTGTGCTTGTTGCGCCGATTTCAATCGGAGACGGTGCGACCATCGCGTCTGGTGCGGTCGTGACTCGAGATGTTCCGCCAGGTGCATTGGCCAAGGGAATGCCGGCGCGCGTTGTCGAGGGCTATCAACGGCCTGAGAAAAAAGGTGCGCCAGACCCTCTCGGCGCGTCACAATCAGAGTCGCCGTAACTCGGTCGGCCACAATCGAACTCAATCACCTTTGTTCTCAACCGCCATTCTCTAGGAGCGAACGCCATGGTCCGTGAACTCGTCACCCACAAGCAGCTCGTGCTCGTGGCGGGCCGTGGGCACCATGCATTGGCTGAGGCCGTGGGCGAGAATCTTGAAGTTCCGCTTGCCGATGTCGCGTTGTCGACGTTTGCAAATGGCGAGATCTATTGCCGTTTCGGCGAGAGCATCCGTGGATGCGATGTGTTCGTATTCCAAAGTCACTGTGATCCGATCAACGACCGACTGATGGAACAGCTCCTCATGATCGACGCCGCGAAACGAGCGTCGGCGAAACGCATCACGGCGGTCTGTCCCTACTACGGATATGCCAGACAGGACCGCAAAGCTGAAGGTCGGGAACCGATATCGGCACGGCTTGTTGCCGACATGCTGAGCACAGCGGGCGCCGATCGTGTCTTGAGCGTCGATTTGCACACTGGCCAAATTCAAGGCTTTTTCGACTTTCCGGTCGACCACTTGACGGCCGTTCCAGTGATCGCCGATTACCTCGGCGAGTCGCTCAGCGGCGAGATTACGGTGGTTGCTCCCGATGCGGGTGGTGGAAAGCTGGCCCGTCGCTATGCCAGCAAGCTCGAAGAACAGCATGGCCTCGACGTGGATCTCGCATTTATCGATAAACGTCGCCCGAAAGGGACGCACAACGTGGCGGTCGCGACAGAAGTCGTTGGGAACGTCGACGGCCGGATCTGCGTATTGGTCGACGACATGATCGACACTGCGGCGACTGTTGTGTCTGCGGCGGAGTTGCTGATTGCGCGGGGAGCACGTGAGGTGCTGATCGCTGCGACGCACGGGTTGTTGTCTGGTCCCGCGGTCGATCGCTTGAAGAATGGGCCAATTCGGGAGGTCATCGTCACCGACACGCTTCCGATCTCGGACGACAAACAGTTCGACTCACTCCGAGTGTTGTCGATCGCGCCGCTCCTGGGCGCCGCGATCGACGCCGTGTTCGGCGATGGTTCGGTGAGCGGGCTCTTTGGCGGCGATAACTTCTAGCCGCTGCTCGTAGCTTGTTTCGGTTGGGGTACTCCTCGGAGCATGTGCGAGAATCTGGGGACTCTTTTACCAACCTGAGGACTTCTGCGCGCCATGGCTAACTCGAAGCTCACTGCAACAATCCGCGAAGGGCGAGGCAACGGTCCCGCTCGCCGTGTTCGCCGTGCTGGCGATGTTCCTGCTGTTGTCTATGGCATGGACCTCGAGAATCATGCCGTTGCTGTCAACGCGCACGACCTCGACAAGATCCTGCATTCCAGTTCCGGGGTGAACTCGGTCATCACGTTAAAGATCGACGGTGTTGCGGATCAGCTGGTGCTCACGCGTCAGATCGATCGCCATCCGGTGCGCAGCACCTTGACGCACGTCGACTTCATCCGCGTGAGCGCCGATACCGACGTGACCGCAGACGTGCACCTCGAGCTGACGAGTGAGCCAGAAGGTGTTCGCCAAGGCGGACTCCTGGAGCAGCTGTTGTTCTCGGTCGGCGTGAGCTGTCGGCCCGCCGATGTACCGCAGGTGATCACCTTCGATATTGGCGGTCTCGGGCTCGGTGAACAAGTTCATGTCAGCGATCTTCCAGCGCCGAAGGGCGTGACGTTCACCAACGCTCCGAACGACCTCATCGTCCAGGTCGCGATTCCACGCGGTCTAGCGCCGGTCGCGGAGGGCGAAGAACCCGAAGGCGAGTAGCCCTGCGCGTCGACCTACTCGCGATTGGGCTCGGGAACCCTGGGAATCAGTATCGTCATACGCGCCATAACGTCGGTGCCGACGCGATCGAGTTGCTTGCCGAACGCCACGGCGCCACACTGCGCATGGAAAAAGGGCTGTATTCTCAGTCTGCGGTGGTGACGATCGGCGGACGAACTTTGGCGCTCGCAATTCCCGCAACGTTTATGAACGAGTCCGGCCAAGCTGTCGCGCCCCTCATGCGACGCTTCGAAGTTGTGCCTCGTTCGCTTGTCATCGTGCACGATGAGCTCGATCTTGCACCTGCGGTGGTGAAACTCAAAGTCGGTGGAGGTTTGGCCGGAAACAACGGTCTCCGTTCGATCAAGGCCCACTGCAAGACCGACGATTTTCTGCGCGTGCGCATCGGCATCGGCAAACCGCCGTCGAAGGAGCAGGGCGCGAATCACGTACTGAACAAGTTCAGTAAGGCGTTGCGAGCAGAGATCGACGTGGCGATCGCCACGGCAGCTGATGCCGTCGAGGTGATCCTCGGCGAAGGCATCGATGCGGCGATGTTGCGTTTTCACACACGGCCTTCGGAGTGAGCGATTCGGGTGGGGCTGGAACGTTCCGCTCGATGCGGCACCGTAACTTCAGGCTGTTTTTCTTCGGACAGTTCACGTCGCAGGTGGGGAACTGGCTGACGCTTGTCACGCAATCGCTGTTCGCGTTGGAGCTTGGCGGGAAGGGAATTTCGGTCGGCATCCTGAGTGCGTGTCAGTTCTTGCCTGTGCTGCTCCTCGGTGCCTACGGTGGTGTCGTCGCGGATCGCGCGAACAAGCGCAAACTTCTTATGGCCGTGCAGACGGTCGCGATGTTGCAATCGTTCGCGCTGGCGTTCGTTGCGTCCCGCCATCACCCGTCGTTCGTCTGGCTCTGCATTGTCGCTTCGTTTGGAGGCGTCACTATGGCGTTCGACAATCCAGCGCGCCGTGCGTTCTTCGTCGAGCTCGTCGACGAAGCTGATGTCAACAACGCCGTTGGTTTGAATTCTTCGCTGATGACGAGTTCAAGGATTATCGGGCCAGCGTTGGCTGGCGTGCTGATCACCGTGACTGGATACGCGCGATGTTTTGCGATTGATGGGTTGACGTATGGCGCGGTCTTGCTTGCGTTGGCCTTGATGCATGTCGACGAGATCCGGTCGGCGCCGATTGTCGAGCGGGCCGAAGGCCAGATTCGCGCCGGCTTTGCGTATGTGCGACGCACTCCAGAATTGTGGATATCACTCACAATGATGGCTGTGGTCGGAACGCTTGCGTTCAATTTTCAGGTCGTTCTTCCGCTGTTCGTGACCAAGACGTTTCACCAAGACAAGCGATTGTTCACGGTGTTGTTTTCGGTCTTGAGCACGGGCTCGCTCGCAGGAGCGCTGTATGCCGCTCGACGCGTTGAGATCGGGCTGCGAGACGTCGCTGTAGCGAGCGCCGGGTTCGGTGTCGCGCTGTGTTTGCTTGCGCTGACTCCGTGGATGTGGCTGACGTATCCGGTATCGCTGTTGGTTGGTTGGTCAAGCATCATGTTCTTGACCGCCTCGACGTCCATCGTGCAACTGCGAGCCGATCCAGCGATGCGCGGCCGGGTGCTCGCGCTCCAAGCGATTGTGTTCCTCGGGACCACACCGATCGGTGGACCGATTCTGGGCGCGGTGTGCGATGCCTTCGGAGCGCGCTTCGGTCTGCTGATTGGCGGTATCGCGGCGATCGGTGCTGGTGCATTCGGCGTGTTTCGCGGGCGGAAAGGACGCGTCGAAGTCCGGTCAGCCTCGGGCCTGCAGGATGGGGGTTGACAGCGTCCACAAAATAGTGGACACTGTCAACATGTCTCGACGGATCGACCAAACACCGCGGGAGCGGCTCCTTGGTTGTGCCGTCGAGTTGGTCAACGCCGAGGGTGTTGGTGCACTTGGTGTTCGGGAACTCGCCAGGAGAGCCGGGGTTTCGCACAACGCACCATCGCGCCATTTCCCGACGCACAGCGCGTTGTATAACGCCGTGGCTGGTGTCGGGTTCGCGCGATTTTGCACAGAGCTCGAGCGCGCGATGGACGGGCTCAGCGATCCATTTGATCGCCTTCAGGCACAAGCTGGTGCGTATCTGCAGTTCGCGTCGTCGAACCGAGGAATGTTTGAACTGATGTGGCGGCACGACCTCGTTGATCCGAGCGCCCCCGAACTCTCCGAAATCGCATTACAAGCTTTTGAGCTCTTTCGCGACGCGGTTGTTGGTTGCCAGATGTTGGGGTGGCAGCACGAGACCGGGGCAGACACATTGGCCGGTGCATTGTGGTCGTGGGTCCACGGCCTCGCGCACCTGTGGCTGTACGGAGCGATGCCGATCTTCGCTATGCCTGTGGATCTCGACGCACATTTGCGCGCCGGATTCGCACTTCTCGGAATCCCAATCAAGGAGCACCAATCATGACGATGACTGAATCCCGCGTTTCGACGAGCCGCTATCTCGAAGGCAACTTCGCGCCGGTCACGACCGAAGTAGATGCGATCGACCTTCCGGTTCGAGGTCAGATCCCACCTGAGCTCTCGGGTCGGTTGTTGCGGATCGGACCGAATCCTGTCACTCCGCCAGACCCATCGACATATCACTGGTTCACGGGTTCTGGGATGGTGCATGGTTTGCGGATGCGCGATGGCAAGGCGGAGTGGTATCGCAATCGCTTCGTGCGAAGTGACAGCGTGACCGAGGCACGAGGTTGGCCGAACACCCCGGGGCCTCGTCACGGAATGGGCGATGGGACTGCGAACACAAACGTCGTTGGTCACGCCGGCGCAACGTTCGCGATCGTCGAGGCCGGCGGCCTTCCGGTGGAGCTTTCGTACGATCTTGAGACGCTGCGCATGAGCGACCTCGAAGCGACGCTTCCTGGCTCGTTCACCGCGCACCCTAAGCGGGATCCTCGCACTGGTGAGCTGCACGCCATGGTCTATTACTGGGAGTGGGATTACGTGCAGTACGTCGTTGTCGGCGCCGACGGACGTGTTCGCAAAACGGTGAATGTCGATGTGCCTGGTAAACCGATGATGCACGACTGTTCGATAACTGAAACGCAGATGGTGATCCTCGATCTGCCCGTGACGTTTGATCTTGACCTTGCGATGAGCGGGCTCTCTGCGTTGCCGTATTTATGGAATCCCGAGTACGGCGCGCGCGTCGGGTTGTTGCCCCGCAATGCAACCGATGGATCGGCGACGGTCTGGTGCGACCTCCCAGAGCTGTGCTACGTGTATCACCCGCTCAACTCCTATGACCTTGCGGATGGCCGAGTGGTGTGCGACGTTGTGAAGCACCCGAAGATGTTCGCGACGGATCGGCTCGGACCCAATGAAGGATCGCCGATCCTGGTGCGTTGGACGATTGATCCGGCGAATGGTCGGGTGCACGAAGACGTGATCGACGACCGAGGTCAAGAATTCCCGCGCCTTGACGAACGGTTGATCGGACGCGAACACCGTTTTGGCTACGGCGCTGCGTTCGGGTCAGGTATCGAACACGGTCCAGCATTGAAACATGATTTGTTGCATGGCACCACCCAAGAACACGACTACGGCAAGGGCCGCGTGACGCTCGAGCCAGTCTTCGTACCGCGCGATGCTGAAGCCGCAGAAGATGACGGTTGGATCATGTCGTACGTGTACGACGCCGCGACGGACTCGAGCGACGTTGTGATCCTGAATGCTCAGGATTTTACGGGCGAGCCCGTCGCTGTGATTTCGCTGCCGCGGCGCGTGCCGTTCGGATTCCACGGCAATTGGGTCGCGGACGAAAGCTGATTTCCGGTGGGACGCGACTCATTGTTGGTATTCCACATTGCCGGAGTCGCAGCATGGCTGGGTGCGAACTGCGTGCAGTTCTTCCTCACGCCTTGGTTCGCTCGACGGCCATCGGAGGAGACCATTGGTTGGATCGAGGCGACGCGAGTGCTGGGTCAGCGCTACTACAACGTGGTTGGGGCTGTCGTGGCAATGACGGGCGTTGCGTTGGTGTTGGACACTGGCTATTCGTTTCGCAACGGTTTTGTGGTTGTCGGCATCGCAACCGTCGTAGTGGGCGGTCTCGTTGGCGTGTTGGTATTCGATCGGCTCTCGGCTCGCCATCTTGTGGCTTTGCGCACGAATGACCAACACGCTGCTGGATTGGTTCGGACGCGAACGTTGCAGGTTGCTGTGTTGGACACGCTCCTGTTGCTCGTCACGATGTTGGCGATGGTGAGGCGTTGGAGCCCGTGACCAGCCGGTCAAGCCGTTGCTACGTCGCGGGCACCCACGTGCCGTGAAATCCGTACGGCACACGCTGCGGAATCGCGATCGTGGCCACTGGCCCGCGCGCGACGTCGGTTGCGTCGATGATCGACAGATTGCTGCGATCGGTGGCAGCGTCGTAGACGAACGTGAGTAGCCAACCCGCATCTTGTGCCGTTGAACTTCCTTCGGGAACAAAGAGCCACTCGCCGCTGTGCACGTTGGGTCCTGGATCCCAGGTGACGCGCTCGCCGGTTTGATAGTCGTGCTTCACGAGACCGCCGAAATCGACGGTGTTGTCGCTATCTCGCGTTTGCACAAAATAGCCGTAGCGGTGTTTGCGACCGACGATCCGAGGGTCGCGTGTTGGAAGTTCGCCAGGCTGGTGATCGATGACGATTTCGTCATGCACATTGTTGGCAACTGTGTCGACCGTCCAGCGCCGCAGCGAGAGATCGCCTGCGAACTTCTGACCTTTCTTGAACATCGAATCGAGCCGGCAAACGTCGATCACGACCTTGTTCCCATCGCGGTATGCATTGACGCCGTGGAAGACATAGCAAGGGTCGATTGGATGCCAAACGATGTCTGATGTTGGACCACCGAGCGGCATAATTCCGATCCGAGCGCCGTATGAAGGTTTCCACTGAAACGGCATCTCGCCAGATTTTGGATCCTTGATCCACTTGATCGCGGCTGGCAGATTGAACACCACGGGCAGTTCCCAAAAAATTGCGTCGTGTTCGGTGATCGCAAAATCGTGAATCATCGTAGGGCCGCCAACGTCGACGACCTGGCTGCTCACGAGCGCACCCGTCTTGTCTGCGACGTGATAGGTCAAAAAGGGAGCGGTGAAGCCGTAGCCGAAGAAGTGCATGTTGCCGGTTGTTGGATCGATCTTGGGATGTGCTGTGAAGGCAGTTTTCAGTTTGCCGCCGAAGTCGTGAGGGCCGATCGTCGAGAGGTCGTTCGGGCTGATTTCAAAGGGATATCCCACTTCACCAGAGGTGAGCAACTTGCCAGCGTGCCAGATCGCCGACACGTTGCTCTGCGTCGAAAGCCCTCCCGGCGCGCCATTTCCCCCGAACCCGACACCGTCTTTGTAGAGGGGCGTTTGCACGTATCGATTGCGATACCACGTTGCCTTGCCTTGATCGAGGCGCACGCCGTGCACCATGCCATCGCCGAAAAACCAGTGCGACGAGTCTGCATGAGAGGGGTTCGAACCGTTGCGAACATATAGACCGGTCAGCGCCGGTGGAATGGTTCCGGTGACCGTGAGCGAGGTGCTCTCAACTTCGCGCTGTACCGGAGCGAAACCCTGTTGGAGCCACCACGGTTTCGTCGAATCGAACCCGACCGTCGTTGGGGTCTGGCTCAGATGTTTCAGCAGCGCCGGCGTCGCCGTCGACGACGGAGTTCCGTCGCTTGAGCATGCGCTCAGGATCGACCCTCCGACTGGCAGCATTACCGCTCCGTACGCCAAGGCGCGAAGGATGTCTCTCCTGCTCGGTACTTCGTGAAACTCCATGTCCCGTATCCTTACAGGTCCGCACCCCCCGAAGGAAAATTGTGTCGCCTCGCGCTCCGCTATCCGGCATCCCACTGATCCTCGACGGAGACGGCGCGCTTGTCGCTGCCTCGGGTGGGCAGGGGCGCAGTGTCGCCGTTCCGGAGTCGGCCCGCGCGTTATTTACAGCCGCGCTGGCGCGTACCTCGGCGCGTGCACCGATCTTGATCGCGGTGCCGACTCGCGCTGAGGCCGACCGAATGGCGCACGATCTCGGACTGTTTCTCGGCGCCGAAGCGATCGAACTCTTTCCAGCGTGGGAGACCCTGCCCTTCGAACGTGTTTCGCCCGGAAGCGAAACGATGGGAAGGCGTCTTCGAGTGATGTGGCGGCTACGTGCCGGCGGTGAACATCTCCCGAGCGTGATCGTTGCCCCGGTGCGCGCCTTGGTGCAGCGGCTTGGTCCGCACGTGGAAGACATCGATCCAGTGTTCATACGCAAAGGGCAACAGCTCGATCGCGATGAGCTTGTCGCCGATCTGGTGCGTTGCGGATATCGGCGCGAATACCAGGTGGAAGGCAGGGGCGAGGTCGCGGTACGTGGCTCGATCGTCGACGTCTATCCGGTGACTGCAGACCACCCTGTCCGGATCGATCTTTGGGGCGATGAGGTCGACCGGCTCAGCCACTTTTCGATCGCAGATCAGCGCAGTACGGGCGATATCACCGAAACAGCGTTGTTCCCAGCCCGTGAACTCCTTCCCACCGACGACGTTCGCGCTCGAGCGAAATCCTTGTTGCGAACTCAGCCGTGGGGGCGCGAGCAATGGGATCGTCTCGGCGAAGGAGCGATTTTCGACGGTATGGAGAGCTGGTTGCCGTGGCTCTGTGACGATGAACATCTCTTGCCCGATCTACTTCCGAGCGGTGCTCTGGTGGTGTTGTGCGAACCCCGACGCATGCGCGACCGCGCGCAGGAACTGCTTGATGAGGAGGCAAGCCTCGCGGCAGTTCTGGCCGACACCTGGGGTGTGCCTGATGGTGAACACGAAGAGTTTCCTCGGCTGTCGTTGCCATTCGATCGCTTGCTCGCGCACACGAAGGCGGGTTGGGTGCCGTTACTCGGTTCCCCCGACGGTCCCGACACCGAATCGGTGGCTGCGACCCAGTTCGATCCCGTTGTCGGAGATACCGAGGCATTGGTGCAGCGGCTGCAGCGGCTCCGCAGCGACGGCATGCGGGTGCTGATTTGTGCCGAAGGGACTGGGAGCGCGCGACGGATTACTGAAGTTCTCGCAGGCGAAGGTCTCGTTGTCGATGTGCATGAGCAGGTGCCCGATCGGTCGCCGCTGTTGGAACAGCCTGGTGTGCATGTGGTGGTCGCGCCGCTTGATCGCGGAGCGGTCTTGCCGTCGTACCAGCTTGTGTTGGTTGCGGAAGCTGATCTCACCGGGCGTCGGCGGGTGCACCGCAAGCCCCGCGGCGCGCGTCGAGGCGCCGACTTTTACGAGGGGATGACCAAAGGCGACTTTGTGGTGCATCGCCAACACGGCATTGGCCGTTTCACCGACATGGTTGAGCGAACGATGTTTGGATTTACTCGCGACTATTTGGTTGTCGAATTTCGCGGTAACGAGCGCGTCTACGTTCCTACTGATCAGATCGGCATCATTCGCAAATATACCGGCGGCGATGCACCGCGCCTGTCGAAGATGGGAGGTGCCGATTGGGAGAAGGCCCGCGCGAAAGTACGCAAAGCTGCGCGCGATATCGCCGCCGAACTTGTGATCCTGTATCGCAGGCGCCTGGCGACGACGGGCCATATGTTCGCACCCGATACGCCATGGCAGCGGGAGATAGAGGATGCCTTTCCGTACGAGGAGACACCTGATCAGCTGCGCGCGATTGAAGAAGTGAAATCCGATATGGAGCGTCCAACGCCGATGGATCGCCTTGTCTGCGGGGATGTTGGGTATGGCAAGACCGAGATTGCGCTTCGGGCAGTCTTTAAGTGTGTCCAGGAAGGCAAACAGGCTGCAATTCTCGTGCCGACGACGCTGCTCGCCGCACAGCACGGCCAGACGTTCCGCGAACGATTCGCGAACTATCCGGTACGGGTTGAAGTCCTGTCGAGATTCTTGACGGCGAAGGAAACCAAGCAAGCGCTTGTTGGCATCAACGACGGAACTGTCGATGTCGTGATCGGCACGCATCGGTTGATTTCTGGTGATGTGAAGTTCAGAGATCTTGGCTTGCTCGTCGTCGATGAGGAACAGCGTTTCGGCGTACAGCACAAAGAAAAGATCAAGCAATTCAAGGCTGGTGTGGATGTACTTACCCTTTCGGCAACGCCGATTCCCCGCACGCTTGAGATGTCAATCACTGGGATCCGCGACCTTTCTCTCGTGAACACGCCGC
>JBBRPC010000042.1:0-20603 GCA_038228615.1 Acidimicrobiia bacterium | reverse complement strand
TGATGTGGAAGAAGTTCGGCAAACCTGATCCGTCGATGACGGCCAACGGTATGCTCGCTGGGCTGGTTGCGATTACCGCTCCGTGTGCGTTCGTTGCTCCTTGGGGTGCCATGGTGATCGGTCTGGTAGCTGGGGTGCTCGTGGTGTACGCGGTGTTGATCCTCGATCACAAACTCAAGGTCGATGATCCGGTTGGCGCAGTTGCAGTGCACGGCGTCAATGGCATCTGGGGCGTCTTGGCGTTGGGCATTTTCGCCGACGGCAAATACGGCGATGGTTTCAATGGCGTCGCTGGTGGCGTCAAAGGTCTCTGGTATGGCGAGACCGGGCAGTTCCTTGCACAACTCACCTCGGCGATCGTGTTGATCACATGGTGCAGCATTGCCTGCATTGTGTTCTTCAAGACGATGGATCGTGTCATGGGCATGCGCTCCGATCCCGAACATGAAATCGCCGGGCTTGATCTTCCGGAAATGGGTGCGCTGTCGTATCCCGATTTCTTGGAGGCGCAAGGATCTGTGTTCCTGTCGGTAAGTGCGAGCGATCAGAACAAGCTGTCGCCCGCGAGTGCGCGCAGCTCCCGAGAAGAATTGGGGACATCATGAAACGCGTCGAAGCGATCATCCGCGCGGAGCGACTTGCAGATGTGGCTGCGCAGCTCGAAGCGAAGCAACTGTCGGGCTTCACGATCACCGATGTGCGTGGCCATGGCAGTTCGCCTGGCCAAACCGGCGAATGGCGTGGGCAAGCGTATGAACTTCACGTGACCCACAAGCTGCTCGTCATGGTGTTCGTGGAAGACGACGAGTTGAGCGACGCGCTCGCGGCCATCTCGGCAGGTGCCTCGACGGGCACGCGCGGCGACGGGCTCGTGGCGGTCAGTGAAGTCACGGCCATGTTCCGTTTCGCCGACGACGGCGCGTAGGAACGCCGCGAGCGTCAGATGCCCCGTCGGGCGCTCGCATAGGCCTGCACGGCGCGTCGCATCGCGATCGGCTTCGCTAACGCCTTCGGAACGGTGCTCGGTGTCCTGACTGGTCCACGGTCGAGATCGACGCCCGACTCGATCCGTCCGTCGCCGTTGGCGTCGGCGATGAGATAGCCGTCCCCGCCGTATGCCTCGGGAAGGTTCACCACTTTGCCGTCGCCATTGAGGTCGAACCACGCGTAGTGCTCGACCTCAGGCGCCGGAATTCGTGCGACCGGACTCGGAGGAGGGATGACTTGGCTGTAATTGTCGAATCTTGCTCGGTCCATGTTGCGTCCCATGGATCCCAGCTCGCCTGCTTGCCTTAACGGCAACTCTCGCGAGCGACTTGAGCGGGAATTTGTTTGCGATGCGCTACTAGCCTGAAACACAATGTTCGAGCATCTTGATGAATTGGTCACGGAGCTCGAAAAGCTCGAGGGTTCGCTGACGGCGGTGTACTCGTCGGGTGACCAGCACGCAATCCGCGACGCGGGCCGGCGTGAAAAGGAATTGCGGCCGCTCGTCACGACCTACCTTGCATTCCGCGCTGCCGAAAGCGATGTTGCGAGCGGCCGGGAGATGTTGAAGGGTGAGGGCGATCCCGAAATGCGGACGTTTGTCGAGACGGAAATCGACGAGCAGCTCGCTCGAGTCGCGTCGCTCGAAGCGAAACTCAAGGAATTGCTGTTGCCAACCGACCCGAATGAGGGCCGCAGCGTCATTGTCGAGATCCAAGGTACTGAGGGCGGTGAGGAAGCCAACCTCTGGGCCGGTGATCTGTTCCGGATGTATCAACGCTTCGTAGAACGACATTCGTTGAAGCTTGAGGTGCTCTCCGGACAACCATCTGAACATGGTGGGTATCGCGACGTCACATTTTTGGTGAAGGGCGACACCGCCTGGGGAAAACTGAAGTACGAAGGCGGACCTCACCGCGTGCAACGCGTTCCCCAAACCGAGAGTCAGGGTCGCGTGCATACAAGTGCTGCGACCGTAGCGGTCTTCCCGGAGGCCGAAGCGGAAGACGATATCGATATCGATCAGAACGATCTGCAAATCGACGTGTACCGCGCTGGCGGTCCGGGTGGCCAGTCGGTGAACACCACCGACTCTGCAGTGCGCATTACACATCGTCCGACCGGCGTTGTGGTGCAATGCCAGGACGAGCGCAGCCAACTACAAAACCGTGAACGCGCCATGCAGATTCTTCGGTCCCGACTCTTGAAGCTCGAACAGGAACGCAAAGACGCGGAGCTGTCGGAGACGAGGCGCGTCCAAGTGGGCGGCGGAGGTCGGTCGGAGAAAATCCGCACCTATAACTTCAAAGAAAATCGTGTGACAGATCATCGCATTGGCCTGACGATTTATTCGCTCGACCGCGTGTTGCAAGGCGAACTCGACGATGTTGTCGATGGGCTTGCAGCCGATGAACGTCGCCGCCAACTCAGCGGTGAATAGCTCACGATGGCCATGAATTGGCACGCGCAACGCAATGCAATTGCGCACGTGTTGCGTGTCGCTGGAAATGTTGCGCCGGAAATTGAAGCGCGGTGGGTGACAGAGTTCGTGTCGGGAGCGAAGGGCGGTGAGTGGATCGCGATCAGCACCACGCTGGTCTCAGATGAGCAACGGCAACGCTGCGATGCGATTGTTGCACGAAGAGTTTTGGGTGAGCCGCTGCAGTATGCGTTGGGGGAATGGTCGTTTCGAGATTTTGATGTGGCGGTTGATGCCCGAGTCTTGATTCCGAGACCTGAGACCGAATGGGTTGTGGAGGTTGGCCTGCGCGAAGCGCAGCGGGTTGACCTGCGCGAAGCGCAGCGGGTTGACCTGCGCGAAGCGCAGCGGGTTGACCTGCGCGAAGCGCAGCGGGTTGACCTGCGCGGAGCGCAGCGGGTTGACCTGCGCGAAGCGCATGTTGCCGATCTTGGTACTGGGTCCGGGGTGATCGCGATTGCGTTAGCAGCGGCGCTACCCGATGCCACTGTTTGGGCGGTAGACCGTTCCGCCGATGCCCTTGTGGTCGCTCGCGCGAACGCGGCCACCAACGGAGCGACAAGAGTGCGGACGTTGTTGGGTGATTGGTTCGATGCTTTCCCATCGACGATGCACAACTCGTTCTCGTTGATCGTGTCGAATCCGCCGTATATCAGTGAGGGAGAGTTTTCGTTGCTCGAGTCGGAGGTACGCGACCACGAACCTATCGGAGCGTTGGTGAGTGGCCCGTCTGGTTTGGAGGCGATCGAGGCGTTATTGCGCGGAGCGCCACGTTGGTTGCTGCCGTCTGCGGCATTGGTATGTGAGATTGCGCCGCACCAAGATGGTGCTGCGATTGAGATTGGATTGGCGACCGGTGCGTATGAATCGGTTGTGGTGTACAACGACCTCGCGGGCCGACCGCGCGTGTTGGTCGCCCGTGGTGTTGCGGCGTAAGGGTTAGTCCTCAGGGGTCTGGTGAGGGTCCATGCGTTGGAGATATGCACGGTCGATGGCCATCCAGATGGTTTTGGAAAACGGATACCACACAAGCGGTCCGAGTGCCGCTACTGGTATGACGATCGCCAACGTCAAGGCAACGTTGACATTGGGCAACGTGAGTGCCAACACGATGCCGAACGCGATGATGAGGAGCCCGCCGACGCACACGAAGTTGATCGCGAGTGCGCCGGCCCAGTAGCCCTGTTCGCGTTCAAAATGCAGACCACAACTGGGGCAATCGTCGACGATGGCAACCCAGTGGCGGAAGAGCTTCCCCGATCCGCATCGTGCGCAACGTCGGGTGAAACCTCGCATGATGACTTTGCCGCGCGAGGGTGGTTGCGTGCTCGATGCCACAGTCATCCTTCCACGGTGTTGAGCGTGCCGTTTGTTTGGACCGCGACGCAACGGTGATCCCAACCGTTGACACACATATCGTGCATCGCGTCACGATCATCGGTATTTGCGATGACTCGACGGCCGTCATCTGTGAGCCCGACGACAATCGCGATTGTGGGTCCGCCGTCGCGATCGAACGTCACCGACGTGGCTTCGACCGTCATTGGTCCGTTGTAGGCGCCAGCTTGGGTTCGACTTGGCGTCGCATCGACTGCGGCTTGGGTGACGCTTGGGTCGATGCGTTGGTAGGCGTTTGCTGGTGGAGTAGTGCTCCAAAGTGCGGCCGAGTGTTTTGTGACGTACCAACCGAGCGCTGTTGTGAGGCCAAATGAGCCGGGATCATTGCGGAGTTCGTGCACCATCTGCGCGATCGCATGGGTCGGATAGTTGTTCACTGGCCCGCCTGCGAAGCCTAAGCCGCCAGTCACCGTCAACGGACGTGCGTCGCCAGCGTCGGGACCTGCGAGGCCAATTGATTGCATCGCGACTTGTACCGCGCTGGGAAAGCATGAGTACAAGTCGAAACGCGCCACGTCGTCGAGCGCAATCTGTGCCGACTGCAACACCGCCTGAACGATCACGCCGATCGCGACGCTGCGCGCGAGCGATTGGCGCTCGCTGATCCACCAGTGATCGTGTGCGTCGGCGCCGGCGTGCAGAAAGACCAGATGGTCATCGCTGATCCCTGCGCTGCGGGCGGTGTCGTAGGAAGTGAGGAGCAACGCTGCTCCCTGATCGACGTCGATGTTCGCACACATGCGTTTGGTGTACGGGAACGTCACCATACGGTTTTCTGGGGTGGGTGTGGTGATGTCGTGCGCCGTGTAGGGCGTGCGACTCCACGCGTTTGGATTCTGTGCGGCGACGGCGGCGAACGTCGCCCACAGTTCTCCTACGAACCGTTGGTGGGCATCGACAGTTCGGTGAGCTGTGGCTCGCAATGCCGTCTCGATGAGCGGATACACCATTGTCGGCGCCAGCATTTGATGCGCCATTTCCCACGCGTTCGTTCCTGCCGTGTCGACACCCAGCACATCCTGGCACGGTGGGTCGTTGTAGGTCGGCCACTCGAGTTTGACGCGGGGTTCCTTGCGTGCCTTCCAGCGTGTGTGCATCGATTCGGCCCCACCAACGAGCGCAATATTGACACGACCGGTGAGGATGCGTTGTGCAGTTTCGTTGATGAGAAGTTGGGGACTATTCCCACCGGTTGTGCTGAGCATCGTATGGACGTTGCGGAGTCCGAGTTGCGCGGCGACGCGTTGACCCGGATCGGGGTACGGCCACGACACGATGCCGACCGCGGCGATGGTGTCGACTCGATCGATCAACCCGTGCCCTGCGTCGTCGCCAGCGAGACGCGCTACGTCTGCGAACAGTTCGATTGGAGTACGGGCTTGCGCTGGTTCGGCGCGCTGATTGAGCTGAGCGACGCCGACGACGACCGGTGTGCGCGGATCAATAGTCACTCGATCACGCTATGAGTCAACCCTCAGGTTCGTCGAACGCCTCGACTGCAAGCGATGGCCACGTGGGCACGCCGGGTGCTGCGCTCTGGCTGCATATCGAGCGATACTGGCATCGCGTACAAACGGCGACGTCGCTCACACCGGCGAAGCTGGAGTCGTGTATCGACACCACGGTTTGTCGAAGCCGTTCCTCGACCATGATGAGGTCGTCGTCGTCGGGTTCCCATGGTTCTGGGTCGTCGCGGACTTCTGGGGCGAGATATTCATAACGGAGTTGCAGCCGCGCGCCTTCATGCAACGCGCGCGGGGCAAAGACCCAAGCTTGCACCCACGCCCGCGGATCATCTTGGAGTTCCATCGGTGCGAGCCCGCCACTTTTATAGTCGCGCACTTCGAATAAACCGTCGTGGACCCAGACCGCGTCGAGGCGCGCGCTTGCAATGAACATTGGAACGGGCCGGTGGTGATATCGAGCTCGCTCGATCTCGTGGCGTCCGACGAGATCAACCTCTGCACCATTGCCAGTCTCACTCCCAATTCCGTTGCCGAAACGGTGACCAGCGTGCGCGGTCGGACAACGGTCGCGGTGACGAGCGATCATCGTGCGCATTGCGTCGGTATCGCAGTCGTGATCGGTGAGTACTTCACGTACGACGTCGTTGTCTTGGCAATTGCGTCGTTCGTGGAGATATCGAAGTACCGCGTGAAGTCGGAGTCCTTCGTCGTTGCTGATCCCGGTATCGCTTGGCGGGATGCCAAGAACATGTCGAAGGAGGTAACGCCGTTCGCACTTGGTCCATGTTTCAATGGAAGTTGGCGACAGCGCGACGATGTCTGGAACAAACTTTTGGGCTCGCCGCGCTACAGCGGTCATCGCCGAGCCGCTTCGTGAGCTGGGCAGTTCCAAATGAACGGGCAGTCGCCGCATTCGCTGCCAGTCTCGACGCGTCCGTGGGCTGCGAGCGCCCGTAGGTTTGCGAGCGAACTCGTGCACCACGCCATTGCTGCGTCGGTGTGGGTCGTGAAGTTGATGGTGTGACTGACCGTTTCCAATGCCAACAGGTCGGCCGCAACGAAATGCAATTCTGTCACGTCGAAGCGATCGTGCCAGAGCAACGCCAACGGCCACACCGCGGTGTCGGTGATCGTCGGCACCCGCGAGTTGAGCCGTAGTGATCGCACCTGCAATGTTCCGTCGCTGAGTTCCAGCACCACGCCGGGATTGGCGCGAAACTGAACCCCGAGATCGTCAAGATCTCGGAACAGTTCAACATCGATGGTGCGGGCCGCGACTTCACTGAACAGCGTGAGGTAACCGTTGGCAGCTGCTGCGTAGAGGGCGCGTTGTTCGGGGAGCAAGTCGGTCGGGTCGGGGAAGTCGCTGGCTGTCGCGACGCGAAGTTCGCTGTGCGCCAGCGCGACGTCTTGGCGAATGCGCGCGGCGACATTGTGGCGTGCGCTGGTGACATAGCGACCTTTGTTGCCGTCGAGGCGTCTTCGGGCGCGGGCGCCGCAGCGAAGCCCTTCGCGCAGGTCCCAGGTAGTGATGACTGGTAGCTCCTCCAAGGTGCTTGAGCGTAGGTCGGCGACGCGACATCGGGCTGCGTGGCCGTACGATCATTGCGTGAGAAGTCGAAACAAATGGTTGTGGCGCGCTGGATCGATGTTGGTGGTCGTTTGGCTCGTCTTTGCTGCGAAGGCAATGCTCGATGCGCGCCGTGAAGCGCAGGCAGGTCTCGACCGCCTCGACGCAGCGCGCAGTCAACTGACGTCGAGAGATCTGCTCAGCGGTCGTGGCGAGGTTGCCCTTGGTGAGGCCAACGTGCATTTCGCGAAGGCGTATGACACGGCTTCGGCGTGGTGGATCGCCCCGTTGAAGATCGTTCCGCTTCTCGGAGAGCAGATCGGTTCGGTGGAGTCACTGAGCGGAGGCGCGGCAGATATCACACGGATCGGCTCGAGTTCTTTACATGCTGTGCGCAACGAAATCGACAAAGTGCAGCGGCCACGCGGTGCTCAGCGCGTGGCGTTGGTACGCCATCTCGGTCAGATCGCGACCACGACCCACGCCCAGCTCACCCCGATCGGGCTCGGACCAGATCATTGGCTGGTGACGCCGTTGCAACGGGCTCATACGAAGTTCAACGACAAGCTCACGGAGTTACGAACCACCGTGACCTCGTTGGTCGACGCGTCTGCGGGCATGGCCGATTTCCTGCAAGGGCCACGTCGGTATCTCGTTGTTGCTGCCAACAACAGTGAGATGCGAGCCGGTTCCGGTGCGTTCCTCTCGCTCGGCGAGCTTGTCATGCGCAACGGTCATTTCGATCTTGGCACGATGCGCCCCTCAGCAATCCTCCAACCGAAATCGGGTGCCGTGCACGCTGGCGCGTACGACGCAGACTTCGCCGCTCGTTTCGGCTACCTCGACCCGACGGCAGATTTTCGGGAGCTCACCGAGTCGGCGCGCTTCGATGTCGTCGCGCCGCTTGCTGTCGATATGTGGAAATCGCACAGCGGCCACAGCGTTGATGGTGTGTTGGTGCTCGATCCCGTTGCGTTGCAGGGACTGTTGAAAGCAACTGGTCCCGTCAAGGTCGACGGCACGGTGTACTCAGCCGATAATTTGCTGGATCAGGTGTTCGTCGCTCAATACCGAGGATTCGACGTCAACGCAGGCTCTGTGCAACAAATCGAGCGCCGCGACAAACTTTCCAAGATTGCACGAGCCGCGATTCAACAGATTGAGCACGGCAATTGGAAGACGGTCGATCTCTTCGAGGCGTTGCGGGGTGCGGGGATCGGACGTCACATTCTTGGCTGGTCGTCGCGCTCCGTCGAAGAGCGTGGTTGGCTCGGCGCTGGCGTTGGCGGGACCTTCAAGAGCGACTCGATGTTGTTCTCGATCCAAAACCGAGCCGGCAACAAGCTCGATCAGTTCTTGACCGCCGACGGCTCGATCTCGCATGCAACCAACCGGGGCGGTGGTACCGACATCGTGGTGACGTCCAATGTCACCAACGCGATTCCGCAGCCGATCGGACAGTTCCCGCCGTATGTGCTTGGGCCGTATGTGTCGAATTCCACGGGTGCTGCCGGGAAGTACCAAGGGTTGTTCAGCGCCGAGCTACCCCGGCTCGCTCAGAACATTGAGATCTGGATGAATGGACATGCTGTGCCACCGAACGTGATCGGTCGCGACGGGCCGGATCATCAAGTGATCGGCGCGAATCTGACCCTCACCCCGGGCCAGAGCATCGCTGTCGAGGTGCGTTTCAGCCTCCCTCGTGGCAGTCACTCACTCGTCGTCATGCCCAGTGCTCGGGTATTGCACCCATTGTTTGGCCGCCCAGGGTGGTTGTGGCACGCCGATGGGGTGCAGTGGGCCGACGACAGATCGCGTCGAGTCAGCTTGTAGCCACCCGAGGCACGAATCGTGACGAAATACGCAAAGAAACCCAGGCGGCGCGCTTGCCACATGAGTACGTGACCGGTTACACTCCGTGGTAAGTTCGCTATCTCACCCCTCGGAAGGAACTTAAGGATGAAAAACAAGGCGCTACGCCTAGCTGCATCCGCAGGAATCCTCGGCGCAGTCCTGGTTCCCAGCGCTGCGGCGCACGCAACGTATGGCGATCCTGGCACAACGGCCACCACGTCCGGTGGCGGGCATCCGGCATCGAATTCGCAGGGTAATGGTTCCGGAACGCTTCCGTTCACCGGTACCGACGCGATGGGCCTCACGCTTGTTGGCGCAGGCCTCGCTGCAGGTGGCGTTGCCATCGTGCGTGCGAACCGTCGCCGCTCCGCAACGCTGTAGCGCGATTCTCGTTGCACGACCTCTGAAGAAGCGGCGCCAATGGCGCCGCTTCGTCGCGTCGTGGGCCTCTCGTGCCGTGTCCATCGCGTCATGTTGCCCGAAGCGTGATGCGTCGTTGTGCGATGACCGACCTAAGGGCGCAATGGACGTACGGCCGAACCAGTGCCGCTCTCGGGGATTGGAGGGTCGGGCGTGACACCGTCGGGTGCGTTCTCCGAAGCAGCATGTGACGACGTCGTTGCCGCAACGCCAAATTGTTGGCGTTCAAGATTTCCCGCATCTGGTTGGGATCCGCGTGCCGGACTTTGGAATACCGCAGCGATGGTGCGCAACAGGATGACGACGTCGTGCCAAAGCGACCAATGCTCGATGTAATGGTTGTCGAAACGCACACGTTCGCGCAATGAAGTTTCGCCTCGTAACCCGTGGACCTGGGCCCATCCGGTGAGCCCGACCGGGAGTCGATGGCGGTCGCGGTAGCCATACACCTCGTCGTTGAATTGTTCAACGAGATAGCCACGTTCGGGGCGTGGCCCCACGACACTCATGTCGCCGCGTAGCACGTTCCAGAATTGCGGGAGTTCATCGATGCTCGTGCGGCGCAGGAACCAGCCGATGTTGTGATAGCTCAGTTCTTCGGTGTTGAACGCGTCGTCGACGTGATCGACGGGAAGCGTCCTGAACTTCAGCACCTCGATTTCTTCGCCGTGCTGACCGATCCGTCGTTGGCGAAACAGCACTGGTCCGGGGCTGGCGATTTTGACGGCGATCGCGGCAGCTCCCATGACGGGCAGTGAGATGAGGAGCGACACCGCCGCGACGCAAATGTCGAGCGCCCGCTTGAAGCGCCACGCCCATCGTTGCAGCGCCGCTTGGCGGACTCGATAGACGGGGATACCCCAGAGGTCATCCACGTCGGATCCCCGTGGCGCCACGCCGACTTCGAAAAAGCGCGGAACGATGTGCACCTGGACGGCGCGCAGCATGGCTGTTCGCAACACGGTGACAAGGTCGGCTTCGCGCGTCGGACCGAATGCCACAATGACGCGACGCGCGCGGTGTTCGGTAACGACTTCGGGGAGACGGGCGATGTCGCCGAGCAGCGGGCCAGGAAGATCCGGAAACGGTGCGCCGACGAAACCGATGAATTCGAGCCCGAATTCGGGGTGCATTTCGATCACTTCGGCGAGTTCGATTCCGACGTGGCCGCTCCCGGCAACGACCGTTGGTTCCCGGAGCCCTCGCCGGCGCCAACCTCTCACGGCCGCGTACGTCAGCATTCGGAACGAGACGAGAAGGGGTACGACGAGTGCGGCCTGTAACAGGATCGTTGAGTTGCGCCCCGCGAATGGCCCCGTTGCGAGCGCGGCAACGCCGAGCGCCGCAGCGAGCCGGGGTGTGTCGTCGAGCCCGCTGAGCGTGCAGCGGAGTCGATACGAGCCAATTGCGATCAACGAGATCATGGCGAGCGCCGTGAAGACCCACGTCCCCACATTGGACGCCCCGTCGGAAGAATGGACAACGACGAGTGCGACTGCGATTGCGGCCACGTCGCCAAGGCCGACCAGTGCGACCGCCAGCGCAAGTCGCCGACGCAGCGTGCCGGGTGTGAGCTGTTGGCGCGTGCCGACGACCCGGAGCGCGCGCGTCGACGATCGGGCGCCCGATCGACCAGTTGGGCGATCAATGGGCCGATCTCCGGGCATTGACGGTGAAATTGGTGCAGTCACAGGCCCCCGAACCTGACGTCACTGTGGGTGGGGGGCAATTCTCTTCCGCGCGAGGGTCGGAGCGCAAGGCGCGACCGCAACCTTTTCCAAGAATTGTTACGAAGTTCGTGAAGTGGCCCTCAAGGGCGCCGCTGATGGTGACGATCTTGAACAAAATTGCCACGGAACGAGGCCATGAGGTTGAACGATGCGACGGAACGCGCGAAATAGGGCCCGAGTGGCGATGATTACGGCACTCTGCGCGGTAATTATGCCAGCGGGGGCGTGGGCAGTCAGTTCGACTCCGAACCAAAAAGTATTGCCGAAGTCGGCTCGCCACGCCGGCGCGCTCATGAACATCGCCGCTTCCAACGCAGTTCCGCTCGGAGGTATCGGGTTTTCACAGGGCTCGGGATTGCTCTGGGAATCCGACGACCTGCTCATGCAAGATCTCGATGGCATGATTGCCGCCGGAGCGACCTGGGTTGGAGTCGACGTGGATTGGCCGTCGATCCAAGCTGGCGGGCCGAATTCATGGAATTGGACCCCGACCGATCGCTTGATTTTTTTGGCGCGGGCCAAAGGTCTCCAGGTGCTCGCCACGGCCGACTACACACCAGCGTGGGCGCGACCGGCAAATACCTCCGACAAATACGCGCCACAGAACGAAAGCGACTTCGCGATATTCGCGGCAGCGGCCGCGGCGCGCTACGCGCCACTTGGAGTGCACGCTTGGCAGATCTGGAACGAGCCGAACACCTCTGACTTTTGGCAACCAGCGCCGGACGCCGCCGCCTATGCGCGTTTGTTGATCGCTGGCGCCGATGCGATCCACGGGTCGGATCCCAATTCAGTTGTCATGAACGGAGGGTTGGCGCCTGCTCCGAACGTAGCTGGCAGGTCAATCGCGCCGAACGACTTCATTGTGCAGATGTATCTGGCGGGAATCGCGGGGCACATCGATGCGATTTCAATGCATCCATACACCTTCCCCTACTCGCCGACGACGCCGCAGACGTGGAACCTGTTCTACATGCTGAGCTACACGCATTTGATCATGTCGGCGTTCGGCGACGGTGCGCGGCGCATCTGGGCGACGGAGAGTGGATACGGGACGGGTCGTGACAGCCAATCGGTGTCGCAAGCAATGCAGGCGACGCGGTTGCGAGAACTGGTGGCAGCGTGGCGAGCTATTCCGTTTGCAGGGAATCTCTTCGTGTACGGCTATCGCGACCTCACCACTGGATCCTCGTCGGTCTGGAACAATATGGGAATTGTGCGCCACGACTTCTCACCGAAACTCGGCGCTGCCGCGTTTCGTTTGGCGGTCGTTGGTCCGCCACCGAAACAAGTGGTGCCAAAGAGTTGCATCCGCTCGTCAGGACTCGGGGGCCCCGACCGCCGTCGAGGTTGCTGACCCCTAACAACGAGCAGCGACCAGCAGCGCAACGACCAGCAGCGGAACAATCAGCCGATCTGGCGCGCTCGCAGTTCCTGATACAAGGAAACGAACTGACTCATAACCACGTCGAGATGAAACCTGTGTGCGGCGAGTGCTGCGCCAGCTTGGAGTCGCTCGCGCTCAACTGGATCGCACATTCGTCGGAGGGATTCCAGGAGGTCCGTCGGGTTGTTCGATGCCGGCACGATCCCGCATCTTCTGTCGAGCACTTCCTCGCCACCTGCACTCGGTGGCGCGATGCACGGTACGCCGCACGCGAGCGCCTCGATCAACGAGTTGGAGACTCCTTCGCGATCGGAGGGCAACACGAAGGCGTCGGCCGCGTGGAGGAACGGTACGACGTCGTCGACTTCGCCGATAAATGTGACTGCGTCGGCGAGCCCGAGAAGATCGGCTTGTAACTGCAATTCCTCTGACCGATCTTCTAGGTCTTCGCGCGATCCACCGACGACAAATAAGTGAGCGTCCGGTTGTTCTGCGTGGAGTTGCGAGAATGCTGTCAGCAATTGATCGACGCGTTTCAGCGCCCGAAGATGCCCGCAATAGACGAATGCGATTGTTGTGGACTCGAGCCGAACAGCGGCCCGCGCGTCGGACCGTTCCGAAGGCGATGGCGCGTGATATCGGTGTGGATCGACGGGCGTAGGGATGACGAGCGGATGTGCGCCGAATTCGAGGCCGGTGAGCTCGCTGGCAATTGTGCCAGACAGCGTCACGTTGGCCACCTGGCCGAGGGCACGTCGACGCAGACGCGCGAGCGCACGCTTGGCGAGCGTTTGGTCGAACGACAGGGCGTCGGTTGCGTCACCAACGCCAGCCCAGATCATCACCGTCGTCGCGCCGAGACCGACCGACTGTGCCGCAACCGCGAAGTCGGGATACATGATCACGTTCACAATGGCGATCGTCGCTCGGTGACGTCGTAACCACCAAGCCACATGCAACACAAGGAGCTTCATCGCGAACGCGCCTCGACCAGGCGGACCGAGCCTGTGGACCGTGATGCCATTGCGCTCTTCGGTTCGGGGCCAGCTCATGTCGATCCGTTGGGTAAGAACGGTCACGTCGTATCCCCGGGCAACCAATGCTCCTGCGAGGTTCTTCGTGTGGCGTGTTGTGCCCCCCAACGATGGTTCATAGTCGGGGACAACGAAGACAATTCTTCGGAGTTGCGACCCGCGTTTAACCATTGTCGAGCGCCGTGTCGACGAATGATTTGAGTTCGGCGCGAAATCGGCTTGGACCGAATTGTTGTGCGTGTGCAGCGATCGCAGTTGCATCGAATTGCGCGGAGCTCAGACTTCGTATGTTGTGTGCAAGCGTCTCGATTTCGTCGCCCCCGGGCTCGTACAGGCAACCGGTCGTGCCATCGATCACCGTATCGAGCGCACCGCCGACGCCGAGCGCGATCACAGGCGCGCCGCACGCTTGGGCCTCCACTGGCATGATTCCGAAATCTTCGCGGCCGGGATATAGCAGCGCCCGACAACGCCGGTAGTAGTCGCGAAGTGTCGCATCGTCTGCGATGCCGACGAATTCCACTTGGTCGTTCGCTACAGCCTCGCACGCGGCCCGCGCTCGACCGTCACCCACAACGACGAGACGTACACCCGCCCGAACGGCGGCGGCGACCGCGATTTCCGGTCGCTTGTACGGCACAAGGCGTCCGGCGAGTAGGAAGAAGTCTTCGCGTGCGTCTGTGGAGGGCGTGAAGAAATCGGTGTCAACGGGTGGATGGATGACCGTCGAATTCCTCTCCCACCATTGTCGGATGCGCGTCGATACTTCACTGCTGTTCGCCGCGATTGCGCTGAGACGTTGAGCGGCCTCGTAGTCGGCTCGTTGTTGCGTCTTGGCGAACGCGCCAAGGGCGGCCCGTCCGAGGGGGCCTCCAATTTCGTCGAGTCGGGTGTTCGGATCCCAGATCCAGCGAGCCGGCGTGTGGGTGTACGACAGGATCGGGGCATCAGCGCGTACCCGGTTCGCGAACTGATGGTGACTCGTCACTACCACGTCGAAATCGCGGAGCCGACGGTGCGCGGCGACCGCAGGAAGCAGTGGCAGGAGGTGCGCATACCGGTCGCCGCCTCGATAGAGGCGCTGTAATAGGTGGCTTGGGCGAATATCGGCCGATCGCAAAATCGGACTCAGCGTCGCAGGGTCACACACCGCACAAAAAATGGGGGCGTTGGGCCAGAGCAAGTGCATTTGTTCGACGACACGCTCCGACCCGGCATGGATCGTGAACTTCTCGTGCACGATGGCGACGCGCGCCGAATCCGACATCGCGGCGGAGTTATCGATCGTAGGTGTCGCGCTTGTTCACGGTTGCGCCGTTGAGAACGACGCCGATCAGCGAAGCCCCCGTGCGGTCGAGCGCTTCGATGAACTGTTTCGTGGTTCTGCGACGTGTGGTTTGCGAATCGAGCACGAGAAGTGCTGCGTCGCACTGCGCTGAGACAGCGAGCGCATCCGCGTATCCCGCTCCGGGTGGCGTATCGACGATGACGAGTTCCGCCGTGTCGAGCGAGTCGAGCACATCGCGAAACGCTCGACCTCCCAATGCGGCAACGGTGTCGGTGACTGGTGAACCGCTCGGCATCAGTCGCAGGTTCGCATGTCCATCAACGCGATGCAACGTGGCGCTCAACGGTGCACCGCGCAGTGCATCAGAGAGCCCTGGCTCTCGTTCCGTGCGCAGTCGTTGATGCAAGACTGGGCGCCGTAGATCGGCATCGACTAGCACCACTTGTGCGTCGACCGCCACAGCCGACTCGGCGAGGTGCATTGCGCAAAACGATTTGCCCGCAGCAGGGTTCGGGCTAAGAATCGCGATGGTGCGCGGCCGCCCCGATCCTTCGAGAAACATCAGGTTGGTGCGCAGCGTTCGGAATGCCTCGACAACCTCAGGCCCTCGACCACGTGGTACGAGTGCGAGGACTGGCAGGCCGGTCAGCGCGGTGATCGCTTCGACATCGGTCGCTTTGGCTACGCGGTCGCTGAGCGCCCGAACCACCACGAACCCTTCGCTCGCAACCACAAATGCAACAAGGAACGCCAACAAACCGTCACGCATCGGCCGTGGCGCGACCGGCTGGCCGTTGTTGTCGAGCGTCGCACCACCTTTGAGTCGCACGACACCGAGATTGATGCCAAGCGGGTTCTTGATGGTGATGAGTTGTGTTTGCTCAGCGTTCAACAAGGTGTTGATCTGGTTCGCGATGTCGCTTCCTGGGCGGATCGCAGGGTCCTTGAGGCGCGCTTTGAGCGTATCGATCGACGTTTGTGTTTGGTCGATGAGCGCCTGAGTTTCGGCGTTGACCGTGTCGATGCTGAATTGCTGCAGTGCCTGCGCGTACGCACTTGCTTCGTCGAGGGCCTGTTGCGTGGAATGCGCACTGGTTTTGATCAAGATGTTTCCTGCGAACGGGACCGTGACGACCTCGAGCCGCGAGCGGAGTTCGCTCGCGGTCATGTGGAGTTTGCCGGTTTTCACGGCTTGTTCCCCCAAGGTCTGGGACTCCAACACGAACGTTTGGTTCGCGACTCGGATCGCCAACGTGTTCGGATCGATTCCCTGGCCCTTGTCGACCTCGGGAGCAACATTGACGAGGAACGCAGCGACGTAGGTGTCGGGCTGGTGACGGCTCCAGCTGTAGACGCCGCCAGCGACGACGGCAGAGATGACGAGAATCCGCCACCAGTTGGCCGCGATCGTGCGGAAGTGGTCGGCGAGATCCATTGGGTCGGGAGTGTAGGTGCCAACTTTGGTCACCTTGTGCACATTCTGTGTGGAATCCGCCACTACCCTCCACGGCTGTGGCGTCAACGGCAGAGCGTGCACCCAACCGCAAATCCGGTTCATCCACGCGGGTACGTCGGCGTTCGTCCCGGCACAGCTCGCGCGACGATCTCGCCAATTTTGTCATCGGGCTCATCGCGCTGTGCGTGGCCGTGGCTGTGGGGTTTGCCTTCGCCGACCCGGGCGCGAATCGAGTTGTTGGCGCGCTGGTGCACGCAATTCCGCTCGTGCTGCTGGCCGCAATTCTCGTGCCAATTCTGCTGGGTATTGCACGGCGCCCACAGCATGGAATCTTGTGGCTGGCGGCCCTTGTGCCGTACTACGGCCTGCTCATTATTGCGCCGTACCGCCCGCCGTTCGCCTACGGCTGGAAGGAGGGACTCGCCATCTATACGTTGTTTTGGAGCTTGCAGTCGACTCCTCGGCGCAAACGGGTCGCACACCCCTTCCCGAAGGTCGTCCAGCCGATCCTTGTCTACGTCGGGTTGGGTCTCATCTGGATGTTGTTCCTCCATAACACGCAGGGAATCGTTGGCTTCAAGGTCGACTATTTCTGGATCTTGCTCGGTGTCATCGTGTGGCGCACCCCTCTCGATGCCAAGGATCGCGATCGTCTCATTTCGATTCTGATGGTCGACGCGCTCATTACTTCGGCACTCGGCCTCGCCCAACAGGTGGTCGGGCACGTCTACCTCGTTGGTCTCGGATATAGCTACAACACGAATATCCGCTTCACTGGCTCGTTTCTCCGGTCGTTTTCAACCATGGACAACCCGTTTAACTTCGCGTTCTATCTGGCGTTTGTAATGCTCATCGTGTTGCCGCAATGCCTCGATGATCTCGGCCGTCTTCGGAATCGGCTGTTTCTCATTCTGAGCCCTGTCGTGATCGCTGCATTGATCTTCACATTTGTCCGAGGTGCGTGGTTGGCATTGGCGGTCGGGTGTGCCTATCTCGCGATTCGCAGGTACAGGATCTTCTTTTTGATCGCGCCGTTTGCGTTGATCGCGTTGCTCTTTGTCCCCGGCAACTTCTCTGAGTCGGCATTCGCGTCGGGAAGCCTCGTCGACCGACAGCTCGGTTGGACCCAAAACATCAACAAGGCTGCAGCCGTGCCGATGGGTCACGGCATTGGTACAACGGGCGCGTCTGGATTCAAGGTGCAAGAAGTCGCTCAAACCTCGGCGACTGTGTACGAACCCGACAACCAATACTTCAAGGCGCTATATGAGATCGGTGTCTTTGGCTTGTGGTTTTTGGTGTTGTTGTTCGTCTCGCTGCTGTGGGCCGGCCGCGCCGCAGAGCGCGAGGCGCTCGGGCTCGATCGGGCATGGGCGTTAGGGTTGAGCGCGCTCGTGTTGGGCGCGATGGCGGCCTCGTCGGTCGCGACTTGGTTTGAGATTTTCCCGAACGACCTGTATCTATGGCTCACACTCTCAGTCGTGGTGACGATGAATCGGTCGCCTGCCCAACGCCCAGCGTTGTCCTGAGCGCGCTCTCGCTCCGCAGCCAAGGCAGCGGCGTGCAGACATACGGACGTGAGCTCATCGCAGCGCTTCCTGCTGCGTGGCCTGCGGCGCGATTCCAGGCGATCGTTGGGCCGGACGCCCCAGCTTTGCCGGCATCGGTTGCGCGACGGCATGTAGAACTTGGAATCGACACGGGGTTCGTTCGCAAGCTGCGTTCAGCGACAATGCGCTGCGACGATGCCGATCTCGTGCACGGCCTCGATACCGATTCGCCAATTCGCTCGAAGGTTCCCACGGTCGTGACAGTGCACGACCTTGGTTTGTTCGACGTTCCCTGGGCGTTCCCGACCCACGAACGACTCGTGAAATCTCGCTTCGTAGCCACAGCGATACGTCATGCCGATGTGCTGATCGCTGTCTCGACATTCACCGCTGAGCGAGTGGCCGCTCGCTTCGGTCGCCAGTCAACTGTGATCCACGAGGCGGCCGGGTCGGGGTTCCACGTGCCGACGCCGCAACGCATCGCGTCGGTACGTGATCAGTATCAACTTCCCGAGCGCTTCGTGTTGTATCTCGGAAATCGTGAACCCCGCAAAGATGTGGCGGCGTTGGCCGCGGCGTGTCGTGCCGTTGCAATCCCTTTGATCGTGGCCGGTGGGGCAATCACATCAGTCGCGCTTCCGGACGAGGTGCGCGTCATTGGTTATGTTCCAGACGCCGATCTTGCGCCGCTCTATGCCGCAGCCGATGTTGTTGGCTATGTCGCTCGTTACGAAGGATTCGGTCTCCCTCCGGTCGAAGCGATGGCATCCGGCGCGTGTGTGATGGCAACGCGCGTGGGCGCACTGTCGGATATCGCGACGGAGGGAATCGAGTTCGTCGCGACCGGCTCGGCCGAAGCGCAAGCGTCGGCGTTGCGAGAGCTTCTGGGCGATGCATCACGCGCGGAGCATCGCCGGCGTTGTGCTGTGGTCGAAGCGACGGCGTTGTCGTGGGAACGCGCGGCGCGTGAAACGGTCGCGGTCTACCAGACGCTTCTCTAGTTGCACACGTCACTACGAATGTGAAATGTGGAAGCTTCCGACTGGTTTCGTCAACTTCCACACTGTGAGCCGTTCTCCTTGGCTCGCGGTGCTCGTGTAAACGATGTCGGAGGTGCACACTGTGAACATCATCTTGTCGGACTCCCCAAAATATGGTTCGAAACGCCAGCCGCAATGCTTGACGCCCGGTTCAGGCCCACCGTCAGTTTCGAGCGGATATCGGTCGATGGTGTGTGCCGACTTCACGAAATAGCTGACGTGTTCTCGTCGTAAGAATTGATCGACGTCGCGACGTTCGACGGCATCGAGAAATTGATTCGAATTGACGATGCCTTCGAGTTGCACCACTGGCCGTTCCACGAGATAGCCGAACACGCCAGAACGGTCGCCCATCGCGAGGACTGCGCCGTTCGGGAGTGTGGCGCGCAACGCGAGCGCGGCCTTGGCATTTTGTGTGTAGAAGTTCTCGTTGCCGTTCGCATGTACGGATGTCGCGCCGCCTACGAGTACGCCAATTGCGAGTGGCAACGCGTACCGCGCGATCACTGGGGCACGCCGCCAACGTGTCGCGCCGAATCGAACGACGCGCGACTCCAGTGACGGAAACGCGGCGTGAATGATCAGGCCGGGGGCGAGTAGCAAGATGATGAAGGAGTTGTAGAAATACCAAGGCCATTGCGGCCAACTCGATTGCGAATCAAAGAGTGCAGTGGCTGCGAATTCAGCGAGCCACAACGCGGTCAGCATGTAGGAAAGCCGCAACGGCGCGTTCATCCGATCCCCGTGCGCACGCCACCGCGATGCGAACAATGCTGTCAACACAACGACAGCAGATAGCGCGCCAATTCCAACAACGATTGGGAGCGACCCCGGCTGGGTGAAGTACTGGTGCAACGCGTAGTGGCGGCTCGATCCGCCGCCTCGAGCCTTTGCTCGACTGGACACGGTGAGAAGGTGTCCGGTCCATGCCACGTTGGCCGCCGCGACTAGTGTCACGCAGGCGATCGAAGGTGCAACGATCCACACGAAACTGCGCGCCCGTTTGGCGAGCGACGCCGTTGCATCCCACTTCCAAACCGCGACCGCCGCGATTGCAGCGATGGTCGCGATGGCATCGAGGCGAGTGAGCGTCGCTGCGGCGAGTAGCAGGCTCAAACGCGTTCGACTGCCGCGCGTGCCTTGCGTGCAACACACAGCGATAGCTGCCAACAGCCATGGCAGCAACAGCCCAGTTTCAACGCCAGCGAAGGGGGTGCTGCGACCGAAAAAGATCGCGTACATCGCGATGGGAAGAGTGCCGAACCAAATGGCTCGCCGCGCTCCAATCGATTCGGCGATCTTCGCGACCTCGCGCAGAGCGAATATCCAGAGCAGACCAGAAAGCACTTTGATGGCGGTGAGCACGCCGAATCGTCCGCGAACGACCATGAAAACTGGCAAAATTGTCAGCATCCATAGGGGGTGATATCCACTTGTGGTGTTGATACCGTCCCAGGTGCTGCCGTTCCCGCGCACAATGTTTCGGGCGATACCGAAATAGTAAAACGCGTCGTCGACGAACAGCGATGGTGACCCAACCCGGTTCGCGGTGACAACGCGTACCGTCTGAGCTACGGCGGCCACTAAGCCGAGGGCGATAAACGGGCGCAGTGATCGACGAGTGACGGACTCGACGTTTTGCATACGCGGTCGGTCAGCGACCCGGCCCGGCGAGTATGTCGTCGTAGTGGCGTTGCGCCACCGAGACGGCTCGCCAGGCAGCTTCCGAAGGCAACGTTGCCAACACGAGTTGTCGACGTCGGTGGAAGCCGATCGCCGCGAACCCCACGATGAGACATCCAGCAGCAGTCGCGATGAGCACGAACTCCGCTGATCCGGTTGCAGCGAGTTTGGTTGGGAGCTGATTGGTCGCGGTTGCTGCTGCGACCGTGGTGAACGGACCCTGGTTGACGACAACGATCGTCGCGGTCATCGACGGGTGA
>JBBRPC010000041.1:0-20905 GCA_038228615.1 Acidimicrobiia bacterium | reverse complement strand
CGCTCGATTGCTCGACGTGAACCCATGGGTGTCGACACGAAGTAGTCGGGGAACACGACTCCTTCGGCGCGGGCGAGATCCCGATACGGAAACCCTATAAGCCGTTGCGCTTTCGTTCCTGCCATCCGAAGTGGAAGCGCGAAGTCGATTGCGAGTTCTAGATAAATGTCGAAAAACTCGGGACGCAATTGCATCGTGCCCATGTGACTATCGATATTGGTGACGTCGAAACCCCACACGATGGCCCGTTCGATTTGCGCACGGCATTCGCGGCGGACTTCATCGAGGTCGGCGTGGTCCCAAACATCAGAGACGGTTCGTGGGAAACCGCCGTCACCGTCGAACAAACTTGGAGCCCGTGTGATCGGGCCCCAGCGGTACGTGTCCCATTCCGCGTTGAGGGTCAAATGTACCCCGACATCTTCGCCTCGGTACATCGCCGCGGCATCGCGAGCCCAAGGGCATGGGACCATCAATGAAGCGCTCGTGGCCTGCCCATTGCGCAGCGAGTCGTAGATCGCAACGTTGGCCGAGCGGGTTGAACCAAGATCGTCGCAGTTGAGAATGATCAGCTTCGCGTCTGGCGAGTATCCGAGATCGGCTGCGAGGGTGCTGCTCATCGAGACGGAGCGTATCGCCCTTGCGGCGGCGAGCTATGTGCGGTCGCGTTGTTCGAGCACCTTGGCGACGAAGCGCTTCGCCCTTCCACGCGAGAGCGCTTCGAGTTCGATAATTCCCCCATCGCTGAACAAGATGACAATTTGGCTCCTCGTGATGCCGCTGACGGCGGTGATCTGGCCGATCGACCGAAGTCGAATCGCGCCGACGCGCCGCTTGGGTCTGCCGCGAACGAAGGTAGAGGTGTAGACGACAAGTTCGTCGGGGTTCAGTGCCAGTGCCATCGTCATGCCACCAACAGGAAAACCAACGGCATCTGCTTGTGTGCACCAATTCCGGTACTTGCCAATCGACGTTCGCTGTCGACGGGCCACATCGCCGAGCCATTCCGCCTTGGACGCGACATGATGGGTCGGTCGCGTGGTGAGCGAGCGACGCGCGTAGGCCACATTCAGTCGTGCAAGGTGTTCCTCGGCGGGCGTATCCATTTGGCCTGTGAACTAGACCCGCTCGATCAGCGTTCCGGTTCCCAAGCCGCCGCCACAACACATCGTGACGAAGCCGAATTGGGTGTCGGTTCGTTCGAGTTCGTGCAACGCAGTGGTGATGAGCCGCGCTCCGGTTGCGCCAACTGGGTGGCCGAGGGCGATGGCGCCACCGTTCACATTGACTTTGGCCATATCGACTTCGAGTTCACGCTGCCATGCGAGCACGACAGATGCGAACGCCTCATTGATTTCGATGACATCAAAATCGTTCACGTGCATGCCTGTGCGCTCACAGATTCTGCGGGTCGCGTCGATTGGGCCCGTCAACATGAGTACCGGGTCGACACCGACCAAACATTGGTCGACGATTCGAGCCCGCACACGCAGGCCGAGCTCCTTTGCCCGCGCTGCGGTGGTGAGCAACACCGCAGCCGCGCCGTCAGTGATTTGCGAGCTGCTTCCTGCAGTGTGCACACCGTTGTCGCGACCGACGGGTTTCAGGGTGGCGAGTTTTTCGAGCGATGTTTCTCGCAGCCCTTCGTCGCGGCTCACGCGGTGAAATGTGCCTGTTGGTTTGCCCTCATCGTTGAGGTCGGGCGCGTCGATCGCGACGACCTCGCGTTCGAATCGAGCCTCGTTCCATGCTCGCTGCGCACGCGTTTGTGATTCCAGACCGAATGCGTCGCAATCGGATCGTGTCACACCCCACCGGTCGGCGATGCGTTCGGCGCCTTCGAATTGCGACGTGACTTCGTAGCGAGCGAAGTAGCTCTTCGGAGTCGGGCGTCCGAGATTCCCTTGCATCGCAGCGCCGAGGGGAAGACGTGACATCGACTCGACTCCACAGCCAATCGCGACGTCGACGGCGTCGGCCTTGATGAGGGTCGCGGCGAGGTTGGTCGCCTGCTGGCTCGATCCGCATTGGCTGTCAACCGTGGTGGCCGCAACCGACATTGGGAATCCTGCCGAGAGCCAGGCAGTGCGCGCGATGTTGAATGTTTGTTCACCGACCTGGCTGACGCAACCGCCGATCACCTGTCCGACAAGTGCGGCGTCGATCCCGCTGCGCTGTATCAAGGCGGTCTGGACTGCACCAAGCAGGTCCGCGGGGTGCATCGTTGCCAATCCACCGTTGCGGCGACCGAGCGGAGATCGAACGGCTTCCACGATCACGACGTCGTTATCGGCGAGCTGAGCCATTGTTCCTCCTGTGCAGGAGCACCGACCCGGCGCCCCGAATGGGCAGCATCGTACCGACGGGCCTGTCGGTCACGAACAATCGAGCACGATCTTTCCGAAGGTGGTGTCGGTACCGAGCAGGTCGTATGCCTGCTCCGCCTCGGCGAGCGGCATGACCGATTCGATGATTGGCGCGACGGCACCAGCGGCGAGGAGTGGCACGACATCGCGCACGAACGCCGCCGTCGCCGCGGCCTTATCTGCAACGTTGCGCGGCCGCAACACCGTGCCGCGAATCGTGAGGAACTTCTGCATCGTGGCGAGAATGTCGAACGACGTTCGGCCACCAGCGAGCGTGCCGATGAGGACGATCCTGCCGTGCTGTGCTGCACAGGCAATCTCAGCTTCAAGGTATGGGCCGCCGACGAGATCGAGCGCGATGTCGGTCCCGTTCGGTGCGATCGCGCGCACGGCTTCATTGAGGGCGTTCACGTCGAGGCGCCCGGCATCGTCGCTTGGCGCGACAATTCCGTGGGCGAGCCCGAGCGACGTGCATTGTTCGAGCTTTGCTGCGGTGCGCGCCGTACCGATCACGTTCGCATTGAACGCACGCGCGAGCTGGAGCGCCGTTGTGCCGACGCCGGAACCGATCGCGTGGATGAGCACCCAGTCGTTCGGTTGCACGGCTGCTTGGGTCACCATCGCGTCGTGGGCAGTGACAAAGGCTTCGGGGACGCCGCCTGCGGTGATGAAATCGAGAGTGTCGGGCACGATCGCGCAGTGCGTTTCGTGGACGCACAAATACTGTGCCTGCGCGCCTCCGCCCACTACGCCAAAGACGCGATCACCGACTGCGACGGCAGAAACCTCAGGGCCGAGTTCTGCCACGGTGCCGGCGAACTCCAGACCGGGAATATCGGCCGGTGAACCCGGAGGTGCTGGATAAAATCCCAGGCGTTGCATGAGGTCTGCTCGGTTGACGCCTGCCGCGGCAATCTGGACCAAGACCTCATGCGAACCGGGTGAAGGAACTGGGCGTTGTTCGATCACGATGTGTCCGTCGTGTACCACTGCTGCACGCATCGCGGCAGCGTATTGCCGTTGCGATCCTACGGCTGTGTCGGGTACACGCTGGCCGTAGCGACGGTGGCGTTGCGTCCATCTGGTTGTATCTCGGGCGGTGCTGCCCGTCGTGCGAACGAGGTATCAAGTGCCAAACGGGTGGTTGTCCAGTCGCTCGTCTGTGCAGCATGTTGAGCTGTCGCCGTTCCAGAAAATGTGTAGACGGGCACGATGTACATCACCGCGAGGCTGCCCTCGATGCCGTACCAAGTTTGGTAGTTCAACGTCGCGCTTCGCACGGTCACGTCGATGATGTTTGCCGGTAGCGAGCTGTTCGTGGCGCTCGATGCGGCGTTCGTGTTCTGAGCGACGAGCGGCATTGGCGGATACGGATCGGCAGCGCCATCTTTCCCATGCACGAGGTCGGCGTACGCGGCCGCGACGGAACGCAGTGGGTAGTCGCCAAGCGTGTGCAGCGTCGCGAATGTTCCGTAGCCGGATTGGACGATGCCGTGGTTACCAACTTCGAATGACCATGTCAATCCGCCGACGCGATGACCTGCCACAACTTGCTGGGCGACGACTGTGCGAGTGAGTACGGCATTTGGCGGAAGCATTGGGCAGGGCGTGGGGGGCGGACACGCCGGCCTCGCGTCGTTTGAGACGACTGACGATGAACCATCAGCGACTTCGTATTCGAATGTTGCACCGAGTCGCATGACTTCGATCAATGATCGTACGATTTCTTTGGCTCGTTCCCGCGACGGCAAATGCGAAACGGGTGCAGCCGTCGACTGCGGCGCAGGAGGCTGAATCGTCGAGACCGTTGGCCCGCCAGATGCACCAGGTGAGCCGTTCGCGCTTCCTGGCGACGTGGCCGATGCAGTTTCGCGGGTGAACGACACGTTGTACTCGCTGTCGCCCGGCGTGACAGTGAGGATCGCAGAGCCGTCGCGAACCGACCACCCGCCGTCGGCCGCTATCACTGGTCCGGTCAAGCCGAATGCCCTCGCCATCTGCTGGACACTTGAGTCGGAGTGGGTCGGTCTCACCAACTGAAAGACCGCTGTGGTGCGCGAGGAAGGCACACCGCTGTTGTCCCATGTTCCGGTGTGGTGCAACCGATACGTCACATTTGGGCGCATGATCGTTGGGTGCAATGCCCCATCGGCGGTCGCGCCCGATTGAGATCCCCGAGCTGAGAGGTGCAAGATCGCGAGCTTGGCGACCGTGTGTTTCGAACGAACGCCACGGTCGCCAATGAGTGCGATTCCTCCGCCCGTAGCGAGCACGATCGCGATTGTCGCCGCCAGCAACGTGTGGCGCTTGACGCCTGACGTCGCTCGGGTTGGTGCCAACTCGTGTGCCATCTCGACGGCGGGCACGCTTGGGTTCTCGTCGCTATCCATCGCCGCTTCCTTTGCTACTGGCGAGGCCAATGACAATGTGACGAAGCCAAGGCCGGGTTGGTTCCCGAACACGACACGATGCTCCAATGGTGCACCGAACCTTTGGGTCGATACCGTAGGAGCCGTGCCAACAGAGCTGCGGTTCACCGACGGAGAGCAAGGAAATGTCGCGGTCCACGGTGACGAAGCAGTTGTGCTGTGGGCAATGGTCGACGGATTCGGCGAGGCGACCGTCTCGGCGTGTGAGGATTGTTCCGCTCGGGTGTTGGCAGCGGTTGCCGTGGTAGATGTCCTCGAAGCGTCGGCGCCACATCCGGCGACTGGTGCATTGATCGACCTCGCTGATGACGCCCCGACCTTGCATGTGTACGTTGCTGAAGCCACGGTGCACGACGGTCAGATCGACGGCGCGTGCGAACATCTCAGGTGGCGGGATCCTGGCTTCGACGAATGGTGTGATGCATTCGGAGCAGCACGGCGGAAACGCAAAACGTACTAACCCGTTGTGGTTGTTTGACACGACTCCACAAACGCCGTGTCGAGGCAGCGCAGGAACAACGCCGGGTCGGTGATCGCGGCAGGATCCATGTTGAGCCCGATGTTCAACTCATCGCAATACGACAAGAGCGACACGTTCAAGGCACAACCGGTGCGCGGTCCGAGTGGATAGTTCGCCACAATTCTCGAGCCGGCCAAATACAGCGGGACCGGTGAACCTCTCAGGTTCGAGGTCGCGAAGTCGATCGTGCGCGTTTGATTCCGAGCCGCGGCGGTGAGCATCGCTGCAGGAAGATTGGTGACGAGGCCCGCAAGACTCCCCGCAGCGTCGAGCGCGCGTTCATGCTTTGTGATTTCGAGGCGTTCGCGGATCTCGGTGAACAACGACTCGGGCGTGTCGCTGGTGATGGGAACTACCACTCGCGACGGCGCAAAATGATTTCCGCCAACGTCGTCGGCGCCGCGGGTGCTCACCGGCATCGCCATGCGAAGTTCGGTGATGTCGCTGCCCAACGCTGCGTGATAATGGCCGAGCGCATCGGCAACGATCGTGACGAACATGTCGTTGAGCGAACCGCCGAGTGACCTCGCCCGCGCCTTTGCGTCGGACATCGGAAAGCGCCGGAGTTCGAAACGACGATGCAAACTGCGATCGTCGATGAGATCGCTGCGAGCGCCTTCGGTGACAAGCACCTGGCGGCGCAATGAACTTGCAAAGGCAATCGCGTCGCTGACCCGTGCGGGGGTTCCCAGCGGATCAGTGAGCACCCTGCCAGTGCTCGTGATCGCGTTCGCGGCGCGGCCGACCGTTCGCGCTGCGACATCGCTCATCGCCGCGCGGGCCGTGTTGAACACCGCCCCGGCGCCCGAACTCGCGCCGGTGCCAGCACTGGTTGCCGTTGCTGTTGCTTGTCGGTCGTGAGGATTCGTGACACGAATTGGCGATGGTTCGAAATCCACGACCTCGAGCGAAAGTTTGAGGCCGCCCACGCCGTCGGTGATGGTGTGGTGCATCTTTTGCAACATTGCCCCGCCGCCGCTCGCCAGACCATCGAAGACGATGAACTGCCACAACGGGCGCTCTCGGTCGAACGGTTCGTCGGCAATCGCGGCGCACGCATCGAGGAGCTCACGTTCCCCACCTGGTGCAGGCACAGTGACCTGCTGGAGATGATACGAAACGTCGAGATCGGCAGCGACCCACTCGGGGGTCATTAAGCGAAATGGCGCCACGACCACACGTTGGCCGAGCTTGGGTATCGCTCGCACTATGTCGTGCAGACGGTCCTGCATCCGTTCAAAATCGATTGGAGTATCGACAACCGTCAAATTGCAGAAATCGGATCGCAGTGTCGGATCTTGTTCGACAAGCCACATCACGGCTTCGACATCCGACATACGCGTCATCGAGGTAACGCTACCCGCAATCCTCGGCCGAGCGCGTAGCCCCAGATCGCGCCTGCAGTGACATCAGATGCGTGATGCATCTTGACGTAGATTCGCGTCACGCTGATTGTGGCCGCAAGTGCGTACCAGGCAAGGTTGTCGGTTTCGTCGGCCAGGATCGCGGCGGCACAAAATGCCGCGGCCGCGTGCCCGGAAGGAAACGACGATGTGATCGGGACCCGCATTCCATGCGGAAGCTTCGTGCCCTTGGGGTGCATACTCGGACGTTTGCGACCAAACAGAGATTTCACAACGCCATTGGTGAGTGCCGATTCGATTGTCAACGCGCCGGACAAGCGCCAGAATTTCTTTGCGTCGCCGCTGTTCGCAGCACGGACTGCGCCGATCGCGTGCCACAGAATCGAATGGTCGCAAGCAGAACCCAGTGCGTATGCAAAATGATCGACGGTTGGCGATCGCAGGGTTCCGAGGGCGCGGTCGGCAGCGGCGTCGAAACGCTCGATAGCGGGATGCATCGCTCAGACCGTAGCGAACGGCAAGGGTGGACGTCCCTGCGCGGTCGCCGCTCGCTCCTGAAGCACCACGACGGCGTCGTCGGGATTCCCGTCGAACTTGGGGCAGAACTCTTTGAAACTGCAGAAGCTGCAGAGCGCACTTTCGTGCGGGCGAAAATCGTCGCGCGTGCACGCGCGCTTCACTGCGTCCATAACTGCGCCGGCCTTCGACACGACCCCACGAACCGACCCCTCAGTCGGGGTCGCGATGATGAGCTCTGGCTTCGACAGATACATCAATTGGACTTTGACGGGACGTTTACCGAAATTTTGTTCGCACAACAACGCATATAGATGGACGCCAGCAAGACTTTTTTCTTCCCAACGCTCGCTCGGCGTGTTGCCCGTCTTGTAGTCGGTGACGACGAGTTCGCCGTCTTCGTCGAGTTCGAGTCGGTCGATGATGCCGCGCAACACCACCTTGTCGAGATGCGCGGCAAGTTTGATTTCGAGCCCAATCGGGCGAACGGTGCGCGGATCTTCGATCTCGAAATAGCGATGTACTAGCAGAGCCGCATCGCTGTGAAATTGCGCGAGTTCCTCTTCTGTAAGTTCCAAGCCACTGAATTCCGGATGTGACCGAAGTTCGGCGGACGCAGTGTCGAGATCCTGGAGTGCCGCGTCAATTGTGCGTTCATCAGCGGGGCGATCGAGCAGATGCTCCAATGCCCGGTGCACAAGTGTGCCCTTACTCGCGGGCGCAGAAGGCGGTTCGGGAAGCCGCTGGACGTACGAAAATCGAAATGCCAACGGGCAGCTCGTAAAAGCACCCATTGAACTCGGCGACAACGTCTGTGGAACCGGCCAAACCATTGCTCACGACCATACATGACCCCTCAGACATTGGCTGGCGGGATTGTGACTCAGCGTGGGAGGATCTGCAAAGGACGAGAGGCGGCGGCGAATATTTCTTCGCAAACTTGGCATCGTGGTGTGTGGGCTGGCGATCGGTTTGGCTGGCGTGGCAACCGGGGCAGATGCGACGGCGCGGGCTGGCGTCACGCGTCAATTCAGCGGCACCTTTCAAGTGACTCAAGTAACTGTCGCTCCGGATCCGAGTTGCACGAGTCAACGCGCCGTACTCATCGGGCCAATCATGCGTCCGGGTATGTCGACGTGGAATTTCGTTCTGACCGGTTGTGTCGAAAACCCCAGAGGCGCTATGCGGATTACAACGCCGAGTGGAACGACGATTGACGGGGTGGCGACACAACATGGGCACGGTTCCGTCTTGATCTTTGGATTCGACGTCACAGGCGCGTCGCGCGAATACAGCGGTGGCCACCTCGAGATGACCATAGATCCGCAGCGCATCAACGCAATCGGAATTGTCGCAGGAACGCTGTTCCTCGCGTAAGGCTCAAAGGGAGAGGCCGCGACGGCCGGCGTTGCAAGAAACGGGAAAGCGGCGATCGCGTTCACCGGGACGGTCATCGTTGCCGTGCCGTAGGGTTGCGTTATGAAGGTTGACAGTGGATTGATGGGTGTGGGTTACGGCGAGATGGCGACACGCGCTCGCGAACTCGAAGAGCTTGGCTACGACGGTCTCACAACCGCTGAGACCTCCCACGATCCATTCCTGCCATTGATGGTCGCGGCGGAGCACACAACGCGCATACAGATCCAAACCGGTATCGCCGTTGCATTCGCGCGATCGCCGATGACCCTTGCAAGCACCGCATGGGATCTGAATCTGTATTCACAAGGTCGGATGTCGCTCGGACTCGGCTCGCAGATCAAGCCGCATATCACCAAGCGTTTTTCGATGCCGTGGTCGCATCCTGCCGCGCGCATGCGCGAGTTCGTATTGGCGATGCGAGCGATCTGGGCCAATTGGCAAGAAGGCACGAAACTTGATTTCGCCGGCGAGTTCTATACGCACACGCTGATGACGCCATTCTTCAATCCCGGGCCCAACGAGTGGGGCCCACCGAAGGTTGCGCTCGCTGCCGTCGGCGAGCTGATGACCGAAGTTGCGGGCGAGGTGTGCGACGGCATCCTCATTCATGGTTTCACCACCGAACGGTATGTGCGCGAAGTGACGATGCCCGCCATCGAACGTGGCCTCGCCAAAGCGGGACGTGCCCGTGCCGACTTCGAAGTGAACGGACCGCTGTTCGTAGTGACAGGAACGAACGACAAGGAGTTCGCCGCAGCCGAAGCCGCAACAAAACAGCAGATAGCGTTTTATGGCTCGACGCCTGCCTACCGTGGTGTGCTCGACCTGCATGGATGGGGCGATTTGCAGCCGGAACTCAATGCGCTATCGAAGCAGGGTAAATGGGTGGAGATGGGCAACCTCATCGATCCGGAGATTCTGAATACGTTCGCAGTTGTCGCCGAGACTCCCGAGCAAATTAGCGATGAACTCGCGAAGCGATTCGGCGATGTGGTCGATCGTTGTTCGTTCTATGCGCCGTATCGAAGCGATCCGGAACGGTGGGCGGCTGTGGTCGATCGCCTCAAAGCAATCTGAACAATCCTGCTGTCGTTGTCACCGCACGCACTACTCTGCTAAACAGAGTAGTGCGTGAAACAGACTGAACTCCTCAAGGGCGTCCTCGACATCGCGGTTGTTGCCGCCGTGGCCAATGATGCGTCGTACGGATACGAAATCGTGCAGCGGCTCACCGCGGTCGGGATCGAGGCAGGAGACGCATCCGTCTACGGCACCCTGAAGCGTCTTGAGGCCGACGGGTTCCTCGAGTCGAAACTCGTTGCATCCACTGGCGGCCCGGCACGGCGTTACTACCTCGCCACTCGCGTGGGCAAGCGCTGGTTACAGGATGCGTTCGGGTCATGGGAGGCGATCGTCATAGCGGTACAACACCTCGTGAACGAGACAGAAGTGGGTAAGCGATGAACCGTTCGATCGACGACTACCTTCGTGCTGTAGATCATGTGTTACGTGATCAGCCGCGCACGGTCAGAGTGTTGCACCGTGACGGAGTCCGCGAACATCTCAGCGAATACGACCCGCTCGCGTTCGACACGTTTGCCTCACCCGCGCAATATGCAGCCGAATATCGCTCGGCGCGCGCTTTTCCAGAACGACGGTTGCGATTCTGGTGGCGCGGCATTCGCCGATCGACGCGCATGGCAGCGATAACCGTGGTTCTGATTGTCGCGTTCGTTGCTGGATCGGGACTGTGGTGGAGTCGGTATCAGCCATTCGAAGCCAGTCTCTCGGGCGGTCGTAACACCGTCCGACCCGAGTTCAGCGACGCGGAAATTGCCAAGTATGTAGACGGTGGAACATTCGACGTCGGCTTTGTTGTGCGAAATTCCGGGCCTTTTGTCGGCGACATCTCCAACGTCGAACTCGATCCAACGCTTCCGATTGGGGTGCCGTTCCAATTTACGAGACTCTGGCTCGGTACAGCGCGCGATCCGTTCGGCGTCGATGACCCGTCACAACTCCCACACCGTTTGGCGCAACACGGTGAGCTCTACCTAATGATGCGATTCACGATGACCAATTGCGAATTCAATATGCCGGGCGACTACACGACGGTGTCGCCGAAGCTCGGCGTCCGTGCGAATGTGCTCGGAGTGACGCGCCACTTCGTAGTGGATCCCCACGTCACGTTCGGTGTGCGGATTCCCGTGGGTTACAGATGCCCGCGCCTTAGGAAGGCATAGAGAGGATCGAATCGGCTGCTCGCTTGGGATTTTCTTGCGGGCCGAAATGACCGTTGGTCTCCCAGATTTCTAGTGTGGCATTCGCGAGTTGCGCCTGAATCCGAGCTCCGAGCTTGGGTGTGATCGCGTTCGTGTTGTGGCCCAAAACAATCCGCACGTTCGCGGCGACGCGGTCGAGTTGTTCGAACAGTCCGTTGGCAGCACCATGTTCATACACTGCGGCCTCGGTTGCTGGAGCGCATTTCAACTCGAAGACGCCGTCGCCGCGATCGCGGAAGCCGTAGTTGATATAGGCATGCAACGCGTCGCTGCTCAGCGAGCTGAGCGGTGGTCTGGAACTGTACGCGGCGAACACGGCGTCGAGGGACGCCCACTCGTTACGCCGCCGGCGCGCACCTTCAGCAAGCGGATCGCTACCCCCAGCAAACGGTGACACGCCGTGTGGAAACATGATGGGCTCGTACGCCCACACACGGCGAAACGTTCCCGGGTTCGCGATTTCAGCGAGGAGAATCGCTGCGGCACCTTTGCTGTGACCCGCTGCAATCAGATTGTCGGCGCCTGCGATCTGGAAGTGCGCTGCAACGGCGGCGGCATCGGCCGCGAAGTTTGTCCACGCGTATCCATTCGGCGACGGGTCGCTATCGCCATGGCCTCGGAAGTCGAAGCTGTAGACCGCGTGGCCGGCATCGAGCAGTCGCGGCACGACCGGTGCCCAGACTCGGCCGTGAAATCCCGTTGGGTGGGCGAGCAGCACAGGGGCGCCTTCTCCACCCCAGGAATATGTCGCGAGGTTGAGATTTTCTGGTGTGTGGATAAATGAAGGCGAAGGTGCGGACACGTTCGCGACACTACGTGCTTGGGGAATGAGACGTTGCGGCGTGCAATCTGCTGTGAATGTTGTATGTCTCGGTGCTGTCGGGCACAGCGTGACTGAGATCGACGTCGGTGTTGGCAAGTACGTCTCCGTTGATTCCCGTCCAGATTTCCGCCACGCCAACAATGGCCGTCAGCGTTGCATAGCCCTGTGCGCACAGTTGGGTGTCGCTGTGTTCGGGAAGCGTCGCATCGGTGATCTGCAAATCGAGTCGCAGATGGCCGTTGCCGGAGTCGAGCATCGTAGAACGGACGGCACCAAACGGAGCGAGGCGGGCCCAACGTAGACCCAGTACATCGTGGTAGTCGCGCGCCGGAACATTGAGGTTCAACGCGCTGTAGTTCGGTGCGGCATGCAACATCGGAATGACATCCACTGCGAATCGTGCCGCAGTTTCGAACTCCCAAGGATCGCTGCTCGCCACGCTGACGGCGAGACCCTTGCCGCCGAAGCTCTGCGCGGTGAGGGCCGCGCCGACGGTGCCGCTGTGCAACACGACCCGGCCCGTGTTCAAGCCAGTATTGATGCCAGATACGACGAGATCGGGTGGTTCACCGAAGCCGCGAAGCCTTGCGGCCAACGCGCACAACGCAGGCGTGCCTGCGACTGCCCAGGCGAGAATCTCCGGCGCATTCGGGATCTCAGCACGTTCCATTTCGACCGGTACGTCGGGTCGGAAGATGCCGATTGCGGCGCTGGTGCCGCTCTGATCGACATTTGGCGCGGCGACCAATGTCTCGTGGCCAGCCGCGGCAATCGCGCGGGCGAGAACATGGAGTCCGGGAGAAGCAATGCCGTCGTCGTTGGTCACAAGAATTCGCATCGCGTCACAGTACAAGTAGGGTCGGCGAGTGCCTCTGGTCGATTGGTCGACTCCACATTCCGTTCACCCCACGGCAGTCCGATCGTTACGTGAACGTGGCCATTGCGTCGTCCGCGGGCTGGCGACAGCGGCTGAGATCGCGGTGGTCAAAGCACCGATTGAGCGCGCCGTTTCACAACGCCAATCCGATGTAGTTGCTGTGGAGGATCGCGATACGTACGGCAAGGCCTTCCTGCAGGTGGGCAATCTGTGGCAGACCGACGCTGCAATCAAAGAGTTTGTATTCTCGGCGCGTTGTGCTCGAGTTGCGGCGGAATTGTTGGGCGTCGACGGTGTGCGGCTCTACCACGATCAAGCGTTGGCGAAAGAGCCTCACGGAGGCCATACGCCGTGGCATCAGGATCAGCAGTATTGGCCGCTCGACACCACGAACACGATCACGATGTGGATGCCATTGGTTGATGTGCCCGCCGATGTCGGGACGATGACCTTCGCGAGCGGCAGCCACCTTTGCGGCGAGCTCGGGCCGTGGATCATCGGCGATGCTTCCCACGTCGGTTTCGGCGACGTCGTTGAACAGCAGCAATTCGCTCTCGAGACGCACGGAGCGTTGCGAGCTGGCGACGCGACGTTTCATCTCGGATGGACGCTGCATTGCGCTCCGGCGAACTGCTCCGATCTTTTCCGATCAGTGATGACCGTGATCTATTTTGCAGACGGTACACGCGTCGCTGAAATCAAACCTACGAACTGGTTCGATCAACAGGTGTGGCTCGACAAGATCCCTGCAGGCGACCTCGCCGCGGGGCCGCTCAATCCAGTGCTATGGAGGCAACCCGAATGACGATCTATCCGCGCGATGAAATTGAACAGGTTGTCACCGACTATGTCGCGACGCGGGAACGGATCCGCGCGGGCGAGGGTTGGTGGACCGATCTCGCGCGGTTCTTTACAGATGACGCCGTCTACATCGATCCGGCCTGGGGGCGCGTTGAGGGCGTCGAGAACATCAAAGAGTTCTTCAACGAATCGATGGTTGGTCTCGAAGACTGGACGTTCCCTATCACTGCGATCGGGTACGACGCCAACATTGTGTTGATCAAGTGGACGCAAATCACGCCTGGGGCGCGACCCGACGGCTCGAAGTATGCACAGTCCGGAATTTCCACGCTTCGGTACGCGGGAAACGGCAAGTTCGACTACGACGAAGACATTCTCAACATGGCGCACGTCAATGAGGATCTGCGCGCCTCGGGGTGGCGCCCGTCGAAGGAATTCAACTTCCCGCCCAACGATGTCAACCGTGATTGGTCGATGAAGTAGTCGCAGTCGCCGGAGAGCGACTCAAACCTTGCGGCTCGCGATGAACACTGGAATCTGGCGCTCGGTCTTCGCTTGATATTCGGCGTACGGTGGGTATGCCGCGACCGCGCGAGCCCACCATGTCGCCTTTTCCTCGCCATCGATTTCGCGGATTGCAACACCGAACGGCTGAGGTCCATCCTGTATCGCGACGTCGTCTGGCTGCGCCAGTAAATTGAAATACCAGACGGGGTGCTTCGGGGCGCCGCCCATTGACGCGACAAGCGCGTATTCACCGTCGTGTTCCACGCGCATCAGTGGGGTCTTGCGCACCGCGCCGCTTTTGGCGCCTGTCGTCGTGACGATGATGATCGGCATCCCGGTATCAAGCAGCGTGTTCGCCTCGGTACCGCCAGATGTCTCATACGCCTCGACTTGATTGCTGACCCAATCCCACGGGCTCGGGACATACTCATTGTCTGTCATGGCCGCATCGTACCGACAATGGTCACTCGGCTCGTAGGTCGTCGCTAGATCGGTAGGTTGCCGACCGCCTTGCGCACCGAACCATGGTCTTTGTAAGCAGCGATGGTGCGTTGGGCGATGCGCATCATGTGCACCTCATCGGCACCATCGGCGAAGCGTGCCCAGCGTGCATGTTGGTACATGTGAGCGAGGGGAGTGTCGGTGGAATATCCAAGCGCGCCGTGTACCTGGATCGAACGGTCGATGATGCGGCCAAGCGCGTTCGCAACGAAGTGTTTTGCCATGGATACTTCGGCGCTGAAATCTTCCTTGCGATCGATCTTGTATGCGGCGTGCAGCACCATCAGTTTGCACTGATACAGCTCCATGGCAGAATCGGCGATCATCCACTGGATACCTTGTTTTTCGGCAAGGATGGAGCCGTGCGCAAAGCGTTTGAGCGAGCGGTCGACCATCATGTCGAGCGCCATTTCGGCTTGCGCTATCCAGCGCATGCAGTGCGCGAGACGTGCCGGCCCGAGACGATATTGGCCCAGGAGATGCCCTTGCCCGCGCCCGCCGAGCATCTGATCATTGTGCACCCGCAGATCGGTGATGACGATTTCAGAATGTCCGGTACCGCCGTGCATCGTTTCGATTTCGCGTACGTCGTTCCAACCCTCCTGCGGCAGGTCGATGATGAACGCAGTATTTGCGGCCTGTGGCAGATCTGGGTCGTCTTCGGTACGACAAATCAAAATCGCAAACGTGGCACTCCGAGCGCCCGAGATGAACCATTTGTGGCCGTTGATCACCCACTCATCACCATCTTGATAGGCGCGGGTCTGGATCAGCGTTGGATCAGAACCTGCGACCTCTGGTTCGGTCATCGCGAAACACGAACGAGCCACGCCGTCGCACAACGGTCGTAGATATTTCTCCTTCTGCGCGTCGGTGCCCCAATGCTGCAGCGTGTGCATATTGCCTTCGTCTGGCGCCTGACAGTTGAGCGCAAACGGCCCGAAACTGGTACGAGCCGCTTCGGCTTGCACCATCGCTAGTTGCACATGGCCGAGGCCCATCCCACCCCACTCCTTTGGCATGTGCGGACACCACAATCCGCGCTCCTGGGCGCCCTTGCGCATCGTGATAATTGCGTCGATCAGGCTCGTGCGGTCGTCTTCGATGATGCCCTCTTCGAGGGGACGCACCACGGTATCGATGAAGTCGCGCGTCTTGGTGCGGATCTCTTCGAGCTCTGGGGTGAGCGTGAAATCGATGGCCATCTGGTGACTCCTTGTTGACGACTGAGTGCGACAGTCTGGCCGACACGGGGGCCCGCCGGTCAAACGCACCCACGATCTGGCGTACGACACGCGGATTTTCGGTACTGGGTTTTCGCTCAGCCCTCCGCATCCGCGAAGCTGGCCAGATGCGCGCTGTGATTGCCCGAAACCATGCCCTTGTTGTGGAGACCGTTGCCGACCCGATTCCTGGAGAGGGCGAAGCCCTCGTTGTGGTCAAAGCATGTGGAATTTGCGGCTCCGATCTCCACGCTCTCCGGTACGCCGATCTGATGGTGGAACAGGCAAGCGAAGCCGGTATGCCCACAGCATTCGACCCATCGCACGACTACATCATGGGTCATGAATTCTGTTGTGAGGTGCTCGAGTTGGGTCCAGGGTGCGATGGCGTGCTGGTACGACCTGGCGATCTCGTGACGTCGATACCGATCTCGTTGAGCGCAAATGGAATTGAGCCGATCGGCGCATATTCCAACACCTACAACGGTGCGTACGCCGAACTGATGCGGCTCACAGCTGGGATGTGCATCAAAGTCCCGAACGGCCTCGATGTCCGTCGAGCCGCGCTGACTGAGCCGATGGCCGTCGGGCGCCACGCCGTGAACAAAGGTGACGTCACTGAACGTGACACGGCGCTTGTCCTTGGGTGTGGCCCTGTAGGCCTCGCAGTTATTTCGGAGCTCAAGCGGCGCAATATCGAAGTGATTGTCGCCGTTGATTTCTCACCAAGCCGACGTGCAGTTGCGATGCGAATGGGCGCGACGGAAGTTGTGGATCCCGCAATCGAAACTGGTATCGACGCGTGGCGCAGAATTACCGGCGGACTGAAACCCTGCGTTGTCTTCGAAGCGATTGGCGTGCCGGGAATCCTTGATCGAGCCATGAAGGACGCGCCGCCGCAGTCGCGGATTGTGGTGGTGGGCGTGTGCATGGAAACCGACAGGGTGCATCCATTTGTGGGGATCAGCAAGGAGCTGCGGCTGCAGTTTGTGCTCGGCTACGACTTCGCGGAGTTCAGCGACACGCTTCGTAGCATCGCCGAAGGCGAGATCGATGTCGATCCTTTGGTGACGGGTGTCTGCGGCCTCGTCGGAGTGAGCGAGGCGTTCGACGTATTGGGGAGTCCGGAAGAGCACGTCAAAATAATGGTGGAACCAGCGAATGCTGCAGACCTGGTGCGAGTCTGACTCGCAATGAGATAACGCACGAACATCCGTAAGCTACGACGATGAAGGATTTTGACAACACGACGGCAGTTGTGACGGGTGCGGCGAGTGGCATCGGCCGGGGGATCGCGGTTGCTCTTGCAGCAGCGGGAGCCAACGTAGTCGCGGCCGACGTCGACGCTGCAGGGCTCGACGACACGGCGCTCGCGGTGCGCGGAGTTGGTTGCAGCGTCGAACTTGAGTTGCTCGACGTTCGCGACGAAACAGCCTTCAACGCACTCGCCGCCAGAATTGAACCCGATGTGCTCTGCCTGAACGCCGGTGTTTTTCGCGGTGGGTTGATGTGGGAATCTCCGGTCGCCGACTGGGAATGGGTGATGTCGGTCAATGTCTTCGGAATCATCAACGGCATCCGTGCGTTCGTGCCAGGAATGATCAACCGCGGACGCGCCGCACATATCGAAATCACTGCATCGATGGCTGGATTGGTCGCCACCGGAATGTCTGGGATCTACACAGCGAGCAAGTTCGCGGCGGTGGCGATGGCTGAGTCGCTTGCTCGCGACCTGCAATCTGTGGGCGCGCCTATCGGCGTATCAGTGCTGTGTCCAAGTGCGGTTGCGACGCGCATCGGAGAATCGCAGCGCAGTCGGACCGAGGGTGTTGGCCCGAGTCCCAACGCCGGTGCCGATGCGATCGAGGAAATTCTCAGCGATTTCTGCGCCAAGGGCCTCGATCCGAATGAAGTTGGTCGGATGGTTGTTGATGGAATGCGGCGCGGCGATTTCCTGATTCCCACTCGCGACACCTTCGGTGAGTTCGTCCGCGTTCGTAGCGAAGCGCTGATGCGCAGAGAACTTCCGCCGTTCCAGATGTTCGACTGAACCAGTCGAGGAGATGACTCGATTTCCTACTTGCAAGGTCGGGATTAGACTCGAAGCGTGAGTCACAGCCCGACCGATCCCCAATGCGATCTCCAAGCCGAGCGTGTTCGACCGAAGCGTCTCCAACCGATCGATCCACGTGGACCGCGACTCAACCAAGCCGTGCTGTGCGTCGCGCTGCTTTCGGCCTACGTGTATGACGTCTGGGTCGTGGTTCCCGTCTTTTTGATCGTGCTCCTGCTCGGCGCTGCGTTGGGCCCGAAGTACGGGCCGGTCTTGCGTTTCTTCGCGGTTGTGGTCAAGCCTCGGCTCGGGCCGCCGTCGCACCTCGAAGATCCTCGACCGCCGCGTTTCGCAGCGACGGTCGGCGTGGCATTTTTGACCTTGTCGACGCTGTCGTTCGCTGGGGATATCTCGGCGCTGGGTTGGGCACTTGCGTTGATCGTCGCGGCGCTTGCCGGACTCGCGGCAGCGACCGGTATTTGTGTGGGGTGCGAACTGTGGTTGTTGATTGCGAAACGACGCAATATCGAGCTCGTCGCGTGACTCCCAAACTGCTCATCGTCGTTGTGATCCTCGCCGGGTGCGCGATTGCTCGAAGGATGCACAGGGCGCGTCAACGTTCGATCGCGTTCGATGCCGCGCCGGTGCCGAGAGTGCCAGCGAAGCTGCTCGCGGGCAGTGAACGAACATGGGTCATTTTTACGACGCGTTTTTGCGCGCAGTGTGGTCCGGTCGAACGGCTGCTGCGCGATTCGGAACCGGACGCACGCGTTGTCGTGGTGGATGCCGAACGCGAACCCGCTCTGGCTCGCTCGTTTCGGGTTGCGAGCGCTCCGACGGTACTGCTCGCCGACGTGGATGGCAACGTGCAACAGCGATTGGTTGGCGCTGCGGCCGTCAGTGCGTTTGTTATTTGAAATGCTCTGCGAGACCGGCGATTGCACCTTCGTACACCGGCCCGATGAAGTCGGCAAGCGCATCGGGATCGAGGAGCGCATCCATGCTCGCAACGCATGTGCCGTCGGGGTTGGCCACGACGGCGATCGTGGTCTCGTACCTGTTGGCGTTGAGCATCGCTGCTTCGACTTTGTAGGTCAGCGTTCGGTTCGCGTCGTCGCGTGACAACAATGTTTCGGTCACCTCGACGCCTGGTCCCATACCGATAATCCGAACATCAGGCCCTTCGGCCTTGACGTCGGTGAGGCCAGGAAACCAGGTTGATATTCCGTGGAAGTCGCCGAAGATCTTCCAGACTTCATCGGCGTCGCGGGCGATGGTTACTGCTGTGTGTGTAGTTGCCATAGCGCCAGCTTCGCGCGGCGAGGCACTGCTAGTCGAGTGCGACGTCGCTGATGCGTTGCGCGAAATACACGGGAATGGTCGACGCCAACACGACGAATGTCGCGACCACGTTGACTGTTGCGATGGCGTTCGGACGAGCGAAATTGTCGGCGAACCACAACGGCAGAGTTTTGTAGGCACCGTCGACGGTAAACGTGGTGACGATGATCTCATCGAACGAGAGCGCAAATGCGAGCAGACCACCAGCGAGTAGGGCTGAACGCATGAGCGGGAACGTGATGAGGCGCAGCGTCTGCAATGGTCCGGCCCCAAGGTCTGCTGAGGCTTCATCGAGGTTCCGTGACACCCTTCGCAGCCGTGCTCCGACATTGTTGTACACAACCACGACGCAGAAGGTCGCGTGGGCGACTGCAAGCGTGGTGCTGCTGACGGCGACGCCGACACGATCAAATGCCGAACGCAACGCCAACGCCGTAACGATGCCCGGGAGTGCGATTGGGAGCACTACCGCCAGCGAGATCACGTTTCGACCAAAGAAACGATGCCGGGTGAGCGCGAAGGCGGCAAGGGTGCCCAAGACCAGCGCGATCGAGGTTGCCTCAAGCCCGGTGAGAACAGAGTTCCACAGTGCTGTACGAGGTCCAGTTTGATGGAGCGCGTGTTGCCAATTACTGAGTGTCCAACCCGAGGGCGGCCATGCAAAGTTGGTCGCATTGCTGAGGCTCAACCGGGCGACGTATCCAAGTGGCGCGTAGAGCACGAGTACGACGATTCCAGCGAAGCATCGAAGAGCGACGCGCGCGCGTCGGGAGAGGAACATCGGATCAGAGCTCCTCAAGCGCGCCAGTAGATCTTGCTCCGATGAGGTACACGATCATGACGACAATCGGTACGACGGCGAACGCCGCCGCAAACGGTCCGTCGATCGAGAATTGGCGATAGACGACGTTGCCGATGAATTCCGTAGTCCCGCCGACGATGCGGTTCATGTAGAAGTCGCCGAGCGTGAGTGAAAATGTGAAAATGGAACCCGCGACGAGCGACGGCATGATCTGCGGAAGCACGACACTGCGGAATGTTCTGAGCGCTTTGGCGCCGAGGTCGGTCGAGGCTTCGAGGAGGGAATCGCTCAGCCGGTCGAGGCCGGAGTAAATCGCGATCAACATGTACGGAAACCACTGATATGAAAGAACGATGACACTCGTAGCAAAGCCTCTGCCCGGGGTGTGCCCGAAGACTTCTTTGAATGCACCACCGCCTGGATCCAGCAGCGATCTCCAGGCGTAGCCCTTCACGAGATAGCCGGCCCAGAGTGGCATTGTCATCGCTACGATGAGTCCGCGCCGCGCCCAACGACTCGCGACCTTCGCGATATAAAAGGCTGTTGGCAGTGCAATGAGCGCGTCGATGACGGTGACGTACGCCGCAGCCTGAATGGTGCGCCACGTGACGGTGCGATACGTAGCGCTGTACGCGCCACTTGTGAGGAGACGCCGGAAGTTAGCGAGCGTCAGATGAGTATCGAGCTTGGTAATTAGGCCTGTCGGATCGGTTTGCATCGAAAACAACGCGGTCAGAAGCAGCGCGACGAGCGAACCGAGATAGATGACGAGCAACCAAGCGCTCGGTGGCACAAGTTCAATCGCGAGCCGCACCCGCTCGCGCGTCGCCAATGTGCGAGCGACGCGCGAGCGGACCGAGGATTTCGGTGTGATCGGCGGTGAAAAGATGGGAGATCAGTTCCCTTTGATCGTGTCCCAGGCTGCTGCCCAGTCGGCGTACGACTTGCACTTCACGTCGGTGCGACCGTCGAGGCACTTCTGTGTGGGCGTCGTCCAGTAGTGCAACTTGTCGTAGTACGCGTTGTCGCTGGCATGGAAGGTGTCGCACTGCGCCTTGCCATCTTTTTCGCCGCACGCTTT
>JBBRPC010000040.1:0-20906 GCA_038228615.1 Acidimicrobiia bacterium | reverse complement strand
TTGCCGTGGAGATGTCGAGCTTGTTACTCGGGGAGGGCGCTGACCCTCTCCAGCTCGACTTGATCCGTACCGCGATTGCGAAGGGACCGCACGTACTGGAATTGATCCACCTTCGGACCATGCAACTCGGTCCCGACGACGTACTCGTCGCCGCCAAGGTGGCGTTCGATTCGACGCTGACCTTCGCAGAGGTTGCGGCAGCGATTGACGCAACAGAAATCGAGATACGTGCGGTAGTACCCGAGGCGCGAATGTTGTTCATCGAGCCCGATGTAGTGCGCAACGTCGTTTCGTAGGATTCGCGGTTACGATCGGCGATCAATGACGAGGCAAATTGGATCTGGAACCAAGGTGTTCGATGCAGCACCAGTGCGGGGCACTTGGCGCGTACTGAATGTTCCCGATGACGTGCTTGATCTTATGGATTCAAGTGCCGAGGGCGTCATCGCCTGTGTGGCTGATGCCGGAGCGACGTTTCTCGCGCCGATTTTTGATGATCTCGTCGGCGTGGTTTGTCTGTCCGGGACGCCGCTGAGCCACATCGGCATCGTGAGCCGTGAATACCAAGTGCCATGTGTGATGGGTGCCGAATTTGTCGGCCCGATCAACGATGGCGATACCGTCGAAGTCGACTGTTCCGGCGAACTCGGCATTGTGCGAGCTGTCGGATGAGCGCGCTGGAGATGCCAGACGGCTTCGACAAAGCCGAAGTGAATCGCCTCATTCGATACCACAGTGAAATCTCGTACAACCTCACGACCCAACGCACGGCTCTCGAATCGGCGCTCATCCCGATCACGGCGTACATCCTCGTTGCGTGTATTGAGGCGTATCGGCGCTACCCGGAATTGATGATGGAAATCGCCGCTTCGATGCCCCCTGAAGATATCGGGCGCATGGGTCGAACTGTCGGGAACGAGATCGACACCGTACGGCTCTGGTCGATTTGCAACTTCTATTTCGTTGGTCGTTCTGCACTCGCTGCCGGAGGCATGATCAATGCCGAGGAGGATCTTGTTCGCACGGCGGTTGTCCTCGACTTTTGGAAACGTGCAGCGCGCGCATTTCGTGGGAACGACGGAACATTGCAAGCTGCGGATGCTCATGGGAGCGTGACCCCATTCACGAACTATGTCGACGAAATCGTCCGACAGTGCAGGCCGATAGCCGATGAGGATCATCGCTCGCGAATTTCTCGTGTCAACGCGTTGCTGACGTCGTACGAGTTTTTGCTGTGGTTCGACACTCGTTCCGGATACCAGGACTCTGGCCCATATCAACTTTCCGACGGTCGCGTCTTGTTGTTGCGCCAGTTTGTCAAGCTTGGCGTCAGCGATTTCGCGTGGAGCGCCGCGGTCGCGAGCGACATGCCATTGCACACTGCCTTATGTGCGTTTGTGCTCGACGGCGTTGAGTTCGGCGTCACCGACTTCGGAACCGCGGTCACGGACCCGCGCGACTACCTCCCGCACGTCGTTGCATTCGCGTTGTTCGACAGTTCGAACGGAATGCTTCGGGTGATCGACGACGAAGGGATCGAGGCGCTCACAGCGGCGGCCAAGTCCGCGCAACGAGCCCAATATCGTGCAATCGCCAAGATGGAACGCGCCCAGAAGATCGATTGTGGCGCCTATGTATATTTCTCTTTCTTGCGCCCGTTCGCTGATGCGGCGGGTATCGCACGACAGCTCGACTGGACGGTGCCGCGTGACAGCATGGACCTCTACCCTTTCTTGTCGCTGATCGACGGCGCCCCCGAAGGTCCCGAGATTACGGATCCAGGTGAGTACTACGCCCCGGTCGCGTGAGCGCGACGAAGCCCGACACGCACCGGGACCTGGTCGTTGGTGGAACGAAAGTTGGTATTTCGATTTTGCCGCGGTCGACGGGTCAATCGGCGGCTACGTCCGAACGGGTCTGTATCCGAACCAGCAACTTGCGTGGAGTTGGATCTACGTGGTCACAGAAGAGGGGACCGTGTCTGTACGCGCGCACGACGTGCCGATACCTCGGACGGAATCGTTGCTGATGCGTTCCGAAGGGTTGTGGTGTGAACTGATTTGTGAGACGCCGATGGAACATTGGTCGATTGGGGTCGAGGCGTTCGGGGTACTGCTGGATGAACCGTTGGATTCATATCGTGGCGAGATTGGAACCCGCCTTCCCGTGGGGCTCGATCTCGAGTGGGAAGCGTGCGCTCCTGTTTACGATTATGAGTATCCGCCGGAATACCCGGCAATGCATTATCAACACGCTGGGATTGTGCACGGAGAAATCCTGCTCGGCGACAGATCAATTGCATTCGATGGTTTTGGCGAACGCGATCATTCGTATGGCGATCGAGACTGGTGGTTGTTCGGGTGGAACTGGGCGTCAGCATATTTCCGTTCGGACTTCACGCTCCACACGTTGAAGGGCGAATCGGATCTGTTCACCAACGGGTATGTGTGGCGCGGCGACAACAACACGAGGGTCACTGCCCTCAATGCCACTACTGAGTTCGATGCCGACGGGTTGGCGACCTCGGCCGAGCTACTGATCAATGGCGAGCTGGCGGTGACGGTGACACCGTTGCATCACGCACCGGTCCCGCTCGTGGATCCCGACGGCCGCACCTCCCGATTCCCGAGGTCGCTGTGCCGATTCACGACGGCAGATGGCGACGTTGGTCACGGCTGGGCTGAGTGGCTCGAAGTCGGTCGTCCAACGCTCGGCTGATACCGTCGCCCAGCGTGAACCTTGAAGATCTCGACAATCGCCAAACAGCAATCATCTTGTCGCGGGCCCGATGTGTGATCGGTCTTTCGTGCATCGTGGCGCCCAGCATCTTGGGCAGAGTCTTCTTTGGCGCGAACGACCCGAACCTTCGTGCCGTCACCCGCTTCACAGGCATCCGCGATCTCGCTTTGGGCGTTGGCGCGCTCACAACCTTGAAGGAACAAACCCAAGATGCCGAGTGGCTATCGATGGGCGCGGTATCCGACCTGGTCGATGGCGTGGTCTGCATCGCCCAGCCTGGCCTGAAATTCCGCGCGAGGTTGTTAGGCGTTGGCGCGCTCGGTCTCGGCGGTTTTTTGCTCAAGCTCAGCCGCGACCTCGACACCGAGCGCACCACAGCCGTCGCGGAGTAGTCCGCACCGCGCGGTGGCCCTAGAAGTCGATGCTGCTCAAGGCGGGTATCCATTGTCCCGCTCGTTGCACGGCCTCCCGCCAACGATCACGATCGGTCGTGGCGTTCGGCTCGATGCTCACTCGCGGTTGCCAGGTTGTTGCGATTTCATCGATCGATGTGAAATGCCCGAGTGCAAGCAATCCGAAGAGTGCTGCGCCGCGGGTGGTCGCCTCGCGCACGGGCGAAATCTCGACGGCGCGTTGTGTGGTGTTTGCGAGTGCCTGTACGAACGTGGGATTGTCGCTCATTCCGCCGTCGATCCGGAGTACGTCGATCGGGATACCGCAATCGGCGATGGCGGCGTCGACAAGGTCTGCGCCGCGGTGCGCAATGCCTTCCAACACTGCACGAACAATTTCGGCCCGACCTGTTCCGCGCGTGATTCCAAACAGCGCGCTCCGTGCTCCATAGTCCCATTTTGGAGTGCCGAGTCCCATCAGCGCCGGTACGTACCAAACGTCGCCCGTATCGTTGCACTGCTGAGCGATCTCGTGGCTTTGATCTGCGGTGTCAATGATGCCGAGATCGTCGCGTAGCCATTGCACGTTCGTGCCGGCGGCGAGGATGATCGACTCCAATCCCCAAGTTGTGTCGCTGCCGACCCGCCACGCTGCGATAGGAAATGTGCCGTTGGCATTGCGTCGATCGTGTGTTGGCGCTTTGTCGCCCAGGTTGACATTGAGCATTCCGCCAGTGCCGAATGTGATTTTCGCGTCGCCGGTATTGACGCAAGCCTGACCAGCAAGTGACGCCTGCTGATCGCCGAGCAGGGCCACGATCGGCGGTGAGCCGTCGAGGACGCTCGCGACGCCGAGCATTCCCGACGAAGGAACAATCGTTGCCATTGCAGAACGTGGAATGCTGAGAGCGTTCAGCGCAGTGTCGTTCCACGCTTCGAACGAAAGTGTCGCGAGTCCGGTGACACCTGCGTTGGTCGCGTCGGTGATGTGCGACGTGCCCTTCGAGAGATTCCACACAATCCACGTGTCGACCGTTCCGACCAGCAAATCGCGTGACCGGTCCGGGTCGTAGGTATTGAGCAGCCACTGTGCTTTGGTTGCGCTCTGGTTCGGTGCGAGAAACAGATTGTGTTCTCGCGCCATGAAACATTCGCCGATAGTGCGGAGGTCTTGCCAACCCAACGCGGGCCCGACCGGTGAGCCGCTGCGGTCCCACACCACCGTCGACGCCCGCTGGGCGGAAATTGCAACACCGTCGACGTGACCCACCGCAACGATCGCTTCCCGCGCGAGTGCTGTCGTTGTTTCGGCGAGGAGCATCGCGTCGAATTCGACGAGACCGTTGGCTGGAGAGTCGGGGAGGAGTTCGCGCGAATAGTCGTGCAACGTGGTGAGCTCGTGGGTCACAACGCTCGCTCGTACGCCACTTGTGCCGATATCGAGTACCAATATCTTCACCAGGCCACCTCGCCCCATGGTGAATCCAATCCGAGCTTGCCGGGATTGAGTATCCCGTTTGGATCGAGCGCGCGCTTGGTTGCGGCGAGCACGTCGAATCCCGTGCCGAGTGCTTCACGCATGAAACGAGCCCGGTTCAGTCCGATGCCATGGTGATGGCTGAGCGCCCCACCTTCAGCGAGTACCGCGCGCGTGCCAGCGTCCCACATTGCCTTATAGCACTCGTCTTTTTGGTCGACAGGCGGCCGCGCGGCAAACGTGAAATAGAGACAGCCGCCGTCGGTGTACGAGTGGGACTGGTGCGCACTTGCGACCATGACGTCGGGGACTGCCAACAGCGCAGCTCTGGTGCGTTCATAGATGCGCGGCAGAGCAGCCCACGTCGCGCTGATTTCCATCGTGTCGACGACGACGTCGCGCGACACCAACGATTGGAGTTGGCTCACATCGTTGCGATGTCCCATCCATTGCGCGACGAGCTCGCTGTCGAGGACCTCGGCGTCGCGGCACGCGTCGGCGATGAGCGTCATTGTCGCGTCGACAATAATCGGGTCGCCCTCGTCGAGCACGAGGAGCAAATGCCGGTCCCCCGTTTTGTAACTGCGATCGGCCTCGATGCTGTCGTACAAACGCAACACGGCTGGAGTTGCCCCGCGTTGCATGACGCTCCGCATTGCGTCGAGCGCTGCGTCGAACGAGGCAAACCCGAAAGCTGCTCGACGGTCGTATGTGGGAAGTGGATGCGCGCGGAGTCGGACTCCCGTGACGATGCCTAGTGTTCCCTCGGAACCGATGAACAATTGATTGAGATCGGGCCCGGCCGCAGAACGAGGGACACCTCCGGTGTGGATTTGGGTCCCGTCGGCGAGCACCACATCGAGGCCGACGACCATGTCTTCGATCTTGCCGTAGCGAGTCGAGAGCTGACCAGCTCCCCGACAAGCAACCCAACCCCCGACGGTCGATAATGCAATTGATTGGGGCCAGTGCCCACAGGTGATGTTGTGTTCGGAGCGCAGCGAATCTTCGAACACGTCGCCGAAGGTTCCCGCCGCAACGTCGACGATCATCGATGAGGTATCGACGTCGCGGATGCCGCTCAACCCAGTCATGTCGAGCACGACGCCACCATGCACGGGAATCGAAGCGCCGCACACACCGCTTCGCCCGCCGGCTGCGGTCACTGGAACTGTGGAAGCGTTGCAGATTTGTAGGACCGCGACGAGTTCAGCAAGCGTTGCCGGAGCGCAGATGACGCCAGCGCGCCCGCCAACCTCGTTGTGAAGCGCCCAGTGCATCGCAAGAGGCCACCAATCTCGGCTGGCCTCGGCGAGTTCCCCGGTGTCGACGGAGATGCGTGAACAGGCGCCACGCAATTGGTCGACGGTGGCCTCAGAGACGGTGCATCGCTGCGCAACAAGATGGTCGCTCACGGGCGCGGCGGCATCGCCAAAGGCGATCGGAGGAGTAGGAGATCCGTAGTTTGTGTGCATCATCGTTGCACACTCTAAGAGGTGGGTCTGCTTACGCGCCGAGGTGAGCGTCGAGGGCCGTTTCGGGAAGGTGCGCACTCGTACGTTCGTGGTCGATGCTCGCTCGATACTCGGCCGCGGCGTCGGCGATGTTGTCGCCAGACCAACCAAGCTCCTTCCCGATCAGCGTTGCGACGTCTAGCGCGGCATCGGCTGTTGCATCACGTGCCAACAGCCGAGCGCGTGTTCGCCGTGACAACACGTCGTCGAGTGTGTGCGCCATTTCATTTCGTACCGCGTAGATGGCTTCAGCCTTGGTGTAGGCCAGGCCAGGGATGAGTGGTTCGAGCAGCGATGGGTCGGCCACGCCGAGGGCGAGCACCGCTTGCCCATTCGATCCGTAGCGAGAACTCAGGTGTGCGCCAATACCGGCCTGGTCCCAGTTGTCGGCACCGGAAAGCCGAACCTTCTTGGTGGTGCTGCGCGTCTTGGTGTCGAGCTGATCGCACACGTCGTCGATTGCGTCTTTGGCCATGAGGCGATACGTCGTGAGCTTGCCGCCGTTGACAGTCACCATCCCAGACTTCGACCGGCGAATGGAATGTTGTCGGGAGAGATCGGCGGTGCGGCCATCCGTTGCCGCCTTGACTAGCGGACGCAGGCCTGCCCACGTTCCCAGCACATCATCGGTCGTGAGGTTCGCGTCGCATGAATAGTTGATCGCGCGTAGACAATATTCGATGTCGTCGGGTGTGCATTGCGGATCGTCGAGCGGACCATCGTAATCGGTATCTGTTGTACCGATGTAGGTGAACTGCGGGGTTCCGGTGCCGTCGTCGCCCCAGGGAACGACGAACACCGAACGTCGGTCTTTTGGAACAGGAACCACAGCCGCAATGTCGTTGCGCACCTTCGACCACGGCACCGTGATGTGCATGCCCTTCGCTGGTCGAATCGACGAAGGGTGTTTGATCTCATCGAGCGCGCGCACATCGTCGGACCAGACACCGGTCGCGTTGACGACAGTCCGTGCGTTGACTTCGAACGTACGGCCGTCGGCAGTCACCGTGACTCCGACGCATCGATCATCGACTTTGCGCACCCCAACGACCTTGACGTAGTTCGCCAAGGTGGCGCCGCGCTCAGCTGCTGTTCGAGCGATTGTGACGGTCAAACGCGCATCGTCGGTTCGCGCGTCGTAGTAGAGATACCCGTAGGCAATGCGATCAGCGCGCAAGGTTGGCACGTGGGCGAGCGCTTCTTTCGTGCTGAGCTTCTTGTGGAGTTTTCCAATGCGCGCACCCCCAGTGAAGTCGTAGAGCCACATCGATACCCCCACGATTCGCGCGATGCGCTTGTCGAAGAGGTTGTCCTTGCCTTTGAATACGGGGAGCAGAAACGGGAGGATTCGAACGAGGTGCGGTGCGGTGTGGCGAAGAATTTGGCGTTCCGCCAGGGCTTCGTACACCAGGCGGAACTCCTTTTGTTGGAGATACCGCAACCCGCCGTGTACGAGTTTGCTGCTCTTGGACGACGTGCCAGATGCGAAGTCGTTTCGTTCGACGAGTGCTGTCTTGAGGCCCCGCGTGGCTGCATCGAGCGCGCATCCTGTGCCGGTGATGCCGCCGCCGATGATGAGTACGTCGAATACTTCGCCTGATGCAAGGCGGTCGATCGCTTCGGAGCGTTGAAAGGTCACATTTCCATGTTACTGGCGGGTTATCGGAATTTCGGAGGCGATACCGACGGGGCATCTGGCAATGGTTGTGGCGACGCGCGGGGCACTCGCTGCGACATCACACCAGACGCGTGCAGAGCGTCGATCGTTGCTGGTTCATATCCGAGCAACTCGTCAAGTATCTGAGCGTTGTGCTCGCCCCGAAACGCTGGAGCTCCGCGCACTCCGACGTCGGCGCGCGCGAAGCGAAACGGTGACTGAATGACGGGAAGCGTTCCGTTGGTACCGGCCGGCACAGCCACAAGAACCTGGCGCTCGCGTGCCCACGCAGTGTCGAGAATCTCGGCGACGCTGCGAACTTCGCCGTTTGCCAGACCCGCCTGCGATAGGCGGTCGCACAGTGCGTTGGTTGGAAGCGTACGCGCCCAGTTCTGCAAGATGTGGAGTAAGTCGTCGCGATTGTCGCGACGTTGCGCAAGGCGAGAAAAACGAGGATCGCTCTTGAGGTCGGGCTGCTGCATGGCTTGCACATACATCTCGAAGACACCTAGTCCGGTGGGATCGCCTGCGATGACGACACGACGGTCGTCTGCGGTATTTACGATTGGGGAGTACGCGGGTGCCAGCGTTGGCCAACGATTTGGATCGTGCGCAGACGGTGGCGCGTAGTCCCAATGTGCGAAATCTTGGACGAACAGCATCGCTTCAGCCATCGCGACATCAATGTGGTCGCCACGACCACCGTTTCGTTCTCTTGCGAACAGCGATGCCAACACGCCGTTGCAAGCCGCGAGGCCAGCGTAAACGTCGGCATGCGACATGCCATCCTGTATCGGTGGTGACAGCGTGCCGTGCGCGTCACTGCGCATGCGCACGCCAGCCTCGATGAGTCCGGCCTCGGCGTGGACAACGACTGCATACGCACGCCGATCGGCCCACGGCCCGTGTTGTCCGTAGCCGCTGATCGATGCGTAGACAACGCCGGGGTTGGCCGTCGAGACAGCGGCGTAGTCGATCCCGAACTTTGCCATGACGCCGGGTCGAAAGTTTTCGAGAACGACGTCGGCATGCTCGCAGAGCTTGCGAGCGATCTCGGCGCCTTCTGGCTGCGTGAGATCCAACGACATATTGCGCTTCCCGCAATTCTGTTGGGCGAAATACAGGCTCGTCGAGCCAACACGCGGATACGCATATCGGGTGAGATCACCTTCGGGAGGCTCGATCTTGATCACGTCGGCGCCGAGATCGCTGAGCAGCCGACCGACGATCGGTCCAGAGAGCACGCGAGTGAAATCAAGGACGCGGATTCCAAAAAGCGGTGAGCCAGAATGGGCCGATTGCGGTGACTGCTTCATCGGACGTCACGGTAGGCGCCACGGCTGAGAACAGCTACGACCTCTCAGATAGCCTGACCGAATGGCCGACCAGGCAAGCTTCGCTGAACAAGCAATGCCGTTGATGTCTGGGCTGTATGCCGCGGCGATGCGCCTCACCCACAATCCGAGCGACGCAGAAGATCTTGTCCAAGACACGTATCTGCGTGCCTACCGAGGTTTCCCTGGGTTTCAAGACGGCACGAATCTCAAGGCTTGGCTGTACAAGATCCTTACCAACACGTTCATCAATACGTATCGAGCCAAACAGCGCCGCCCGCAACAAGTGGAGCTTGACGACGTGCCCGACTATTCGCTGTATCGGCGGATGGGCGGCTTAGAGACCGTCGCGATGAACCGAACGCCGGAAGCTGAAGTGCTGGATGGGCTCCCAGACGATGAAGTGAAAGCGGCGCTGGAATCGATTCCTGAACAGTTCCGCATAGCGGTGATCCTGTGCGATATCGAGGAGTTTTCCTATAAGGAGATCTCCAACATCCTCGACGTTCCCATCGGAACGGTGATGAGTCGCATCCATCGGGGAAGAAAACTGCTCCAAGAGAAGTTATGGGAGTATGCCGCCGAACGTGGGCTCATCCCCGACGTCGAGCGTGCGACCGCTGCTGCCAATACCGGAGGACATTGATGGACTGTGAGCAGATGCTCCAACTGATCCACCATTACATGGACGGCGGGCTCTCGCAATGGCGGCATCGGGCAGTCACGCGCCATATCGACGCCTGTCCGCCGTGCGCCCACGAGCATCACACCAACGTGCAGGTACGGCGAGTTGTGGCCATGAAATGCACCGAGGAAGCCCCCAACGAACTTCGGATGAGGATCTTCGTTGCGCTCGGAACATGCCAGCAAGAACCGGGTCCGCTCGATATCTCGACCAAGTCGGATTTTCGTCAATAAAAGGATCCAAGAGCCAGTACCTCACGGCACCCTACGGACCGCGTACGATATGGCCCGTTCGACTCGCGTGATTTGGAGCAACAGTGCGGCCTACGACAGTTCTTTCTCTGGTGATCTCGGCGCTGCTCGGACTGGGCGGCGTGGCATTGTCGATCTTTTTGCTGGTCGACCGTCAGGGCGGCGTGAAATGGCACTATTGGGCTGCGCCATTCATGATGATCGGCGCTGGCTTGACGTTGTTCCAACTCACGCTCATGTATATGGCACAGATCGGTCGTCGTGAGATGCGGAGCCGTCCGCCGCGTGGCTGACGCTCTGGCGATTGCCGAAACTTCTTCGGCCTCTGGCGCCGAACCCGTCGACCCGGTCGATTGGAATACAGCTCGACGCGTCGCAAATACCTTGAGCGGACGCGACCCGCTCGCTCACTCGTATTTGCGCGCCGCGATGGACAAAGATTTCGCGCAGGTCACCACGGAAGCCGAAGCAATGGTCGGCGACTTCACCGGGCTCCACGCGCCCGGTCGTGCTCAGGGCGGTGTGGTCGATCGCGGCGGCTGGATCGATGCGAACCTCGCGTCGATGCGCCGACTGTTGGGCCCGCTCACGCAAAAAATGGGTGCCCGCATGACGGTGACGCCGTTCGCTCCGGTGGGCAAGCATGCAGCCGGAGCGGAGATGGGAATGCTCCTCGGGTACATGAGCCAACGTGTACTCGGCCAATACGACCTGTTGGTACCAGAACAAACCGACGCGGGCGATGTGGTGTATTACGTCGGTCCCAACATATTGTCGCTCGAGAAACGTTTCGCATTCCGGCCCAGAGATTTTCGGCGGTGGATCGCGATCCACGAGATCACGCACCGCGCGCAGTTCACCGGAGTGCCGTGGCTCCGACCGTATTTCTTGTCGCTTGTTGAACGCACGTTCGGCATGGTGGAACCAGATCCTCGTGTACTCATTCGCGCTGTCGCACGGGCAGCCGAATGTTTGTCGCGCGGGCGAAACCCGTTCGATGAGGCTGGCCTCCTCGGTCTGTTCGCGAGCGACGAACAACGCGCGGTGCTCGGTGATGTGCAGGCCTTGATGTCGTTGCTCGAAGGACACGGCAACTACGTCATGAATGCGCTCGGACGCGAACATGTCTACGGAGTCGAACGGATGGAACGCGTGTTGCAGGCGCGCCGCGAAACGAAGGGACTTGGCGGACAGCTACAAAAGATGATGGGGATCGAAATGAAGTTGCGCCAATACGCGGTCGGTGAGTCGTTTCTCAATGCTGTTGTTGAGCGCGCGGGAATCGGAGCCATCGATGCGGCTTGGTCGGGCCCCGAGGCGTTACCAACGTTGGAAGAACTCAACGACGCGCCAGCTTGGCTCGCTCGGATGAGCGGAAGTCGCGCCTGAGCTCCAACGCCGCGCTCGCGCTCGACCGGCTCGTGGCCACCACGCCACTCCTCACCGTTGGGGACGACCGCATTGTGATCGGCTGTTCCGGCGGTCCCGACTCCGTGGCGCTGGTCGCGCTCGCGGCCCGAACACAGCGTGCTGCGACGGTCGTCTATGTCGATCATGGACTGCGTCCACTGAGCGCGAGTGATTTCGAGATCGTTCGAGTCGTCGCTGATCGGTTCGACTTCGCCAGCATCATGACGACTGTCGTCGTCGATGACAGTTCCAATGTTGAGGCGCGCGCCCGAGATGCGCGCATGCAAGCGCTCGAAGAAGTCCGCCGATCGTGTGATGCAGCTGAGATCTGGCTTGCGCACACCCTTGACGATCAGGCCGAAACGGTTATCGCGGCGATGCTGCGCGGCAGCGGCCTTGCCGGGTTGGCCGCAATGGCATCGCGACGCGGTCGTACGGTGCGCCCTCTCCTTGGGGTACGACGCGACGTGCTCCGCGAGATTTGTCGCGAGTTGCATCTTGCGACGGTCGACGATCCCATGAACCACGACCAGAGATTTCTTCGGGTCTGGATACGCGACACGTTGCTCCCCGAACTCAACGAGAGAACCAGTCGCGACATCGCACCCGTGCTTGCTCGCCAAGCGAGTTTGGTGCGTGAGGAGCACGACTACCTTGAAAAAATTGCGGCTGCTGCGTACCTCGACGCTGGCGACCCGCCCAGAGTTCGATCGCTTGTGCAAATGGATCGTGTGGTCTTGCGGCGAGTCATTCGCCAATTTTTGGGCGAACCCCCGATTGGCGGCAAGCATGTTGAGGCTGCGCTTGCCGTTGTGTATGGCGAGCGGACGTCGGTGGCGCTACCGAATCGCCGAACGCTGCGGCGGAGTGGTGGAATCCTTACGGTAGAACCCACGCGAGGGCATACGGAGTAGGGCAAAACTGCAGATGTTCGACCCACACATCGCTCAAGTCTTGGTCAGTGAGGAAGATCTACGCGCCCGCATCGGCGAGCTCGGTGCGCAGATCACGATCGATTATGCCGGGCGTCCACCGCTGCTCGTCGGGGTGTTGAAGGGTGCGTTCATGTTCATGGCGGATTTGGCCAGGGCGATCGAGTTGCCAGTCGACTTCGATTTCATGGCAGTTTCGTCGTACGGATCAGCGACGCGCTCGAGTGGCGTGGTTCGAATCGTGAAAGATCTTGATGCTGATCTCACGGATCGACATGTGTTGATCGTCGAAGACATCATCGACTCAGGATTGACGCTGCACTATTTGCGTAAGAACCTGCTGTCGCGTGGTCCAGCGTCAGTTGAAGTGTGTGCGCTCTTGTTGAAAGAGGGCCTCCAGAAGGTCGATCCGCAGCTGAAATACGTTGGCTTTTCGATACCGCCTGATTTCGTGGTTGGCTACGGACTCGACGTCGATGAGCGTTACCGCAACCTTGGCTATATCGCGCAGTACAAGCCTGATTGAGCCCCCGCCTGGCAGCATTCCGTCGCGGCGCGTTACGATCCCGTGTCCCTTCTGCGTAGGTTGTGACTTTGCTGCGACGACGATCCACCAAAATTGTGGTGTTGCTGTGCGCTCTTGTGGTCGTGCTCGTCGCGTGGCGCACCGTGACTGGCCCTGCGGATCCCGACCATCTCACTGTCGCGAGCTTTCGAGCCGAACTTGCGGCTCGGCGCGTCACCACCGCAGTACTGGCGCGCACCGATCACTCGGTATCCGGGCATCTCAGCGACGGAAGCTCGTACGTTGTCGAGTATCCCGTGAGTGCAGAGCGTTCCGTCACAGCAGCAATGGATACGGCTGGGGTCGCGTATAAAACCGACGCGCAACATCCGAACCAATGGCTGCAAATCGTGGGCAGCATCCTGCCGTTCATATTGCTGTTCGCGATGCTCGGGTTCATCTTTCGCCAAGTTGGTGGGCGATTCGGTGGGGGCTTTGGGCGCTCAAAACCGAAGTTGTTCGACAAGGACCGCCCCTCGGTGACATTTCGAGATGTTGCTGGTCTCGATGAGGCCGTCGAGGAACTTCAAGAAATCAAAGAGTTTCTGACCGACCCGCTGAAGTTTCAGCTCCTCGGCGCACGAATTCCGAAGGGCGTGTTGCTCTACGGCCCGCCCGGTACGGGAAAGACCTTGTTGGCGCGTGCTGTTGCCGGCGAAGCTGGTGTTCCGTTCTTCACGCTGTCCGGTTCGGATTTTGTCGAGATGTTTGTTGGCGTCGGCGCGGCCCGTGTCCGCGATCTCTTCGCGCAAGCCAAAGCCGCGGCACCCGCAATCATTTTTATTGATGAAATCGACGCTGTCGGCCGACATCGCGGCTCGGGACTCGGCGGTGGGCACGATGAACGGGAACAAACGTTGAATCAAATGCTGGTGGAGATGGACGGCTTCGAACCGCACATCGGCGTCATCATGATCGCTGCTACGAACCGCCCAGATATTCTCGATCCCGCTCTGTTACGTCCGGGGCGTTTCGACCGTCAAGTCGTCGTGGATCGCCCCGATCTGGGCGGGCGCCGCGCAATCCTTGCCGTACATGCGGCCGGTAAACCCGTCGCGGATGGTGTGGATCTTGATGTGATCGCTCGACGGACTCCCGGCTTCACCGGCGCAGACCTGGCGAACGTTGTCAATGAAGCAGCGTTGCTCAGCGCCCGTCGAGGTTTCACCACGATCGGTCTGGCACAGTTTGAAGAAGCCATCGACCGTGTGACCGCTGGTCCGGAACGGCGTACCCGATTGATTGCCGAACACGAGCGTCAGATCATTGCGTACCACGAGGCGGGACATGCGTTGGTCGCCCATGTGCTCCCTCATACCGATCTTGTGCACAAGGTGTCGATTATCCCGAGGGGTAAGGCGCTGGGTTTCACGCTCACATTGCCGATTGAGGACCGTTTTCTGGTGCGGCGCAGCGAACTCTTTGACGAGATTGCAATGTTGCTCGGCGGTCGCGCTGCTGAGTTGCTCGTCTACAACGACCCGACAACTGGAGCTCAAAACGACATCGAACGAGCGTCAGCGATTGCCCGCCAGATTGTGACGGAGTTCGGGATGACGGATCGGCTCGGGCCTGTGAAACTCGCGCATGCGACAGGGGAAGTATTTCTTGGTCGCGACCTCGGTGGGGGCCGCGACTTCTCCGATGAGATCGCCGCAGCGATCGACTCGGAAGTGCGCGTGATCATCGATCGCGCACATGATCAGGCGTCGGAGATCTTGCGAGCGAACCGGTTGGTGTTAGATACTCTCGCCGCCGCATTGGTTGAGCATGAAACACTCGATTTTGATGCGGTGCAGGCGCTACTTGCTGGAGCCACGTTGCTGGAACCCACGATTGTTCTTTCCGATGCTTCCTCCCATGTTGTTCCAGACGTATTTTCGGGTGCCGGTCGGCCGTCTGGTGCCGCCGCCGCAACCGAACGCAGTCCAGAATCTCGGAGGATCCCGTGACGCACACTCGTGGAGACGACGCTCCAATGCCAGACACTCCGGCGCCCAACTCGGGCGGGATGGATCTACTGCGAGTTGAGGCCGCGGTGCGCGAAATTCTCGCGGCGATTGGCGAAGATCCGAATCGTGATGGTCTGTTGAAAACGCCCCACCGAGTGGCCAAGATGTTTGCCGAAGTTTGTGCTGGGTTGCATGAAGATCCATCACAACATTTACATGTGACATTCGAAGCTGGTCATGACGAGATGGTCATGGTGCGCGATATCCCGATGTATTCGCTGTGCGAACATCATCTCGTTCCTTTTCACGGGCGTGCACACGTTGCCTACATCCCTGGTCATGATGGCAGAATTACTGGCCTCTCAAAGCTCGCGCGTTTGGTGGACGGCTTTGCGAAGCGACCACAGGTACAGGAGCGCCTGACCTCACAAATCGCTGATGCGATGGTGGACGCCCTGCAACCCCGAGGTGCCCTTGTCATAGTGGAGGCCGAGCATCTCTGCATGTCGATGCGGGGCGTTCGCAAGCCGGGATCAACGACGTTGACGTCTGCGGTCCGAGGGATTTTCAAGGAAAACGCTGCCACTCGGGCGGAAGCGATGTCGATGATCGGCCTGGGGATCCCTCGGTAGGCGTCCGGTAGCCTCCCAAACTGTGACGTTTTCAGCGGGAAGTCTCCCCCCATTTGCAGTGATGGGTGTCCTGAACGTCACCCCGGACTCATTTTCAGATGGTGGTCGATTCGTCACGGTTGACGACGCGGTCGCACATGGGCTCGCGCTTGCTGCGAGCGGTGCGTCAATCATCGATGTAGGTGGTGAGTCGAGCCGTCCAGGTGCGCGACCCGTCGCCGCCGATGAGGAACTCGCTCGGGTCGTCCCTGTGATCGAGGGCCTCGCCTCGAGGGTCGCCATCCCGATTTCGATCGATACGACGAAATCCGTTGTCGCAGATGCGGCGCTGCGAGCTGGCGCGTCGATCGTCAACGATATTTCAGGTGCCGAACAGGATGCCGCGATGTTCGCGACCGTTGTGCGGCACTCTGCCGGGATCGTACTGATGCATAAGCAGGGGGCACCTCCTACGATGCAACTCAATCCTCAGTACCGCGATGTTGTGCGCGAAGTTGGCAGCTACCTCGCGACGCGCGTTGCGTCGGCGCTCATCGCAGGTGTTGAGAGATCGGCGATCATCGCCGATCCCGGCATCGGGTTCGGCAAGACCTTCGAGCACAATCTGCAGCTACTCGGGGGCCTTGGGATCCTCGCCGATGCAGTCGAAGTGCCGGTGTTGGTAGGTACGTCGCGCAAGGGCTTCCTCGGCGCGATTCTCACTGGCGCGCCCGTCGGTGAGCGCGAAGATGCAACGCTTGCCACGACGGTGTTTGCCTTCATGCAAGGCGCAGCGATCGTTCGGGTCCACAACGTCGATGCTTCCGTGGCGGCCGCTCGCGTGCTCGAATCCATTGCGGCAGCGTGTCGAAACGCACCTCAAGCCAACGCATCTCAAGCCAACGCAATTGAAGCCAACGCAATTCAAGCCAACGCAATTCAAGAAGGAGTGCTGACGTGAGTTCGCTGCGAGGCCGTTGGGCGCAAGGATTGCAACCGAGGAACTTCACGTGGATCATCAAAGATCAGATGGCCGCGGCGGAACGACCAGGTGGATTTTCGCGCAACCATCGCAAGGTGCGTCGCCAAGAAGAACTCATATGGTTGCGCAACCAAGGTTTCACGCGAATCGTGTCGCTCCTCGATTCCACACACAACCTCCAGGCGTACACCGACGCGGGTCTTGTGGGCGAACATCTTCCAATAGGTCGACCCGATGAAATGGCCAATAATTTGGGCATTATCTACGGTCGGATCTCGATGTGGCTCGATTCTCCCCATGAACGCCTCTTTGTGCACCAAGAGGAGTTCGGTGACCGAGTGCTCGGATTCCTGGCAGGCTATTTGTTGTATGCCCGCCTCGTCAGCGAAGGCACGCATGCCATTGCGGCGATGGAGAAGCTTTCTGGTCGTCAGCTCGATGCTGAAGCGCGCACCATGGTTGCGGTCGTGTTGGAAAATGGCGTGATTCGACCACTCGGCTAAGGCATCGATGTCGTCCACAATTCGTCGTGTGCCTTCGATACGGACGTTGCACGACCAGCGCGATCTTCTTGCGGTGAACGAGCTCTTTGGTCGAGTCTGGGGCCTCACGCCACCGAAGACGCCGATCGACGCGGGAGTGCTGCGCGCCTTGGCATTTTCGCAGAATTATGTCGCTGGTGCGTTTGTCGACGATGAGCTGGTCGGAGGGTCGGTCGCCTTTTGGGGCCGCGACTCGCGCGGATGGATTCTGCACTCCCATGTCACTGCGGTCGATCCTCAAGCCAGAGGTGTTGGGATCGGCTCCGCATTGAAAACTCATCAACGTGCGTGGTCGTTGCAGCGTGGCGTCGATCGGATCTCTTGGACGTTTGATCCGCTTATTCGTCGCAACGCGTATTTCAATCTCGTGCGGCTCGGCGCTGTCGCAACCGAATACCACGAAGTGTTCTATGGCGAAATGAGTGACCTCATCAATGCGGGCGATTTCAGCGATCGTTGTGTCGCGATATGGGACGTCGCCCCTGCGCCTGGCGGAACGCGTTCGGCCGTGTTGGACAGCGAGGACGCCAGGAAGCACGTCATTCTCGAACCTGCATCGACCGCCGTCGACGCCGAACCAATCGTGCGCTCAGATCGCATCGTTGTGGGTGTCGCGCTTCGTGCGTTCGTTCCGAGCGATGTGGAGCTCATGCGACGCAGCGATCCGCAGTTGGCACAGCGATGGCGTTTGGCATTGCGGGCGACGCTTGGTGTGGCCATGCACCGCGGTTTCGTGGCAGCGGAAATGACGCGCGATGGTTGGTACACGTTGCGTGAACCTGCGGCCGAAGTTACGCCCGTACGATCCTGACCGAATCGGTGCTGCCTGCTCGCGGACCAGAATCGCCGAACACCAACGCGACGAGGTCGCCATCGCCGACGATTCCTGCCGATCGTGCAGCTTGCACAGCGAGGCGTAGTTGCTGCCCGCCGTCGCTGGTTTCGGGAACCAAGAGCGGAGTGACGCCCCACACGAGGCTGAGCCCGCCGAGCACGTCGTGCGTTGGTGAAATTCCGGCGATTGGCATCGTCGGGCGAAATGCGGCGACGCGTCGGGCCGTCTGACCACTCCGCGTCGGACACAGGATCGCCGCGACCTGCAAATCCTCGGCTGCGTGCACGGCTGCGTGTGCGACGGCCCACGCCACCCGATCGTTGTCGGCGGCGGATCCGTCGACCTCAGGAGTTTCAAATCGGCGATCCCACGTTTCAGCAGCTTCGGCGACTTCAGCCATGGTGCGAACTACTTCACTCGGATGCGATCCAACAGCAGTCTCCTCCGAGAGCATCAACGCGTCGGTGCCGTCGATCACGGCATTCGCGACGTCGTTCACCTCGGCTCGGGTCGGCAGGGGTGCGCGCGTCATCGATTCCAACATCTGGGTGGCAGTTATTACGGGCCGACCTGCGACGTTGCACATACGAATGATGTCTTTTTGAATGAGGGGCACTCGCCGAGCGGGTACCTGGATGCCAAGATCGCCGCGGGCGACCATCACTGCGTCGGTCGTCGCGACGATCGACGCGAGATTGTCGATCGCGAGCGCCGTTTCGATTTTCGCGATGAGTGCTGGCCGCATGCCGCGCTTCGGCAACAGCGACCGCACATGGTCGACGTCGCCAGCTGCACGAACAAATGAAAGTCCAACAAAGTCGGCCTTGATTTCGACGGCGAGTTCAAGTGCCGCGCGGTCGCGCTCTGTGAACGGTTCGATGTGATGCTCCGCCTTCGGGACGTGCATTCCTTTGCGTGATCGCAATGTTCCCCCGCGACGAACGAGGGTGACGACGTCGGCTCCTAGGTTGCGTGCCACCTCGAGCACGATGGCGCCGTCTGCCAGGAATACTTCGTCGCCAGGCTGAAGCCATCTCGCGAGTTCCGGAAGTGTCGTGGATACTTGTGTTGCATCGCCGTCGATCGGATCGCTACGGAGGGTGAACTCTCTCCCAACGACCAACTCGGCCTCGGAGTCCGTAAGGTCGCCTGAACGCAACTTCGGACCAGGAAGATCCACGAGCACGCCGACCATACGACCCAAATTTGCGGCAATTTCGCGGGCCTGACGAGCGTTGGTTGCATGGTCTTGGAGTGTTCCGTGCGACGCATTGAGTCGAACGACGTCGACGCCAGCTTGGATGATTGAGTGCATCGCCTCCCGATTCGAAGAGGCAGGCCCAATGGTGGCGACAATCTTGGTGCGGCGCATCCCCCATTGTGCTTCACGGGTGATCCGTATCGAAGCATCCCCGAGTCGTGGCACTCGATGCGACGTGCAACTACGGTGCGCAGCCATGGATCTGATCAAGGTCACCGGATTGCGTGCCCTCGGCGTACACGGCGTGCTCCCCGAAGAAAAGGTTCGCGCGCAGCCGTTCGAGATCGATCTCGAAATGTCGGTGGATCTTCGGGGTTCTGGTGTGTCTGATGATCTGGACGACACGGTGAGCTATGCCGACGTGATCGAAAGCGTCGAACGTGTGGTCACACATGAGCGGTTCGAACTCATTGAGCGTCTGGCGCAGCGGATTGCCGAGGTCTGTCGCGCCGATGAACGGGTGACGGGAGTGGTCGTCGAGGTTCGCAAGCTACGGCCGCCAGTGGCAGCGGATGTGCGCCACGTTTCGGTGCGGATCACTCGGTAGCAGCGACGTCTGATGAGTGTCGCGTACCTAGCCGTCGGAACGAATCTCGGCGATCGTATGGGCTATCTCCAGGGCGCGCTCGATGGCTTGCGGAAGGTCGCCGATCTGGTCGTCATGGGCTGGTCGTCGGTGTATGAAACCGCACCCATTGGGGGGCCTGATCAAGGTCCGTATCTCAACGCGGTGATTGCCGTTGAGACTGCGCTCGATCCTTGGGGCGTGCTGTCGGTTGCACATGATCTGGAACAGGACGCCGAGCGAGTTCGAGATATCCGATGGGGCCCTCGCACGCTCGACGTCGACGTATTGCTGGTCGGCGAGATCCAGATGACTGATCCTCAGCTGACAATTCCGCATGCACGAATGTACGAGCGAGCGTTCGTGTTAATCCCGTTGTGTGAAATTGCGCCCGATCTCGTCGCCGACATCCCGCACGACCAACATGTGGTGCGTTATGGAGAGGTACTCCGCTGAAACCGCAGGACCCGACGCTCGCGCTTGTTGGTCCGGGCCGTGCCGGCACAACGATCGCGTTGGCCTTGTACGCCCACGGTTATCGCGTCGTAGGGGTCGCTGGTCGGGCGATCGACGCGCCGAGCACACTCGCTGCCGCAGCCATCTGCGTTGCGCACGCCCGCTTCGTCACCGATATCGGAATCGGCGCAGATCTCGTCGTGATCGCCACGCCAGATCATGCGATCGAATCGACCGCAGCAGCAATCGCTTCGACACTTGAGCCGAACGCACTCGTCATGCATCTCGCAGGTTCAAAGACACTCGCGGTATTCGACGATTTGCGATCCCAACGCAGCGACGTTCGCGTCGGTTCACTGCATCCGCTACAAACACTCCCGTCGATTAGCGAAGGTCTGGATCGCCTTGCGGGTTCATATGCGACCGTTGAGGGTGATGCCGAGATCACCGAAATTGCGGAGCTGCTCGAACTGCAACCGCTGCATATCGATCCCATCGATCGTCTGAGATATCACGCGGCAGCTGTCATCGCGTCGAACCATCTTGTGGCGCTGCTCGGACAAGTAGAGCGGCTCGCGACCGGGGTCGGGATTCCCTTCGCGGCGTTTCGGTCGCTCGTGGAAGCCTCAGTCGACAATTCGTTCGAACTCGGACCCGCACACGCACTGACGGGCCCGGTCGCTCGTGGCGATCTGAAAACGGTCGAAGCCCACCTGCGCGCGCTCGATCCGGCGGAACGTGACGCC